>CAYOZW010000215.1:0-5628 GCA_964408495.1 uncultured Eubacteriales bacterium
GGAACTTTCGACCGGCTAATCTCGTCTATCGGGGTGAAGTGAGTGGACTTGAACGAGGTCATCAAACAATGCCTGAAAGGCCAGCAGGGAGCCTGGGAAATGCTCGTTAACGCCTATTCCAAGCGGGTTTTCAACTTGGCCTACCAGTTCGCCGGCAGCTACCAGGAAGCCGAGGACCTGACCCAGGACATCTTCCTGAAACTGTACGGCGTCCTTCCCAGGTACGATTTCGAGCGGAATTTCTCCGCCTGGCTCCTGACTCTGGCCAAGAACCACCTCATCGACACCTACCGCCGGACGAAATGGGAGAAATCCCACCGCGACGAATTCGACGAACACTTCGCCTCTCCCGAAGCCGCTCACAGCCCGGAGTCAGGGCTGATGCAGGAGGCCGACCGGAAGCTCGTCTGGGATGGCCTCAACCATCTCAACGCCGAGACACGGATGGCGGTCATCCTCAGAGATATCCAGGACAAAAGCTACGAGGAAGTCGCCGAGATCATGAGCCTCCCGCTGGGAACGATCAAGTCGCGGATCAACCGGGGACGTCTCCAGCTGGCCAAGATCCTCAAAGACAGGAAGGAGGATGCCCATGAGATGTGAACGGATCGAGGAACTCCTCTCCGCTTTCCTGGAAGGCGAGCTGAATCCGGAGGAAAAGGCCCTGGTCGAGGGCCATCTCGCGGGCTGTCCAGACTGCTCCTCACTGCTCGGTATTTTGCGGCGGGCTCAGCAAGCCCTGTCCGGATTCCCCGAGGTTGAGGTCAGCCCTAGCTTGTGGGGCCGATTGGCCGCCATCCCTGAACGGAAGAAAAAGTTCTCTCTCACCCTCGATTTTTTCCTCAAGCCTTCTCTCCAGCCCGTCTTCGCGGCCGGCGCCATATTCATGACCCTCCTCTCCTTCTATCTCTTCAACCCGAACAAGAAGGCCATCGACCGCACCATCGACCAGAAAATCCACACCGGCTACAGCCAGGTGGAAAAACTCTATGCCCGGGCCGGATCATTCACCGACCGCCTGGGTGACACCGCCAACAACATCATCGTCTCCGTCAAGGACTGGAAGATCTTCGGCGGAAACGAGGATAATCCTTTATAAACAGTAGGAGGTAACACAATGGAAGAAAAAGTCATTGTCCAAGAAAAGGTCGTTCTGCCAAAGCCCCGCAAATCTCCGGTCCTGGCGTTCTTGCTGTCCTTCTTTTTCCCCTTTGGAGTCGGGCCTTTCTACAACGGAGAGGTCATGAAAGCGCTGATCTACCTTGTCGTCTTCGCCGGGTTGGTCACTATGCAGCCACAGGGTGGCGCCCAGCCTTTCGCCGGCATTCTCCTGGGGGCATTCTACATTTTTCAGATCATCGACTCCGTCAACGTGGCCAACAAGATCAACCGCAGGGCCGTGCTCGGAGGAGAAGTCGAAGAAGAAGATACCACGATCTCCACCGAGGCAGTAACCGCGGGTTCGATCTTCTGGGGCATCCTGTTGATCGCCCTGGGAGGGATCCTGCTACTCGGCAATTTCGAGGTCATCAGCTATAAGACTATCTGGGATTTCTGGCCCCTGGTGGTCATCATCATCGGCGCCAAGCTCATCTTCGACTATCTCTCGAAGAAAGACTAAGAACGGCACAGGGAGGTTCCAATGGCAAGAAAACAACGCAGCGCACTGGCGTGGGGAATCATCCTCATCGTCATCGGTCTCCTCTTCATCCTGGAAAATTTCGGCGTCGACGCCTGGGAGAATATCTTCCGGCTTTGGCCCCTGATTCTGATCGCTTGGGGAGCCTGGAAGCTCTATTTCGGGATCAAGGAACGAAAGGAAGGGATGGCGGCACCAAAACCCGAGCAGGACTGACCATGAAAGCCAAAGAGATCATCCTTCTCATTTTCATCATCGCCGCCGGGGTGTTCGCCTACCATGTCCAGTCCGGGAAGATCGACGTCACCTGGGACGGTATCTTCGATTTCGACTTCAACGAATACACCTACGAAGATACCCAGGTGATCGAGCCGCCCCTTCCCGCTTCTCTTCGCGTGCTCAACGCCCACGGCCAAGTCGAGGTTCAGGGAACCGAGACCGACAGAATCACTTTCACCTTCACAGAGAGGATCCGCAGGAATAACGAGGAGAGGGCACGGGAGGTAGCCGACAAGCTCCACTCCGTCATCACCAGGGACGATTCCGCCGTCACCATCACCACCAACCGATCCGAATTCAGGAGGCGGAATTTCGATACCGACTTCCGGATCACCGTGCCTTCTGGGATGGCCGTCAAAGTGACTAATTCCTACGGCAGCGTAAGGACAGACCAGGTGGGAGAAACGATGATCGACAACCGCCATGGAGAAGTGAACGCAGCGAACATCCAGGGCGGCATCGTGATCGAAAACAGCTACGAGGACGTCGATATCTCCGGCATACAGTCGAACTGCACGATCAGGAGCCAGCACGCCGATATAAAAGCCAGGTCTGTGGAAGGTGAAGTGAACATCGAAAACTCCTACGGGTTGGTGGATGTCCGGGGCGGAAACCAAAGGGTCACCATCACGGGCCCCCATTGCGAGATCTTGGGCGAGGACCTGCCCGGGCCGGTCGAGGTCCGCAACACCTATGAGAAGATCACTCTCCGCAGGGTTGGCCCGGTCCGGATCGATGGATATCACTCTTCGATAGAGGCCGCAGATATAAACGGCGACGTTGAGATTATCGACACCTACGCGGCGGTCCGCCTGGCCTCAATCAGGGGCAATCTCCGCCTTGACGGAAAGCACGTCGAGACGACTGGGCGGGACATCGTCGGCGAGAGTATCTCCGTCTCCTCGACTTACGAGGACATCAGTCTGACGGATTTTTCCGGGAAGACGACGCTCGTTCTCTCGCACGGAGACATCACCCTCACTCCCCTCCTGCTCACCGGCCCTCTCGAGGTCCAGGCCACCTACTCGCCGATCACGCTCTTCTGGCCCGGCGACGGCCGTTACCCCTTTGAAGCCGAGACCAAGAGCAGCGATATTCATTGGCAACTCCAAGGAGACGTCACCATCGAGCAGAAGGACGGGGCGACAACGGCCAAGGGCTTTTCCGATGTCTCGGGCGCCCCCCATATTCTGCTGTCCACCACCTACGGCGATATCCGCGTCGAAAGAGGCCCCGCCCGTTAAAAAATAAGGGGGGACGGTCCGCGAATTAAGGTGACACCTAACTTAATTCAGGGATACTACTGAGATCGCACGCGAATTAAGTTAGGTGTCACCTTAATTCTTTTTTATCCCCTCGCCGTTCCGCTATTATTCTTTGCCCTTAAAATGATAGATCTTTTGGGTCAGACAGCCCGTGATCTTGATGTTGAAATAGGAGATTAGGTTGGTGACGTCCTTCTTATACTTAGTCACATACCGGGCGAAATCGTTCTCTTTCCGGAAATGGAGAAGGTTCTCGAACTCCTCGACCTCGTCGCGAAGCTCGATGATATAGTGGTTGATCGTCCGGTACTGTGCATTGATATCGATAATGTCCTTATCGCCGAGCTTGTCGAAGTCGAGGTGGGGTGGAAGAGACTGGAGAATGAGCAGGCTCTCAGAGTGGAGTTCGCCGACGATTTCCTTGATCTCCTGGAAGAAGGACTTGTATTCGAGAGGCTTCTTTAGCTTATCCTGGGCCTTGTCGATCATCTTCTCGTTCTGGTCCCTGAGGGAGACTATCATCTCTTTAACGCCGAAATGCTTGCGCTTGAAGTTGAAGAGATCGATGAAATCCCTGCCGATATAGATTTTGTCTTCGTAGTGGGTGGTCAGCTCTATCGGAGAGTTGGTGTAAAACTTGATTTCGAAGCGGCGGCCGCCCGAATCCTTCCCCCGCAGCCGCGCCAGGACGAGGAAGCTGTTCTGTTCGACGAAATAGCTGTTAATGTCCAGCAGGACGGAATAAATGGCCAGGTTCCGGATGATGGATTCCTTAAGGTAGGCGAGCAGGCTCTCTTTCTTGGTGATGAAATCGGTGACGGTTTCATTCGGGGTGGGGCTGAGGACGGAATAGGACGGCGAAAACAGGTAGAGCACGGGGCCTGTGCCCATCTCGAGGTGGAGGTTTTTCAAAGCCTTGCAATGAAGGTCATCCATGACCATCGGCCGCAAGGGCGGCAGGCTCTGGACGTCTAGCTTGGAGAGTTCATCGATTTCATTCATCGTCAGTCCACCTCGGTTTCCGGCACAATCGTATCACCCGAAATCAAGAAAATCAATACTGGCGGCTTCGGGCCTCCCCATCGTCCAGGCTTCGTTGGCGTAGCGCTTTTCCTGAATTCGCTGAATGGCTTGCTCGTCTGCGGCGTCAAAAACCAGAGGTTCGAAGCGAACCTTGAAATATTCCGCCAGTCCATCAACGAGACGCTCGACGACCCAGGCGGCATCGGCCTCTTTCCTCAGCGCCTCTGAAATCGTTATCATTTTCGTCCCGGGATCGCTTTCCCGGCAGAGCGAAACGCGGTCCAGAAGCCCCCCATCTCCGTGGAGGGGAATCGAACCATGCTGAAGGAAGCGCTCCCCTACTCTTTTCTGGGCACTGCCTACGATCTTCCGGCCCTCAATCTCGATCTCGTCGCGGGCCGGATAGGCGAAACAGGGCATGTTCCCTCTTGAATAAGACGATGGAGCCGGCCCGGCCAGTCTCACCCGTAATCTCATTTTTTCTAGCCCGAGGATGAGCGCCGCTGATATCCGCTTGTAGGACTCGGCCAGGGTAGGTGAAAAGGCAGCGGTGTCTGAAGAAACAACGGAATAAGTTATTTCGCGCCAGTGGAGGACAAGCTTACCCCCGGTGATCCGCCGCACAACGTCAATCCCTTTTTTTTTACAATATTCAAGGTCCAGGACATCCTCGACCCGCTGGGAGTAGCCGAGAGAAACCGTGGGGCGCTCCCAGCGATAGAACCGGACGGTTGTCTGCGGATTCTTGTCGAGCCGCCGGAATAGGTATTCATCGACGGCCATATTGAAAGACCCGAGGTGCGGGGTCAGGTCGATGAAAAGACTCCAAGGATCCACGTCGATTTTCCTCAACCGTATTATAGGTCAGGCAAGACGGGAGGGAAAGAAGAAGAGCGGGCAACGGGATTCGAACCCGCGACTCCCAGCTTGGGAAGCTGGCACTCTACCGCTGAGTTATGCCCGCTCGGTAGATCGACCTCGCCGATCGGATCCATGTCGGAGAGAGTTATTTTATATTTTATTGCTACCCATTTCAACTGCGCCTAAAGCCCCGCCAGTCGTTTTTTGGCATCCTCGACCTCGGCATTGCCCGGATCGGCGTCCTTCCAGAGCTCGAGGAATTTCTGGTAGTTCTCGCGGGCGTGCACCTTATCTCCCTGTTGCTCGGCGATCTTCCCCAGCATGCAGAAACTCCTGGCATAGACATCACCGTAATAAAGCCTACCCGTGGCCAGCTGAGTGATTTTATCGAACTGCTCGCGCGCTTTGTCAAAATTGCCCGACTTGTATAAGGCCAAAGCAAGAGGTTCTATAAAAAACGCATGTTCATCCTCACCGCGCTGGAAATCCAAAAGCGAGACCGCTTTGTCAAAATAGCCTATGGCCTCGGGAAATTTTTCGGTCCTGAACTCGATCATCCCC
>CAYOZW010000216.1:0-5624 GCA_964408495.1 uncultured Eubacteriales bacterium
AAGCTCTCCGGCGATTGCCCGACCATCGTCTTTAAGGAGGGAAGGCCCTGGGCGGTCCTCGGCACTCCGGGCGGCCACACCATCGGACAGACGGTTCCTCAAATGGTCATGAACCTTGTCGACTTCGGGATGAACATCCAAGAGGCCCTGGCCGCCCCCTTCATCAGCTTCTCTGAGCCGGATTTCCTCCTGGTGGAAGGGCGGATTTCTCAGGCCGTTCAGGACGAACTCACGGCCAGAGGACATAACGTCCGTGCCGTGAGCGGCCTGACCAACGCCCATGGCCTCACTGTGGAGTATGATAAGAAAGGGAAGCCGATCCGTTTTTGGGGAGGGACCGACCCAAGGGGCGAGGGACTGGCCGCCGGATTCTAGAGATCAGGAGCAGCGGTTCCAGCCGCAGTTCGGGCAGACCGGGCACTTCTCGTCGGGGAGGGTGGCGCCGCAGATCTTGCAGATCGTCTGGTAGATGTCCTTGGAATTTCCCTGGACGGCTCCAAGGTGCCTCTCCAGGATCTTGGCGATGGCGTCCGGGATGGACTGGACCAGCCCTCCCTCGGTGAAGATCGGCTCCGAACCGCCGATCCCCTTGAGCTGGCTGATGACCTCTTTTACATCTACATCGCTCCGCAGCGCCAGTGAGATCAGCCGGCCGAGGGCCTCGGCGTCGGCCATGGTCGTGTAGCCGCTCTTGCCGATCGAGGTGAAGACCTCGAACGGCTTCTGGTTGTAAAATGAAATCGTCACGTAGAGATTGCCGAAGCCCGTTTTGATTTTATCGGTCACAGAGGGGAGAGTGATCGGCCTGTCCTTGGGGTGGAGCTTGGCATCGGGGGAGGCCTTGTAGAGCACTTGTTCGGCCCGGCTGCCGTCGCGGTAGATGGTGATGCCCTTGGTGTCGAGGTTGTAGGCCAGAAGGTAGGCCTTTTCCACGTCCTTGACCTCAGCCTTGTTGGGGAAGTTGATCGTCTTAGAGACGGAGTTGTCGACGTGTTTCTGGAAGGCGGCCTGCATGCGGACGTGCCATTCGGGCGTTATCTCGTGGGCGGTCCGGAAATAGTCGGGGAGAGGGGCCTTGGGATGAGAGCTTTTCCACTCGGCATAGAGAGGATGGATGTCTTTGATCTCTCCATCGATGATCTTGGAGGTGAACTCGAAGGCGAAAACGGGTTCGATCGAGGAAGAACAGCCGGCGATGCGGGAGATCGTACCGGTCGGCGCGATGGTCAAGGTGGTCGCGTTCCGCATCTTCTTCCCCTTGTACACCGACCTGGCGATGTTGGGGAAATTTCCACGCTCCTGGGCCAACTGTGCGGACGCCGCCACCGACTTTTTGTGCATAAAAGCCATGACCTTCTCGGCGAGCTTGGGGGCCGCCGGGCTGTCGTAGCGAATCCTCATCTTGAGGAGGAGGTCCGCCCAGCCCATGACCCCGAGGCCGATGCGGCGGTTGGCCTTGGTCATCCGCTCGATCTCGGGCAGCGGATATTTGTTGACGTCGATGACGTCATCGAGAAAGCGCACGGCCCAACCGATCGTCTGGCCGAACCGTTCCCAATCGAAGAGGTCCTTGGCCTGCGGGCTGAAATAATGGCTGAGGTTGATCGAGCCCAGGTTGCAGGATTCGAACTCGTGGAGCGGCTGCTCTCCACACGGGTTAGTGGCCCGGATGGCGCCCAGGCCCCGGGTCGGGTTGTGGGCGTTGATGCGGTCGATAAAGATAAGGCCCGGGTCTCCCACCGCCCAGGCCGATTCGACGATGAGGTCGAACACCGGGCGGGCCTTTTTCCGGCCGACGATTTTATTTTCGTAGGGATCGAAAATGTCGTAGGCGCCGCCGTTCTTGACCGCTTCCATGAAGACATCGGTCGCGGCCACGGAGATGTTGAAGTTATTGACGCTGCGGCCGTCGATCTTCATCCGGATGAACTCTTCGATATCGGGATGGTCGACGCGCAGGATCCCCATGTTGGCGCCCCGGCGCGTGCCCCCCTGTTTGACCGCTTCGGTGGCGGAGTCGATGACCCGGAGAAAGGAGACCGGTCCGGAGGCGATCCCCTGGGTCCGCTTGACGAAGCTCCCCTTGGGCCGGAGGCGGCTGAAATCGAAGCCGGTGCCGCCGCCCTCCTTATGGACGAGCGCGGCGTTCTTGACCGTTTCGAAGATCGAATCGAGCGAGTCCTCGATGGGCAGGACGAAGCAGGCGCTCAGGCACATGTCGCGGCCGGCCCCGGTCAGGGTCGGGCTGTTGGGGAGGAAGTCGCGGGCGACCATGGCCTCGAAGAACCGTTTGGTCCACAACTCCCGGTCCTTTTTTGTTTTCTCGGCCGAAGCGATGTAGCGGGCAACCCGGCGGAAGAGGTCGGCCGGATCCTTGTCCAGGAAGCCCCCCTCTTCATTGCGCATGAAATAGCGGGCCCGGAGGATCTTGAGGGCGTTCTCGGTGAAGGGTCTAGGCTCCGGCATGGCTCCTCTCCTATCTAACTTATATAATTTATAAATTCAGTAAAGCAGCTACCGATAGTATATCCGAAGACGCGTCCACTATCAATAGCGTTGAAAAATGGTGAAAAATGGGGACGGTCCTATTTTTCGGAATTCCTTCTCCCTCGATAGGAGAAGGGAGAAAGATAGTGAAAAAAATAGGACCGTCCCCATTTTTCCTTGAATAAGAGAAGTCAGGTTTCCCTTAACTTTTCCCGACGGCACTCTTTTTCGAGGCGATGGTCGCTTCCTTGTCCAGCCGGTGGTCCACGCGGAGGTCGATGTGGATCCTCTTGGCGCCCATCTTCAGGAGGGCCTGATGGGCGTCTTTGATAACCCGGAACAGCGTCTCCAGGTCGGGGGCCTCGATAGCCGTCGACATCCCGCCCGTTTCTGTAACCAGGCCGGAGGCCTCGATGGTCTGGATGACTTCCTTGACGTAACGGCTGACGGAAGAGCCCTCGCTCGTCGGGAAAATAGCCAACTCGGCGATGATCACGGTTTCTTCTCCTGGCTTAATATTCTATAATCAGAAGCCAGCCATCATTATATATAAAGGAGGCCAAAATGCCGAGCGAGCTTCCGGAAATGGGCAAGATCTCCGCGGAGGTTTTCGATGAGCTGATCTATCCCCGCCTCGGGCGCCGCCGCAGGTCGGTTCTCGTCGGTCCCCAACACGGGGTGGACATCGGAGTCGTCGACATCGGCGGCGGGAAGGTCATGGCCCTGACCACCGACCCGGTGTTCATCGTCCCCGAGTACGGGTTCGAGCGGGCGGCCTGGTTCGCTATTCATATCCTCTGCTCGGACGCTGTCACCTCGGCGCTCCGGCCGACTTACCTTTCGATCGACCTCAACCTGCCGCTGGAGATGACCCGGGACGAGCTTGAGACGGTCTGGAAGACGATGGACGCCGAGTGCAAAAAACTGGGCATCGCCATCGTTTGCGGCCACACCGCCCGCTATGATGGCTGTCATTACCCGATGGTCGGCGGGGCCACGGTGATCAGCATCGGCGCGAAATCGCGGTACGTCACCCCCCGGATGGCCCGGCGCGGAGACCTCATCGTCATCACCAAGGGAGCGGCCATCGAGGCTGCGGGTATTTTCGCCCTGGCATTTAAGGATAGGATCAGGGAATATTTCGGCGAGACCTTCAGCCGGCGGGCCGAGGCCATCTTCTACCAGATGTCGGTGGTCGAGGACGCCCTGACAGCGGCCTCCGTCGGGACGCGGGAGCGCGGTGTCACGGCCATGCACGACGCCACCGAGTGCGGCGTCTGGGGCGGCCTTTACGAGGTCGCCAAGGCCTCGCGAGTCGGCATGCGCATCGAGAAAGACAAGATCATCGTCCTCGACGAGGTCGAGAAGATCTGCTCCAAGTTCGGGATGGACCCCTATTCCTCCATTTCTGAAGGGACTCTCATCATCACCTGCAGGGAAAACAAGGCCGATCGGCTTCTCAAAGAGCTAGCGAAGAAAAAAATCGCCGCTTCGGTCGTCGGCGAGGTCATCGCCGAGAGCAAAGGCATCATCCTGGCGGAAGGGGGGAAGGAGCGGCCGCTCGAGCATCCCCGGGTCGACCCCTTCTGGCCGGCCTTCGCCCGGGCCTTGGCCGAAGCAAAACCGTCGGGACCGTAAGCCGGCCTACTTCAGGAGCATAGAGTTTTTTCCCGCTCTTAGCGTTGATGAGGAAAGCCGCGAAATATCACCCCCAGAATCATCTTTTTAGGGTATTGTCTTGCCGGGATACTCCATCCTATTATTGGGTCCTAAGATAATAAAGGAGTCCTCCGCCAATGGACAGGAAAAACGTTCTCATCGTTGACGACGACATGGTTACTCAGAACATGCTGAAGACGGCTCTAGGCAACGCCGGATATGATTGCATCGTCGCTTCCAACGGAAGAGATGCGCTCGAGGTGGCCGCGGGGAAGCTCCCGGGTGTCATCATCCTGGACATCATGATGCCGGACATGGACGGTGGGGAGGTCGCGGACGTCCTGAAGAAGAATCCTCGGACCAAAGACATCCCGATTATCTTTTTGTCATCTCTGATTTCTAAGGAAGAGGAAAAAACCGGGGCGAAAAAAGCCATCGTCTCCTTTCTCTCGAAGCCCTACAACCGGGAGATACTCCTCAACGAAGTCAGAAGATACCTATACGCCGGCGCGGACTGACTTCGGCATTCCCCTGACCTGGAAACCTTGACAGGCATCTTCTCCATGGATATGATAATATGTTCATATATGAATATTAAATGAAGTCCGCGATAAAAACCCTCAAGGCCCTGGCCGACCCGACGCGCCTGCGCATCGTCGCCGTTCTTCTCCGGAACGAGGTCTGCGTCTGCGAGCTGACGGCCATCCTGGGGATGGAGCAATCGCGAATCTCTCACCAGTTGAGAATATTGCGGGATGCGGACATTGTCGAGGACCGGCGGGACAGAAGATGGATCGTCTATGCCATCCCGGAACGGTCACGGCCGGCCCTCGATCTCCTGATCAAAAATTTCCTGAAGGAAAAGCTGGCAGAGTCGAATGAAATCACCAGGGATCTCGCCCGGATAAAGGCTTCTCTCGAGCAGAGCGTCCGCGCGGAACGCCTGTCCGGTTCCCCTTCAGCCAGAAAAAAGCCGTGAAAGAGAGAAAGATTCTCCTCCTCCTTATCTTCGTTTTCCTGGCCGTCTATTTCATCCCCTTCTCCCGGCTGAACGTCCAGAACGCTCTGTTGGAAGCGTTCCTGATGGTGCAGGAATATGCCCGCCAGCATGTTCTCCTTTGTCTAATCCCGGCTTTTTTCATCGCCGGGGCGATCTCGGTTTTCATCCGCAAAGAATCCGTCATCAAGCTCTTGGGACCGAAGGCGAAAAAGACCTTGGCTTATGGGATCGCCTCCGTCTCCGGATCCATCCTGGCCGTCTGCTCCTGCACCGTGCTGCCGCTTTTTGCCGGGATCTACACCCGCGGGGCCGGCATCGGGCCGGCCACGGCCTTCCTTTATTCCGGGCCGGCGATCAACATCCTGGCGATCATCCTGACGGCCAAGGTCCTCGGAGCGAAGATCGGTCTGGCCAGGGCGCTGGGCGCTATCGTCTTTTCCGTCGTCATCGGGCTGCTGATGCAGTTCTTTTTTGGCCG
>CAYOZW010000217.1:0-1160 GCA_964408495.1 uncultured Eubacteriales bacterium
CCCGCAGGGCGGCTCGGTACATCGGTCCCCACTCCTGGCTGCGGAGGAGGTAGTTGAGGCTGTGGGCGATCATTGTCTGGATCGCTTTATCTTCAGCCGCGCTCAGAACGCCGCCCCGGCGAAGGGCATCATAGGCTTTGATGTATCGCATGATCGTGAAAAAATCGGGCAAGGCCGGAACACCCTCCTCATAATCAGCCCGCCTCGCCTTGGCCCAGTCCGGGTAGGCGGAACGATAGTCGCCATAGGTCAGGAGGATTTTTTTGGCCCGCTGGGCGTATTCCGGTCTCTTCTCTTTCTCGTAGAGAAACGCTGAGATGACCGCCATCTCGAGCAGCCCCCCCGGCGGCCGGTATCCAAAAACATTTTCCGGGTCGAAGCTCTTTCTCCACCGGTCGATGAGCTCATCATGGTGAGACCAGGCCCAATCGGCCGAAGCCCGCGCGAACTCAAGATACTGGGATAGCGGGACCGCCTCCGGCCCGGACGACTTCCCGGCACTGGAACCAGGTCCACCCCAGAACGCGGCCGGCAAAAGAACCAGTATAGCTAGGCTGACTTTCAGGAACCTCGGACAGGCCATAGGAACTTCCCTCCTCCTCGAAACCCGGTCGAGACAAACCCCCACTTCGGGGCGGAGAAAAAAATTCAGGCCGGAGGACCGACTATCGTTTCGATCGTCTCCGGATATGCCCCCGCGATGCAGTGGCGGGCTACTCGAAAACCTGCTTCATGATAGCTACGAGGTCGAGGGCGTAATCGACTTCGCTCAGAGGGATCTTCTTACTCTCGGCGATCTTGGTGAAGCGAGAGTCTTTGTTGCTCTCCTTGGTCACGATGATATAGTCGGCGAAGGGGGCGACGGCATCGATCATCCGCTCGTTATCGCTCCCGGGTGCGCCTCGGAGCGCCGTTCCTCCAACATGGACAGCCAGGAGAAAGATTTTGTTCTGCTTGCAGTAATCAATGATCCTTTTGAGACGACTTTCTTCCGTCTCGATGGTCAGTCCCGAAGCCCCCATGCCTTTAAGGCTCGCGCCGATGGCGAAAATAACAGTCTGGTAGGGTGTCGCTTTGGGAAATTTGGCCAGGTCGGTGGAGACTTCGACATGGAAACCCGGCCCCGATTCTTTGTCGCCCAGGCCGACGCCTGCTTTCAT
>CAYOZW010000217.1:1170-3550 GCA_964408495.1 uncultured Eubacteriales bacterium
TAGCCAATGCCTGCCTCTTCGAGCACGATGTTGACCGTGGTGACATCGTTGCTCTGACCGGCCGAAGTGGTCAGGATCGGGAGCTTGGCCTTGGGAACCGTGGTTTGGCCGCTCGAGGCGGCCATCGATACACAGAGCCCAACGGAGATGCCGATCAAAAAGAATTTCGTTGTCTTCATTGCTGTACTCCTCCTTCCATCAAGAACCGATGGTCAATGTTCATTCTATCGTCAAGTCACCCCACCATTCAAGAAGGGGTGGAGAAAGCATTTCATTTGCCGTTGGGCTCGGTGATCGCGTCCCAGACCTTGATCGCCTTTTTCCACCATTCCGGATAAAGGTTCCGGCCGCGGTCGAAGGTCCGTTTTTCGGGATTGTAATAGCCGAGCTTGTTGAAGTGGACGAAGAGGTCGTCGCCCAGCTTCCACCAAGCCTTGACGACATTGTCGGCATGGCTCAGGCAGAACCCGTCGAGATATCCGATCCCTTCGAGGGGAGACCGGTTGTAGCGCGCGAGGGCCTCTTTGTCGATCTCCGGGATCCGGGCTACGGTCTTGGCCTCCCACTCCTCCTGGGCTTTCTTGACCTCTTCCAGGGCGGCGTTATAGACCACCTGGGTATGAAAATCAACGTAATCAAAGGCCCAGCGAGCGGAGTCACGGTTGAGGATCCAGTGGTCTCCGACCTTGAACGAGGCGGGAACATCGGTGATCCCCGCGTAAAGAGGCATGTAGCAGGACGTTTCCTGGAGCCCGAAGCTCAACCAGATGATCCCGCCGATCGGAGCCGGCAACCATCCCCGGCACTGCGTGATGGTCGTGTATTCCACGCTCGGCGTGCCGATCGTCCGCGTCGTTCCGTAATAGTTCGGGTTGGCGAAAGGACCGCCCCGAAGTCCCTTGACGCGGTCGAACTGGGAGCCCTGGGACCGGTCGCGGGTCATCGCCATGACGTCCTGGACAGAGACCGGCTTATCGGGTTTGACCGAGAAGGGGAAATCCATATTGGATGTTTCCGGGCTGAGTTTAAGCGAAGGCGCGACCAGGTTGAAAAACCGCCATAGTCTGGCCCGGCGGCCGTTGCTGCTGACCGCCGACCCAACGGACGGGGAGTAGGCCCTTTTCCAGCTAAACGGCTGGCCGCTCTTGGGATCGTAGAGGCCCTGATCGGCGGCAAAAGAAATCATATGAGCCGAACCCAGGAAATAATCCTCGTTCTTAAGGTCCACCTCGCCGATCCGTGATTCGTTGGGACAAACGCAAACATGGTCGTCGGGGACGCGCTGGGCGCACCAGATGGCTCCCGGTTTCCCGCTCTCTGGCGTCCAGAGAGGACCTGCAGGCATGATCTCGAAAACCCAGAGTTCGTTGGCGTCATGAACGGCCAGCATCTCCCCGCCGTCGTTAAATCCGTAGCCGTGTTTTTCGGCCAGGGAGCCCATCAAGTGGACGGCCTCGCGGGCAGTCTTACAGCGCTCCATAGCCATAAGCGTGAGCATGGTGATGTCGAAAGCGGGCGTGGGTGTGTTGTTGTAAAGCTTGCGGGCGCAGCCAATGGTCGACTCGCCGATACCGAGCTGCTGGTCGTTCATGTAGCCGAACATCCCGTGATGATAGCCATATGTATGAGGGACCTCGGGGATCTCGAGACCCGTGAAATCATTCTTATAGAGGTCCCACTTGAGTCCTTCCTCGAGCGGCCAGGTCTTATACTGGTTGATGTGATAGATCTTCCGCGTCTCGCCCGGCTGATGATCGGCGGCAGGGACGTGGCGCCAGGTCCAGTCGCAGACCCCGCAGTCGCAGGTGTGCGTGGCCATGGTCGAGCCGTCGGAGGAAGCTCCCTTGGCCACCATGATGACCGTGCAGGTGTCGGGGGCGAAATCATACTGGGCCGGGGCGGCCGGCCGGGACTGCTGGGCGCCCCCCGATATCAGTGCTGCGAATAGCAGAACGGCCAGCGCGGTGACGGAAATGACGTTTCTTTTTTTCATCGTTCCTTCAGTCTCCTTTCTTTGATCCTGACGAGGACATCATTCATCGACCGGCCGGCTCGAGAATGGCGTCGTAGACCTTGACCATTTTTTTCCACCAGTCGGGAGCGGTCTGGGTCTTTGACCTCTCGGTCGACCTCTTTTCGACGTTATATGTACCCAGCTTGTTATACTTGACGAGCAGCCGGTCGCCCAGCTCCCACCAGGCATCGACCACGCTGCGGGCGTTATCCAGGCAATATCCGGTCATAAATTCTGTTGCTTTGGCCGGGTCTTGAGAATAATATTCCAGGGCTTGTTTGTCGATTTCGGGGGTGCGGGCGATGGCCCCGGCCTCCCATTTCTCCTGTGCGGCCTTGACGTCTTCTATTGCGGCGTTATAGACCA
>CAYOZW010000217.1:3560-5595 GCA_964408495.1 uncultured Eubacteriales bacterium
GGGCGGAATCCCGGCTGAACTCCCAGTGGTCCCCGACCCTGTAGGTATCTGGCATAGCGTTGATTCCCGCATAGAACGGCACGAAGCAGGAGGTGTCCTGGGAGCCGAGGGCCAGCCAGACGATACCGCCGACCGGACCGGGAAAATCGCTCCGTGACTGTGTCACCGTTGTATATTCGGCATGGTTGGTACCGATGGTTCGGGTCGAGGTATCGTAGAAAGGATTTCCGAAAGGCCCGCCGCGCATCCCCCGGAGGGGGTCGAACTCGGTGCCGGCGCACTTGTCCCGCATGATCGTCATAACGTCATGGAGAGAGAGTTTCTTATCGGGCTTCACAGAAAACGGAAAATCCATATTTTCCGTGTCGGGAGAGAATTTCTGTGAAGGGGCCACCAGGTCGAAGAAGCGCCAAAGTCGGGCCCGGCGCGGGTTGCTCTTGGCGCCCCCCTGCGAGGGCGAATAGGCCCGCTTCCAGCTGAAGGGTTGACCGCTCTTGGGATCATAGAGATCCTGTTCGACAGCGAAGGAGACCATATGGGAGGAACCCAGGAAATAGTCCGTGTTTTCCAGGTCGACCTCGCCGATCCGCGACTCGTTTGGACAAACTGAGACCTGGTCATCCGGAACACGCTGGGCGCACCAGACCGCTCCAGGATTGCCGCTCTCCGGAGTCCAGAGAGGGCCGACCGGCATGATCTCGAAGATCCAGACTTCCCCGGGATCGGCGACGGCCAGCATCTCGCCCCCGTCGTGGAAACCGTAGCCGTGTTTTTCGGCCAACCCGCCCATGAAGAGGACGGCCTCCCTGGCCGTTCGGCATCTCTCCATGGCCAGAAGCGTGAGCATGGTGATGTCGATCTTGGCGGCGGGTGTGCGGTTGGAGATCTTGCGGGCGTTCCCGATAGTCGCTTCTCCGATAGAGAGCTGGTGCTCGTTCTGGTAGCCGAAGACGCCGTGATGAAAGGCGAAAGTCCGCGGAACCTGCGGAATTTCCAGGCCGGTGAAATCATTCTTGTAGAGATCCCACTTGAGCCCCTCAGAGGGCGGCCAGGTCCGGATCTGGTGAATATGGTAGATCTTCCGGGTTTCGCCGGGTTGATGATCGGCCGCCGGCACGTGCCGCCAGGTCCAGTCGCAAACGCCACAGTCCGCGGCGTGGGTGGTCATCACCGACCCGTCGGTCGAGGCGTCCCTGCCGACCATGATCACAGTGCAGCCCTCGGGCTCGCTTCCGGAATAGCCGGCTCCGCTGTCCGGCTGAATCGCCAGGAAGCCCACCAGCAAACAGCCAGCGAGGATGACGAAGCTAAGCCGCAATACCAGGGTTCTTTTTCTCAAGGTCGTCCTCTCTCCGGATTCATTCAAGGATATTCAGTTCATGTACACTCGGTCTTTTTCCGCGGCGGAGGGATCGCGAAAATAATGGCCGACGCCGTTTTCGACGAGCTCGGCGTAGCGCGGGATACCCCGAACCAAGATGGACCGTTCAGGATTTTTCTTCGCATATTGCCGGAAGATCTCCAGCATGACCGAACAATGCTGGCCGACGCGCTTTTCGAGCGGCCATCCGGACTCATCATAGGGGACGAACAGCTTCTGTTTTTTGGCCAACTGCAGAAGGAAGGGATCCTTGCCGTCGAGCAGAAATTTTTCGGTCTTGGGGCCGGTCGGCTGATCAAGAAAGGGAATGGGAGCTTCGAGCAGAAAGGGAAGGGTTTCCGAATAATCGCCGATTTCGCGATGGGATAGACCGCGGAATCCGCCGGGTGAAGGTTCGACGTGATTGTCAAAGCCTTCTTTGGCCTTGACCGTAAGCGACGCGAGCGTAGCGATCTTAATCGATTTATCCGGGGCCACGATGCAGTTGGTCACCGGGAACATGGTCTCGGCGCCGTGAATATCGAAGGCCAGGTCGACTTTGTCCCGGCGCATGATCTCCATGGCGGCGTAAGTGACTTTTTCCATCAGCGGGCCGTCGGGGCGACCCGGCCAGGTCCTGTTGGTATTGCGGACATCGATGTAGGAGAGAAGCTG
>CAYOZW010000218.1:0-5593 GCA_964408495.1 uncultured Eubacteriales bacterium
TTCTCCTTGGAAGCCAGGAGGACGGGCACATCGCCCAGCCGCTGCGGCCGGGCCAGATAATCGACCTTCAGGCCGGTCACTTCCTCGGCTTTATTAATGACCTCGAGGACCGAGTGACCCCGGCTGGCGCCCAGGTTGATGGACTCGCTTTCCGGTGTGCGCAGGAGCCTCTGCAGAGCCAGAACGTGCGCTTCAGCCAGGTCGGTGACATGAATATAATCGCGGACGGCCGTTCCGTCGGGCGTGGCGAAGTCCGTTCCGTAGAGCTCGAAAACCTTCTTTTTTCCGAGCAGGAAGAGGAGGATATTGGGAATGAGATGACTTTCCGGGTCGTGCATCTCGCCCAGTTCCCCGCCCGGGTCCGCGCCCGCGGCGTTGAAATAGCGGAGTGAAATGAATTTCAAGCCGTAGGCTTTCTCATAATCTTGGAGGATTCTTTCGACGAAGAGCTTGGTGTACCCATAGGGATTGATGGGGTTCAGCGGGTGAGATTCTGTGATCGGTGTTTCCTGGGGAATTCCGTAAACCGCAGCGCTCGAGGAAAAAATGATGGTCTTGACTTCGGCCTCCAGCATCGCTTCGAGCAGGTTCAGGCTGGTGCTAAGGTTATGGGTGTAGTAGCGCTGGGGGTTGAGATAGGATTCTCCCACCTGGATGAGCGAGGCGAAATGCAGGACAGCCTCGATCGTCTGCGTCCGGAAGGTCTTTCGAATCGGTCCTTTATCATCCAGGTCGGCGCGGATGACCTCGCCGCCGACAAGGAGCTCCTCGCGCCCGGAGGAGAAATTGTCGAAAATGACGACCTCATATCCTTCCCGGAGCAAGGCTTTGACCGTATGGGAGCCGATGTAGCCGGCACCTCCGCAGACGAGGACCTTCATTCTTTTTTCCTCTTGAGGAGGCGCTCGGCGGCGCGGATTCCTTGAGCCTTCGTTTCGAAGGCATTGTCGAGCTGCATCTCATACAGCCGTTTGAGAATCTTGCCCATGGACGGCCCCGGGGCAACGCCCAGTGCGATCAAGTCCCGGCCTCGGATGAGAGGCCTGATGGTCTCCCGGCTGACGTTGAGTTCCTCGAATTTCCGGAGGAGCCATTTCCCCTGCCGGTCTAAAGACTTGACAATCCGTTCTTTCCGGCCAGCCCGGTCGGCGGCGTCAAGATAGACCAGAAGCTCGATCTCTCCCTGGACTTCTGCGGCCAAGCGGTTGAAGGCTTTCTTGGTGATGTTCTCCCGGTTCAGCCAAAGATCGGAGAGCCGGTGATGAGTGCGGACGAGGAGCGGAACCATCTTCTTAAGATTCATCCCTCGCCAGGAAAAGAGGCGGAAACGGGCCAGGACCTTCTTGACAATGCGTTCGCCGGCCAGGTCGTGCCCATTGTTGGTGATGACCATGCGGCCCCTTTTGTACTCCCAATGGGCCGTGGCCGGCTTGCCGACGTCATGATAGAGCGCAGCCAACAGAAGACAAAGAGTCCTCTCCTGACCCAGTCGGCCGAGGCCGGAAAGGGCTTTGGCCTGGTTGACCGTCAGAAGGGTATGGGACCAGACGCTGTGGTGGCCGAAGTCATCTTTCTCAGGATGGAAGAGAGAGTCCTGGATGGAGAGAGTGAGACGGTAGAGCTCCGGGAGGAGCTGTTTGAGTGCCCCGAGTTTGAAAAGCTCGTCTAGCCCGACCGAAGGACGCGCCGAGAGCAACAGGATCTTGAAGACTTCCTCATTGATCCTTTCCACGCTCAAGCCGCGGAGGTCGATCTCCTTGGCGACTTCGTAGATCTCCGGGTCGACCGAGAACTCGAGGACGGAAGCGAACCGGGCCACCCTCAAGACACGCAGGGGGTCTTCAGGGAAGGCCAGGCGGTTGGTCAGCCGGATCCTGAGGGCCCGAATATCTTCCAAACCTCCGAACGGGTCGATGAGCGCTCCGTCCGCCAGCCGCAGGGCCATGCTGTTGCAGCGGAAATCCCGGCGCTCGAGGTCTTTTTCGACCGGAAGCGCAGGATCGGCCGAGATGAGGAAATCCTTATGGCGGCGGACCGGCTGCTCGGCCGGGGTGTCCTTTCGGGGCAGGGCTATGTCATAGGTCTTCTTCCTGATGGTGAATTTGATGATCCCGAAGCTGCGGCCGACGAGGTCGACTTTTCCCAGGGGGGAGATGCGCTTGATGATTTCCTCTAGCGGGAATCCGGTGACGAGGATATCGACCTCCTCGGAGGGCCTGTCCATAACCAGGTTGCGGACGAACCCCCCGACCGCGTAGACGTTCTCCCCGAAAAGCCTGACGAAGAGATCCTTGTCCGGAAATCCTGCGCCGATCTTTTTCATGGGCGTAACGTTGAGTCACCTATTCTAACACGTTATGGCCCCAATATGAAAAGAAGGAAAGGGCTCGCCGCATCCCGGCGCCTTTAGTCCGAATCAGATCATTAGCGATGCTCTCAAAGGCCTCTTTTAGTGTTAGAAAGTATCTCCGGGCCGTGAAAGGGGATTGGGGGGCAGGCAGCCGCCCTCTGCCCCCGCATCCCGGGGAACCAGTCCCGTCGGTTCCCCCCATCGAAACGATGGGTCCCCCCTCCGCTACGGGGGCCCTAGGTCGGCTGCCTGCTCCTCATCCGATCACGGGAAAAGAGATGCTTGCCAAGTTTTACTCGGGCTTGTCTCTCGGCCGACCATCGTGTATCCTATAGGCTTCAGGATGAACAAGAAACAGCTGTTTATATTAGTTTTGGCTTGCAGTCTCCTTTCATTGGCCGTCATCCCCGGCTCGGCGCCGGCCAAGAAGGACATCGTTATCTCTTTGGAAAGAAAAGAGATCCGGCAGATGGATGGGTCCGGACTCATCCTTGTCTTCTATCTCCAGATCGCCAATTATGAGCGTTCGGC
Organism: uncultured Eubacteriales bacterium; assembly: GCA_964408495.1. Classification (GTDB taxonomy): domain Bacteria; phylum Acidobacteriota; class Aminicenantia; order Aminicenantales; family UBA8522; genus UBA8522. Next base: position 2,882 of record CAYOZW010000218.1, read on the forward strand.
CTACTCTCTTGCCGAGTACGATTACCGGGTCGTCGTCCAGGACACCGATTACTTCGCCCTGAGGACGGTCCTTGAAGAGCCAATCGCGGTGGCCGGCGAGGCGACCACCCGGATCTCACTTCCCTTGAAGATCACCTATGCCGACCTCTTGGAGAGGGTGCCGGCCGCCGCCGAAGGCCCCAAGGCCCTCTGCTATATCACGGGCACGATGATATTTGTTGACACTCGGGGCCGGCAGGAGAAGATCCCGTTTGCTTTTTCCGGAGAATTCCCGGTCTTCCATGAACTGGAAGTCGAGATCCAACCTCTCGAGGTGAAAACGCTCACTATCGGAGGCTCGGAGTTCAGCGTGGTATTCACCTGCCGGAACAGGAACAGCTTCGAGATGGTGCTTGGAAGACTGGCTTACCGGCTTGATCTCGAGGGCCGGACCATCGCCGAGGGAATTGTCGGGACGGGGAAAAGGATCGGGAGCCTGGACGAAATCACCCTGTCCTTGCCGCACATGCTGGAATTCTTCGAGGTCGGACGGGAAGTCTACGATACCTTGCAGAAACCATCCGCCGCCGGCGAGCTCAGCATTAAGACCGGAGCTGAGTCGATCTGGGGGGATATCGAAGTGGATTCTGTAAAGAAAGGCGAAGTTCAGATCAACCGGACTCAATGATCTCGGTCATCATCCCAACCTTCAACCGCGCGGTTTTCCTTAAAGAGGCCATCAGCTCGGTCCTGGAGCAGGACTATTTCCGTCCATCCGGGCCCGATCGTTCCTTCGAGCTCCTGGTGGTGGATGACGGGTCGGAGGACAATACCCGGGAGGTGATCGAATCGTTTGCCGGCCGCGCCATCCTCCTCGGGCAGCCTCATCGCGGGGTCAGCGCGGCCCGAAACTTGGGATTGCGCGCGGCGCGCGGAGACTTCATCGCTTTTCTGGATTCCGATGACCTTTGGAGGGAGGAAAAGACAGGGGTCCAGATGGGATATCTGAAGGCTTTCCCTGCCGCCAAGGTCTGTTATACAGAAGAGATCTGGATGCGGCGGGGGAAGCACCTCAACCCGCGGCGGAAGCATCAGAAGCCCTCGGGCTGGATCTTTGACCGCGTCTTGCCTCTCTGTCTCCTCAGCCTGTCATCATGCCTGTTCCGCCGCGAGGTTTTTGCGGAGGTCGGTGTCTTCGACGAGGAGCTTCCAGTTTGCGAGGATTATGACCTCGGGATCCGGCTGGCCCATATGTATCCGATCCATCTTATCCCTAGACCGCTGATTATCAAGCGAGGGGGACATCCCGACCAGCTCTCCCATCGATACTGGGGGATGGACCGGTTTCGGGTGCAGGCCCTGGAGAAAGCCCTCCGGCTCGCTCTTGCTCCAGACCAGAAAAAGCTGGTCAAGGAAGAGCTGGTCCGGAAGTGCCGGATCCTGGTCCGGGGATTCGTCCGGCACGGGAACCGGGCGGAAGCCGAGCGCTACCGGGCGTTGCTGGAGGAGTATAGCGGCGGGCCAAACGCCGACGCTTAGTCGTGCGACGCGGAGATTTCCTGCCTTCGATATCCTCTATAGAGACGGGCAACCGCTATGGATTTTGAAGGAGGGTGGTGGGGCCTCTCTCAATCTTTCAACGGAGCGAAATGAAGCGCCTGGGGGGGAGCTTGACTCCCCCCGCGAAGTGTCCCGTCTCTGCGGATGACCTGCAGAAGGAAATTATGAGATGGGATACTAGAACCAGTAGTTAACGCCCACAGAGACCTGGTAGCTACCCAGGTCGAACTTATCGAACCCTTCGAAAGAGGCTCCGAGGCTTCCCTTGCCATAGTTGTACTTGAACTCGGCTTCGAGGGCCAGGCGGCTGGCGATCGGGAACATGACCCCGGCGAACCCCTGGAAGCCCACCGAAAACCTGGTCTCCTGCCGGGCATCCGTCGGGTAGATGCCGTAGATGGGAACCTCGCCCAGGTCTTCGTCATCGTAGTACCATTCATCGGTGAAATCGATGATGTCACCCCGCATTTTGACGCTCCAGATGTAGAGGGAGACACCGCCGCCGATGTAAGGGATGAAACCGGAACGCCGGCCGAGGGGCGTCAGCTTCAGGGACATCTGGATAGGTGTGATGGAAACGCTGAAATTATGGCCGATGTCGAAATCGCCGTCATAGTACTGATAGGGAAAGGCGAAATCGCCTTCGGCAAAAGAATAGCCGACGTAATCCCGGTAAGTTCCCAGGCGTGTCTGGCTGTAGGCATCGAGACCGATGAGCAGGCTGATTTCCCTGGAGAAGAAATGCTCATAGAAAATCCCCAGGCTGGCGTTCTGGAAGTCCGATTTCTGGAAATTCATGTTCTCGAACTCGATCGTCCAGAGTTCGCTCTGTGCCCTGGGAATGAAGTAGGCGAGTCGCACGGAGATCGCATCCGAGAAGCCGAGACCAGGCAGCAAGAGAATAAGAATGGCGACCAGTCCGATTGTTTTTTTCATTGTCTTTTTCCTCCGCCTAAATAATAGCAAAATCCATGCCAAAGTGATCTTCTCAAAGATATCGGCAGGCCGAAGGGACCGACTGTTCTCGAAATGAGTCAAATGTCACCTTTTTAGGGATTTCGACCCGGTTTTGTCTTATATCCCAGGGGGAAACACATGTCAAATAGGCTCGGGGTATAGGCTCGAAGGCCCGCGAATTTCCCCCGGCGAGGGAAATTCGCTTATTTCCTCGGC
>CAYOZW010000219.1:0-1318 GCA_964408495.1 uncultured Eubacteriales bacterium
TGAGAAGAGAAATGATGAACAGAAAACCGATGAAAACCGCTCCCGGAGGGATGCGGATAAAATCCTCCCGCAAAATGGTGTCCAGGACCGTGGCATGGATCTCGACTCCCGGGCCGACTCCGCTCAAGGGAGTGGCCCGGTTGTCAAGGATCCCGGGCGCGTTGGCGCCGATGAGGACGGTCTTCCCGGCGAACTCGGAAGGGGGCACCTGGGGTGCCTGGCCTTCTTCCATGAGCGCCCAGGAGTTGACGATCGAGGCAATGGAATAGGTTTTATACGTTCCCGCGGGTCCGTGATAGCGGATGATCATCTGCCCGGCGGAGTCAAGGGGAATCGTTCGAAGCGTCTCCCCTCCCCCAATATACTTGGCCATGGCCACGGGAATCGAAGGGATCAAAAGGTCCTGATAGGTCGAAGCCAGCTGGAGACGGCGGAAGATGCTGTCGCTGTCGGGGATGAAAAAGACGTTACCCGCACCCCGCGTTGCCCGAAGCAGGACATCGACGGGAAGACTGACGGATCGGGCCGAGGGGAAGGAACGCTCAGGAAGATCCGTTCCGGATAGAGCGAACCGGTCGAGCGTCTCCGCCGGGACGGCCTCCTCCGACTCCTCCTTCTGACTGAGCGACAGAGGCAGGAAGACGTTACCCGCGCGTTCCATCGCCCGGGCCATGTCCTCGTCGTCCTCGACACCGGAGCGCGAACTTTCGGTAAAGAAAAGGTCGATAAAGACCGCCTTGGCGCCACCCGTGCGCAGGTAGTCGATCACCGCGGAGTAGAGCTGCCGCGGCCACGGCCAGGGCAGTCCCTGTTGTTTTTCGTAGAAATCGAGGCTGTACTGGTCGATGATGAGGATGACGATATCCCGGCCGGCCCGCTCCGGTTGGGCGAGAAGTCTCAGCCGGGCATCCCAGGATTTCCATTCCAACGGCCGCGAAACGTTGAGGCCGTGGACGAGAAGGGCGATGACGAAGGCGCCTAATCCCACCAGGAGACCGCGGCCGAGCCGTTTGCGCAGCAACGACCGCGCGGCAGTGGACATTATCGTCAGACCGTCGCCCTACTTCAGCCCGGCCATGCTCTGCTGGAATCTCTTGGTCCGGACCTGAGCCTCGTCAGGAACCGAGGACACCGCCCTGAGCCGGTTCTTTACTTTCTCTATCCTCTGCTCGGCCGAGGGATGGGTCTTGAACCAGCCCTTTCCGGAGGCAGTCGAGGAATCGCCGACCATGGTCTGGAGGAAGTCGGTCAGGCCCTTGGGGGAATACCCGACGGCGAGGTCGAACTTAACCGCCAACTCGTCTGCTTCGTATTCGTA
>CAYOZW010000219.1:1328-5592 GCA_964408495.1 uncultured Eubacteriales bacterium
CCGAAAGAGCGGATTGCTCGAGTACTACCCGACCGACGAGCGTCTCGACGACGTCACCCAGGGCGCCCTCGAAGGCGGTCGTCAGCTCGGCCAGTTCCTCCGGCCCGTAGCGGCGGGCGGCTTCCTGCCCGATGACCCGGAAGGCGTCGACAAGCCGGGACTTCTTGATCGCCTGTAATCCGTGCTTGGCGCAGACATGGCCCACTTCGTGAGCCAGGATCGAGGCCAGCATCTCTTCGTTCCGGCAGCGGCGGACGAGGCCCTTGCTGATGAAGATGAACCCGCCGGGAGCGGATAGGGCGTTCACTTCTTCCGTATCCAGGATAAGAAAATGGTATCCCGCGTAGATCTCCGGCCGGTCCGATGAGTAGACAATCGCCTGGCCCAGGGTGTTGATGTAGTTCGTCAGGGCCGGGTTATCGTAAGCCGGGTATTGAGAGAGGATGAGGGCGGCAACGCTGCGGCCGATGTAATACTCCTGTTCTTCGGTGATCTCGGAGAAAGTGGCGCTCACCGCCTGGCTGGTTTTGGAGATCGCCTGGCGATCGCTCTCCGAGATCTTCCCGGCGCCGGCCAGGATATCCGCCCCCTGCTGGACAGCGGCGCAGGAGGCGAGGAGAAAGACGGCTAAAAAAGCGGCGGGAACGGGGAGGGTTCGGGTGAGGGCTCTCATCGGCCACCTCCGAATCCAGCCAGCCGGCCTGCTTTCAGAAATTCCTCAACTTTGGCGGGGGTGATCTTGATCTGGAGCATTTTGTCCACCCAGACGAAGCTCAATTCCCCGTGTTTCGCCCGGTAGTTCTCCTCCACTTGCTTGTTGAACCCTTTTCCGGCCAGAGCGATCTCGCCGGAGGATGCCTGGGTTTTGAGCCCCTGGTTCGAAGCCATGAGGTCGAACTTGGGGACGGTGACGGCGCTCGAATGGACCCAGCCCACCACCCCGCCGGCGGTTTTGACCTGAATCCAGCCGTCCTGGGTCGAGATCTTCTCGACTTTGTCCCCGGCGTGGAGAGCCTGGACGGCGGACGCGTAAAACTTCGGGGAGCTGCGCAGGCTCGTCGATTGGACCTTGACGGTCAGGGTCTCGGCGACGAGCAGGGTCACGATCAGGACTAAGAGTGTGCCTATCAATATCAGGGGGATTGGTCTTTTCACCTGCACCTCCTCATCGCGGATATCATAGAAGAATCATACCGCGCTCGTCAAACGACTCTTATAGAAAAAGGGGAGAAAAAGGGGACGGTCCTATTTTTTGTCCTTTTCCAGATTTCCAGCATCGGAAAATAGGACCGTCCCCTTTTTGTTTTTCCCAGACATTAAGGCAGCAGAGAAGCCTCACCAAGAGCCAGTTTCTCCTTGAGCAGGCCGTTGCGGCGGACCGGCTTGTCGTTCTTGATGGCAATGTAGAGGGCCTTGTAGGAGCCGACGACGACACTGAGCTTCTTGGCCCGGGTCAGAGCGGTGTAGAAGAGATTCCGCTGAAGCAAAATGTAATGCTGGGTCAGCAGGGGCATGACCACGGCCTGGTACTCGCTTCCCTGTGACTTATGCACGGAGACGGCGTAGGCCGGGACGATGTCGTTGAGCTCATCCTTCTCGAACCCGACCGTACGCCCGTCAAAATCGACGAGAAGCCGGTAGTTGGTCTTGTCTATATGGACGACCATCCCGATATCCCCGTTGAAGATATCCTTTTCGTAGTTGTTCCTGATCTCCATGACCTTGTCGTGGACCCGGAACTCCCTGGTCCCCACTTTGAGTCCCTCGGAATGGGGGTTGAGCCGGGCCTGGAGCTCGATGTTGAGGTTGTCCACTCCGCATTTTCCCTTGTACATCGGACTAATGACCTGGATCTGGGGAGAGAGCGCCGGAACTCCCAGTCTGTTCGGGATGTTGAAACAGCACAAGCTCATGATCGCCCGGAAGGCTTTCTCCTCGTCGTCATGCCGGACGAAATAAAAATCCGACTCCCGGTCCTCCCGCGGCGGGTAGATCAGGCCCAGGCCTTGGTTCACCCGGTGGGCGTTCTGGACGATCAGGCTGCCCTGCTCCTGGCGGAAGATCTCGTCGAGCGTTACGACTTCTATTTTCCCGGAAGCGATGATGTCATGGAGCAGGTTTCCCGGCCCGACCGAGGGCAGCTGGTCCTTGTCGCCGACCAGGATCAAGCGCATTCCCCGGGGGACGGCCTTTAAAAGTGCGTTCATCAGCGGCAGGTCGATCATCGAGGACTCGTCGACGATGAGGACGTCGGCCGTCAGGGGATGGCGCTCATTTCTCTTGAAATTTCCCTTTTTGGGGTTGAATTCAAGGGTCCGGTGGATGGTTCTAGCTTCTTTTCCCGTGGCCTCCGCTAATCGCTTTGCCGCCCGGCCCGTCGGAGCGGCCAGCAGGACGCGCTGTTCGAAGCTGCTGAAGACGGCGACGATGGCCCGGACAATCGTCGTTTTTCCCGTTCCCGGCCCGCCCGTGATCACCAGGACATTCCGCCTTAAGCCCTCATTGACCGCCTCCCTCTGCCGGACCGAAAAGCGCAGTCCGAGCTCAGCTTCGACGTCCGCAATGGTCTTCTCCGCGTCAGAGGGAAGGACCGGCGATACTGAGGCTCCCAGTTCGAGCAGAAACCGAGCGACGTTTTCCTGGGCCTCAAAAAGATAGGGAAGGTAAACGGCCGTCCGTTCCCCAGTCTTTTCGGTCACCGCCAACCTGTCTCGAACAATCTCGGAAAGGGCGGCCGGCGGTTTGTCCTCCTCGACTCCCAGATCTTTCTGGCAGCTCGCCTCCAGCTCATCCTGATAGGAAAAGACGTGGCCTTGCTCGGCGTCTTTTTCGAGGAGGTAGAGGAGGAACGCCTTGACCCTCTCGGGGGAGGCCGGGTCCATGCCCAATTTCAGGGCGATCTGATCGGCTGTTTTGAAACCGATCCCCCAGATGTCCAGGCAGAGCTGGTACGGATTGCGCTTGAGGACAAGAAATGACCTCTCTCCGTACTGCCGGTGGACCTTGGTGGCGATCGTCGTCGAGACGCCGTGCTCCTGGAGGAAGATGATGAGGTCACGGATATGCTGGTTCTCCGCCCACGATTTCTTGATCTCCTTGATCTTGACCTCACCGACGCCCTCGACCTCCCGGAACCGGTCCGGTTCCCGGGAGATGACCTCGATAGTTTGAGAGCCGAACACCTTGACGATCCTCCTGGCCAGGACTGGCCCGATCCCTTTGACCAGTCCGCTGGACAGGAACTTCTCGATCCCCTTGACCGAAGAGGGCAGGATGGGCGTGAAGCCCTCCACCCGGAGCTGCCGGCCGAACCTGGGATTCATCTCAAAACGGCCGCTGACCCGGAGGACTTCGCCCGGCGAAAGCGGAGGAAACGAACCGATAAGGGTGAGCTTCTCCCCTCCCTCGGGCGTGAACCGGCAAACCGTGTATCCGTTGTCCGGGTTGTAATAAACGATTTGCTCGACCGTCCCTTCCAGGTTTTCGACCGGGTCGGCCGATGGTGGCTTCATTTTTTTATCTTATGCCAATCGTGGAAACCGGTCAACTCGCCCGGGAATTAAGGTGACACGAACCTTAATTCCCCCGATTTAAACACTATTTCGAATTAAGGTTCGTGTCACCTTAATTCCCTACCTTAATTACCTTGAGGGAAGCCGCTTCCATTTTGTTGACGGAGGCGAAGGGCTTGGATGAGGAAGTCCGTCGACGACTGAGCGGGCGTCGCGAGGAACGTAGTGACGCGGCGATCCCATGGGATTGCTTCGCTGCCCGCCACGCTCCGCTCGCGGCTTCGGCTCGCAATGACAGTTTCCTCGCTGGGGAAACGCGCGGGCTGACGATTCCATGCCCTAGCCTCTGTGGAGTTCCGCACCGCCGAAAAAAAAGCTGAGGGAGCGGCGTTAAAAACCTGAGCGGGAGCGCCGACATTTCCAAGTTGTTCATTATTTCCATTACAGTTTCGGAGAGGCTCCGGGCAGTTGACCGGGAGCGGCGATCATGCTACTTCTAAAAGCGATGCGGCTTCTGCGGGTCCTCACCAATTCCCTGTTGAGCGGGATCTTCTTCGCCTTCCTTCTGGCTCTCCTTGTGGCCGACCTCAATTTTAACCGTCAGATCAGTGCCGGCTTTTTCTTCCAACTGACCATCCATCTGGCCTTGATCTACGGTCTGCTCATGGCCGTGATCATCTTCTTCGGGTTTGTCATCGGCCGTTTTTTCTTCGGCCGGCAGGCCCGGATCGCTTTCATTTCTCCGTCATTCC
>CAYOZW010000220.1:0-5591 GCA_964408495.1 uncultured Eubacteriales bacterium
GCCGGTTTCAGTCCTGGTATCAAAAATGGGCCAAAGCTATCCGAAAAAAAGCGGCTGAACTCACTTTCATCGAGCCCGCCAGTCTCAGGCTCCGCAATGTTTTTCTGGCCGTCACTATCCCTCTCGGCATTCTCACACTCAACCCCCTGCTTCTGCTGCTGGCCGGCTTATTCGTACCCAAAATTAAAAGAAGGACCAAGCCGTGGGCCCGGGAAAACGAGCTCTGGAAAGCCCTGGACCGTTTCCTGGACGACTTCTCCAGCTTTGAGGAGCTTCCCGCCGAGGCCTACAAGCTCTGGGAGCACTATCTTGTTTTCGGGATCCTGTTCGGGAACGCGAAGAAAATCCTCAAGATGCTCCCCGTCATCCTCAAGGACGAGAGAGCGGCCGTGCCTGTCTGGTATTACGGCTTTGACCGCTCGGGTCCGGCCGCCCTGGGACGGATAGCGGGAATGGTCCGGAGCATTGAATCAGCCGCCACGTCCATCCACCAGGCCAGCACCTCGGCGGCCCACTATTCATCGGGAGGCGGCGGAGGATTCAGCGGTGGCGGGGGTGGAGGCGGCGGCGGGAGCGGGGGAGGAGCGCACTAGTGTCAGGGCTCCTAAGCCTCTCCCAAAAATTATCTCCAAAAACGCACATCTAGGGTTTCTTCTCTTCTTTCATCCATCCCCGGATCGTTTCCGGGTCATCGAGAAGCGGCGAATCCTGGAGCGCTTTCCAGTTGAACTTTTCGTCGAGCGGGTCGAGAGCTTTCTGGGGGTCGAAAATTCGGGGGTCGGCCGGCAGGGCAGAGTAGGGGGAATAATCGGGCTGGCCGGAAAACATGTCGGCCAGATCCGTGGCCCCGGCGTCGTAGTGGTTGAGGTAGGGAAGCCCGAGGATATGCCAGAGCGTCTTGATGATGCTTCCAAAGCTTGCATGAACATGGCTGACCTGCTGCTTCTTCGCCCAGGGCGAGACCACCATCAGCAGGCTGCGATGGGCGTCGACGTGATCGACCCCATTCTGGGGGTCGTCCTCGGTCACAAAGATGGCCATATCTTTCCAGAAGGGTGTACGCGACAGGAATTCGATGAGCCGTCCCAGGGCCAGGTCGTTGTCGGCCATATAGCTCTCCCGGAAGGGGTAGCCATCCTCCGGCCTTTCCCCCGCCCCATGGTCGTTCGGCAGATAGACCGTGATGAAGGATGGCAATGTCTTGCCCTCGCCGGCCCAGCGCTCGTTATATTCGCGGATGAACATGTCGACCCGGAATTGGTCGGGGATACTGGTGTTGTAGGTCGCGAAAATCCGGGAGGTGTGTTCGATCAGCTCGGCCGGAGCCGGATAATTGATGACATTCCTGGTGCCGCTATATTTAGAACGGATGTCGTCCTCGACCGGAGTGGCGAACTGGATGCTCAAGCCGAAATTGAAATAATCGACTCGATGCCGGGCAAAATGGTCCCAGATGGAGCCGGCCTCGTTGTAGTCCTCGGGATAAATGGCGGCCGAAGCGCCGACAAAGGCCAGCTGTCCGGGAGCCGGAGAATCAAATCTCATATCCCTCCCGCCCCCATAGCTGGCGGCGACGTTGACTTCCACCCATTCGTTCGGGTAGACGCCGACGAGCCAGCGATGGCCGTCGGCCGAGACATCGCTGTCGCAGTAGAAATTGTCGGAGATGGCATAGCGGTCGGCAAAGGCCAGATGGTTGGGCATGACAGTCGCATGCTCGACTTTGCGGAGACCATCCCGGCTGGAGAAAGTCACATCAGCTCCATAGCGGGCAAGTCCGGGCAGCCCCTCCGCACTCGCGACCTGACCGAAGACCTCGTCATAGGTGCGGTTCTCCTTGACGACGAAAACGATATGCTTTATCGGCGAGGTCTTTTCTCCGGGGTAGCGCGGGATGGGGTTGTCTATCCTGTCAGTCCGGTCGGCGGGGACGCGCTCTTCGAAGCGGAAGTTATTGGCGATGACGCGCTGGGTTTCCCCGGCCAGGGCGGCGTCATCCGGGATGGGAATAACGGAAACGGTCCCTTTCATCAGGTTTCCGATATAGGTTCCTTCCGGGCCGGGGTTGAAGTCCGGGCCCCCGTTCGGACCGCTCCCGAATCCCTTGGCGTTGGCGACGATCAGACACCGACCGTCCTTGGAGACAGCCAGCCGTGAGGGGAACCACCCGGCCGGGATATGTCCGAGCACTTCGCCGCTCCGGGTATCGACGACCCCGACGGCATTGATCCCGGATTCGGCGACATAGAGCTTTCTTTGGTCTGGAGAAAGGGCCAGTCCGAAGGGGATGATTCCGCGCAGGCTGCCCAGTCTTTCATCGAGCTGGATTTGAATCGTCCGAACGACCGAGTCTTTTTGGGTGTCGATAACCGAGATAGAATCGTTGTTCCCATTGCTGACGAAGGCCCATCTGTCCGTTGCCACGACCGAGTTCGGACTCGACCCCCCTACCGCCGGAATCCCTTCGACCATTTCCCCGACAAGGACTCCCGTCTTGACTTTTGCCGTCACCCGGGGGTTGGCGGGGTCGGTGATGTCCACCTCCCAGACAGAGAAGGATTCTGGAACATTGGGGTCGCCCAGACCGGGGACGTTGTATCCTTCGACCTCCAGGCCCTCCCGGGCTGCTTTCGAGAGGAAGGAAAAGGGAGGATAGGGAAGACCCTGGCGCTCGGGATCATCGGGATTAGCGCCTCCAATCCGGCTGTATTTGAACATGCCGACGTTGGCGGCATAGACATGCCGACCGTCCGGCGAGAGGGCGAGTCCGAACGGGTAGCGTCCCAACCGGATGCTGGCTAAGAGCTTTCGGCTTACCGTATCGGCAATGAGCAAACGGAAGTTCGCCTGGTCGAGGGCATAGAGAATCCGCCCGTCCCGGCTGAGGGCAAGGTCGCCGATATAACTGTCCTTATAGCGGCCGCCCTCGAACTCGCCATTCGCCTCGATCTGGCCGCTCCTTGCGTCTGTCCGGAGGTCGAAAATGACCACCGTTCCCTCCTGGCCTCCCCCGACATAGAGGGTTTGGTTGTCCGGGGCGATGGCCAGGCCCATATACACCGACTCTAACACGCCTTCTTCCGTATCGAATCCTTTTGGTATCCGGCGGGTATTCGGGCTTTCGCCAAGGATATCGGTGATGATCGATACCGAAAAAGGTTGCACTCCGCAGTTGGCCGTTACCGCCAGGGAACCGTCCGGGCTCAGAACAAGGCCGTAAGGATGGGGGGACACCTCGAGTTGTCGGCCTCGCGGCGTGATGAAACGGCCGTTGGGAAGGACCGTCTGTCCGGGGCGGTCAATCCGGGTCCGTTCGGACCCGGCCGGGGCCGCGATGAGCCACTGCTCCGGCGCTTCTTTTTGCCGGCACCCCGTTTGGAAAATAACAAGGGATAGGACCAGGTTGAAAGTGAACCATGTCTGCGCTGGTCTTCTCATCGTCCCCTCACTTGAGTTCGTTTTTCATCTGTACCCATATTATCTCGCGTTCGCAACATCTGCACAGCCGGCCCGAGGATGCATAGGGCATTTGTTCTTTTCGTCCGCTCCTCGGACGGGGAAGGTATTGTATCTCAATATCCTAACTTAAAAAAGGCAAAAAGGTCCAGGCTATCGCCTCTGGATTTGACTTTTGAGGAGGATAAAAATATTATGCGCTGACGACGCTTGGCCAGAAAGAGGAGATCAAGATGAGAAAAAATCTGGATAGACTAGGTTTTGCTCTGCTCGCCGGAGCTATCCTCATCTCCGGCCCGCCGGGATGCCGGAAGGGATCGACGGCCGACGACTATGAATGGATCACCATGGACGAGTCTTATACCCCTCAAAACTATATTGAGGAATTCATCAAAAACGATTCCGAGGCCAAGGGGATCTTCCCGGTCAGTCTCAGGAACTACGGCCGGGACACCTCCATCCTGCGGCGCTTCCGGGGGAGTCGGTTCGCTAGCCCGAACGAAGCAGCCCTCAATATGGCCTATCCCGGGCTGGAGGACTGGATGCTGGTCGACATCAAGTATGAAAACGACAGAAAACAGGAGGTGCTCCGAACCGTGCTTTATATCCAGGTCGACGGCGGCTGGCGGGTTGGGGACAGCGGCCGACTGACCAAATAGAGGGGAGGCGGCATGGAATCCGAGACGTCCGTACCCACCCTGAAAAAATGGATCGTGGCTTTCCGCCCCTGGGCGCTACCGGCCTCGACGATGCCGGTCATTTTCGGAACTTCCCTGGCGGTCGTCATCGGCCGTGCGGACCTATCGCTGGACCGGTTCCTTCTCGCTCTGGCCGGGATGATGATTCTCCACACAGCCGCCAACATGCTCAGCGATGTTTTTGATTTCAAACGCGGACTGGATACCCAGCCGACTCCCGTAAGCGGGGCGATCGTCCGGGGCTGGCTGAGTCCGCGTCAGGTGGCAACAGCGTCCGTGCTCCTTTTCATCGCTGCGGGTATGATCGGGCTCTACCTCGTTTCGGTCACGGGTAGGGTGCTCCTGCTCCTCGGAACCGTCGGCATCGTCATCGGCGTGTTTTACACCGGACTGAAGTACCACGCTTTGGGGGACTTGGCCGTTTTCCTGAATTTCGGGCTGCTCGGCTCGGCCGGCGCCTGGGTCGTCCAGACCGGATCGTTCTCCTGGATCCCGGTCGTCTGGACGGTTCCCATGGGCATGCTCGTTAGCGCGATCCTCCATGCCAATAACTGGCGGGATTCCTTATCGGACAGAGATAAGCGAGTGACGACGGCCGCCCTTCTGCTCGGGGACCGCGGCTCGCTCGTTTACTATGGATTCCTGCTCTTCGGTTCGATGACGATCGTGATCATACTGGCCGTCCTGCCGCGCTTGATTCCCTGGCCAGTCACGGCCATGCCCTTGACTTTTTTGGTCGTTTTGCTCGCTCTTCCCAGGACGCTGGCTCTTTGGGACCGGGCCCTGAAAAGGAAAGCCCCGCGCCAGCCGCTGGATTTTATCGTCCTTGATGGGGCGACGGCCAATTACAACCTCCTTTTCGGGCTGCTCTGCACCGCCGCCGTCTGGCTGAGCGTCATTTTCTCGAAATCATAAGATAGCGATAGTCCGCGCAAATAGCCATGCCGTTGTCCAGATGGGCCGTCCGATTCGCGCCCATCCTGGCTGCGGCGCTGTTCGGCCCCCTCCTGGCTTTTCGACGGTTCGGCCCGGTGGACTTCTGGTGGGCGATGAGCGCCAGCCTGGTGATTTTGATCTTCCTGAGCTTGCTCGCCGACAAATCCTATGGACTTCTGCTTCGGCAAGATCTCCGTCGTGGGATTTTGAAAAAGATAGCTGTCGGACTGAGCTCGGCGCTGCTCCTTTATCTCATTTTCTGGGCCGGTGGAGCGATCTCCCGGGCTTGGCTGCCCTTCGCGGCAGGAGGTATCGAAGCAGTTTATTCCTTCAAGCAGGATGCCCCCTTGGTTCGGGTCATCCTGCTTCTTATTCTCGTCATCGGACCGGGTGAGGAGGTTTTCTGGCGTGGGTATATTCAACGCCGTTGGGAGAAGAGGTTCGGTTCCGTTTCAGGCTGGTTGTTGGCCTCTGGTTTTTATGCCCTCGTCCATATCGGGA
>CAYOZW010000221.1:0-5548 GCA_964408495.1 uncultured Eubacteriales bacterium
CTCGAGAGCAAAGATATTTGGCAGATCCTCCAAGGAAACCGAATCCTTTATCTTGATATCAGCCCGCCGGTGAACGAGGAGAGCCCGGCATCCGGGCCGAGGGCGGAAAAGCAGGCTGCCGCCCTCCTGGGCGACTCCGACTTTCCCGACGATCCTCTTTTTTCCCTGGCCAGGACCGCCTTTTTCCGGGACTGGGCCACCGATGAGTCCGCCAACGAGGAGCGAAGTGCGCATCCGCCTCAGGTCTTTCACCTCCGTCTCAACGGGCTCAACGCCGTTCAGGCTTATTTCTACAAGTACAGCGTCCCGCAGCAGTTCGGCGGTATCCCCCAGGAAAGGATCGATCGATACGGTGCCGCGATCGAGCGCTATTACGATTACTACGATGGACTTATCGGGAAATTTCTGACCGGATTGAAAGACGATGAAATCCTGGTCATCTATTCGGCCTTCGGGGTGGAGCCGCTCCCGCTCTGGAAAAGGTTCGTCGAAAGGCTGCTGGGCAACCCGGAAATCTCGGCTTACCATGAGATGGCGCCCGAGGGCGTCGTTTTCTTCTATGGAAGGGGCATCCAAAGGACCAAGAACATTGAAACATTCCGGATCGTGGATATCGTCCCCACACTGCTCTACTATCTGGGCCTTCCGGTCGGCCGGGACATGGACGGGATCGTCCGGAGCTCTCTTTTCAGCAACGATTTCAGGGCGGCAAACCCCATCATCTATATTTCGTCTTATGAGGATTTCCAGATCCAGCCGGCCCAATAACCGCGGGCGGCCGATCGGCCTGAAGTGGCCTAGTGGATGATCCGGAACATCCGACCCCAGCGGGCCTTGGGAAGAAAACTAGCGAACTTTTTCAGCCGTTCGCTGAAGCTGGTCTTGGTGAAGGCGTCGCTCTCAGCCCGGTAGGAAAAATAGATCACCCAGGGTTTCCCCTTAATGTAGCTCATCGGCAGGAAGCTCCAGTACCGGCTGTCATAGCTGTTATCGCGATTATCTCCCATCACGAAACAATGTCCCGGTGGGACAACGACGGGGCCATAGTTGTCCCGGATGGCATCATCATAATGGTAGTAGCCGTTTGCCTTAAACACCTGGCTGTCGTTGTGGACCTTGAAGCTCTCCGAGATCGGCTGGTCGTTGATATAGACCTCTTTATCCTTGATCTCGACCTTCTCGCCTTCCAGGGCGACGACGCGCTTGACGAAATCCTTGTACAGCTCTTTAGGATACTTGAAGACGACGATGTCATGGCGATGGATATCCCGCCTCGGGAGGATGGCTTTTTCGATAGACGTCTGAGGAGTCGAATAGACAAGCTTGTTGACGAGCAGGAAATCGCCGACGAGGAGCGTCGGTTCCATCGACCCCGTCGGGATCTGGAAAGCCTGGACGACAAAGGTCATGACGAAAAAGACGAATACGGCCGTCTCGGCGATCAACTCGAAATACTCGCGGAACACACTTTCGTCTCGCGGCTTCTTTTCTTTGGCCATTGGACACCTTTATAAATAATTAATATAGCGGATTTCGCAAGATTCCTCAAGAGAGGCGAGGAACAGTGGGAGTTCCCTGAAAGATGGGATACAAATTGCACAGAGGATGGTTGACTAAGCGACCAGAAGCGTATTAATTAGAGGTGTGAACCTAACGCTGTTCGGTTACCCTAAAACCGGGAAGACGACCCTGTTCAACCTGATTTCCGGGGCCCGCGTCGAAGTTCATGCTTACGAGGACGGAAAGAAAGAGCCCAACCAGAGGACCTGCTCGATTCCGGACTCCCGGCTCGACCGGATCGCCGCCCTCTATCCCGATAAAAAGAAGATCGCCTGCTCCTTCGAGCTCATCGACCTCGCCGGGGTTTCCTACGGCGAAGTCAAGAACAGCCTTTATCTCACCGCCCTGCGCAAGGCCGATGGCCTCATCCATGTGGTTCGGGGATTCCGAGACACCCAGATTCCTCATCCCAAGGGAATAATCCGGCCCGAAGAAGATATTCATTATATGGAAGAAGAGCTCATGCTCAGCGACCTCATATCGGCTGCGGCCCGCCTCGAGAAGCTGGAAAAGGATCTCAAAAAGGTCAAGGATCCCGAGGGGGAAAAGGAAAAGACGGTCCTCACCGCCGTTCGCCGCGGCCTTGAACAGGGCAAACCCGTGCGGGCGCTCAGCCTCTCCCCGGCCGAGGAGAAGATGGTCAGGAGCTTCGCTTTCCTCAGTCAAAAACCTCTCCTCCATATGGTCAACTGCGACGAGCAGGACATCCCGCTCATCGAGGCTCCGGAGAAATTCCTCCCGGTCAAGGCGACGGAATCGAAGGTCCTTGTCTTCTGCGGCCGGATCGAGGCGGAGATCGCCGAGCTTGAAGGCAAGGAGAAAGTCGATTTTCTCGCCGAGTACGGACTCAAGGAGCCGAGCGCCCGGCGTTTTTTCCGGACGCTTCCGGGCGTTCTCGGGGTGATCTCATTCTTCACCATCGGCAAAGATGAAACCCGGGCCTGGATGGTCCCCCTGGGAGCGGCCGCCACCCAGGCCGCCGGAGCCATCCACACCGACATCGAGCGCGGGTTTATCCGGGCCGAGGTCATCGCCTGGGACAAGCTCCTGGAGATCGGTTCGCTCCAGGCCGCCAAGGATAAGGGGGCCGTCCACCTGGAAGGCAAGGACTATACGGTCCAAGACGGGGACGTCGTCTATTTCCGGTTCACTTCATGAGGAAGAGCTTTGACATCACTTCCCGGGACCCAAAAACGTCCGCCCGCACAGGAAAAATCCGGACCGCGCACGGCGTCGTCGAAACCCCCTCATTCGCCCCCGTGGCTAGCCAGGGGACGGTCAAGGCGCTTCTCCACGGCCAAGTGGAAAAGCTCGGCGCCCAGCTCATCCTGGTCAACGCCTACCACCTCTATCTCCGGCCTGGATTGGAGACCATTGAAAAGGCCGGCGGCGTCCATGCGTTCATCTCCTGGAAAAAACCGATCCTTTCCGACAGCGGCGGCTTCCAGATCTACAGCCTTTCGCCACTCGTCAAGGTCACGGTCGAAGGCGTCAGGTTCGCCTCTCACCTCGACGGCACCAGGATATTTCTCCGGCCCGAGGACGTCGTCGACATCCAGCGGGTCCTGGGGACGGATATCATGATGGTCCTTGATCAGGTCCTCCCCTATCCCTCGACCAAAGTCCGGATGAAAGAAGCCGTCGAGATGACGACTTTATGGGCCCGCCGCTCCAAGGCCCGCTTCCTCGAAAAAGCGAACCGGCAGCAGCTCTGGGGGATCAGCCAGGGCAGCGTATTTTGGGACCTGCGGAAGAGAAGCATCGAAGAGCTTCTCTCCATCGGGTTCGACGGCTACGCCCTGGGAGGGCTGGGAATCGGGGAGCCCAAGGCCGAGCTCATGGCAACGCTGGAAAAAGCAGATTCCCTGCTCCCGCGCGACCGGCCCCGCTACCTCATGGGGATGGGGTATATCGAGGACATCCTCGAGGCCGTCGAGAAAGGGATCGACCTTTTTGACTGCGTCCTGCCGACCCGGAACGCGCGCAACGGCACGCTTTTCACGGGACGGGGGAAGATCGTTATCAAGAACCAAAAATACGCCCACGACCAGCGGCCGATCGACGAGGCCTGCCGCTGCTACACCTGCCGGAACTTCTCCCGCGCCTACCTGCGCCATCTCTACGAGCGGGAAGAGATCACCTCGGCCGTCCTCAACACCATCCACAATCTTCACTTTTATCTTGACATCTTCCATGAAATTAGGCAATCTATAGCACTAAATTCCTATCGAGATTTGAAGCGCCGCCTAATGCATCAAATGAAGGGAAACGAACTATGATTATGGCAGGATTCCTGGTGTCACTCCAAGCCGGCCAAGCGGCCCGACCGCAAAGCGGCGTCGGCATGATCGGTGCCCTCCTTCCTTTTCTGCTCGTCTTCGTGATCTTCTACCTCCTGATCATCATGCCCCAGCGGAAGCGGCAAAAACGGCACATGACCATGGTCGAACAATTGAAGCCCGGAGACCGCATCATCACTTCCGGAGGCATCCACGGCACCGTGATGGGCGTGCAGCCGGATCGGATCGAACTGAAGATCGCAGCCAACGTCAAGATCGATATCACCAAGAACGCGGTCGCGGTGATCTTAGGAGCGCAGGGTTCGACCAAGCCGCAGTGAGTCTGGGCCGAAAAAAGTCACCATGAAAAAAGGACTTCGCTGGAAGCTCATCCTCACCCTCGGTATCGTCGGCCTCGCCCTCTTTCTAGCCTATCCACCCAGTAAAAAAATCAACCGGGGTCTGGACCTCCGGGGCGGCATTCACCTCGTCCTCCAGGTCATCACCGAAGACGCCATCAATATCGACACCGACGAGGAGATCAACCGGCTTCGGGATCAATTCCAAAAAAAGAACCTCACCTCGACGAGCATTGTCAAGGGCAAGATCGGGCAGATCACCATCCAGGGCACAAGCCCTGACCAGGAAGGTGCGGTCCGAGACGTCCTGGACGCGGATTTCCGGAATTGGGAATATGTTTTTGCCGACGCGACCGCCACTCTCACCATGAAGTCCGAGGTTCAAATGTACCTCCGGGACCAGGCCGTCAACCAGGCCTTGGAAACTATCCGCAACCGGGTGGACGAGCTCGGCGTCTCCGAGCCGACTATCCAACGGCAGGGGCTCTCTGGAAACCAGATCATCCTGGAGCTCCCCGGCGTCGATAATCCCGAACACGTCAAGAACCTGATCAAGACGACCGCCGTTCTGGAGTGGAAACTCGTCAAGGCGGGCCCGGCCGCCGATGAGCAGACCCTGCTCTCCTCCTTCGGGGGGACCGTCCCCGAAGACGCCCAAGTCGTCAGGGGCGACCCGAAGCGGACGAGCGGCGGTTACTACCTCGTCGAACGCGTCGCCACGGTCACCGGGAAAGACCTCCGCGTCGTCCGGCGCGCGACGGACGAGTGGAACAGCCCGGCTGTCTCTTTCTCCCTCAACCCCGAAGGGGGTCGCCGTTTCGAAAGGGTCACCGGGGAAAACATCGGCAACCAAATCGCCATCGTCCTTGACAACAAGGTCATCTCCAGCCCAAACGTCGAAGGCGTGATTCCCGCCAACAGCGGCGGCATTATCCGCGGCCGTTTCACCATCGACGAGGCAGAAGACCTGGTCGTCCTCCTCCGGGCCGGAGCCCTTCCCGCCGGCATTAAGTACCTGGAAGAGCGGACGGTCGGCCCTTCTCTAGGAGCCGATTCGATCCGCAAGGGACTCAGCGCCGGCATCGCTGCCGTTCTCCTGGTCATGGCCTTCATGGTCATCTACTACAGGCTGGCGGGGGTAAACGCCATCACCGCTCTGATCCTCAACATGGTTCTGTTGTTCGGCGCGCTGGCCTACTTCCGGGCCGCCCTGACGCTGCCGGGCATCGCCGGTATCATCCTGACCATCGGCATGGCCGTCGACGCCAATGTGCTGATCTTCGAGCGGATCCGGGAGGAACTCCTCGCCGGAAAAAGTGTCCTCAATTCCATCGCTACGGGCTTCTCCCG
>CAYOZW010000222.1:0-5545 GCA_964408495.1 uncultured Eubacteriales bacterium
TATCCAATTCCAGATCGATTCCCAATAGGCCGTTATTGACCTTGGGTATTTCCGGCAAATCCCCCCCCGATATCTCCATATGGCTCTGACCCAACTCCGAAAACAAATCCGCGATCAGACGGTTGAGATCCTGGCGCGAGGCCACATGGGGAAGCAGGGCGGCATATTTCCGTTTCATCGCCGCCCAATCGACACCGTGCAGATTCTCGTCAAAAAAGAAATCCCGCTGGATCCGCCAGGCTTCCTCGAAAATTTGTTTCCACTCTTTCCCGTAATCGACGGTCAGATTCAAGCCGGAAAGATCGATTCGGCCTGCCCCGGCCTTTTGGCCGGGTTTGATGTCTAAAATGCCGATGGTGCCTTCGGCGCGATAAACGATCTTGTCGGCCCGAGCCGCCGGGATGCAGTACCAGGCGTCCTTCAACAGGACGGATTCCTTCTGCGCGGCCAGGTCGAACATCTTTATCGCCGATTCCCCTTTGGCCGGTTCCGATAGGTAGATCAATCTCCCCTTGAGCGCCGCGAGATACTTGTAGCTCGAATCCTCGATGGGGAGGGCCATGACCCTTTGGCCCAATCCTTCGACGTCAATCCGGATCGGAACCGCTTGGGGCTCCTGCGCGGCGGGCGCGCTTCCCGGGGCCGCCGCCATCGGGGCCAAAGGCTCTTTTTGCAGTGTCGCCGCGACAATGCTGGACGGATTGATCCTATAATGACCGCCATCCCAATAAGAATCCTCCACGTGAATCCGGCTATCGGCTATCCAGTACAGGAATTTTCCTTCCGGGTCGAATTGCGGTTCAAAGGCATGGCTATATTCATCCGTGACCCGGTAGGCCTTGGCGTCTTCCAGCGAAAAAAGATGAATCGAACTGTACCAGTTCGGATTTCCGCTCGCATAGGCCAGCCAGTTGCCGTCGGGAGACCAGGCTGCCGTTACAAAATTGACGCTCTCGAGATAGGCGTCAAAAAAAACCTTCTTGACGATCTTGGTTTCAAGGTCCACATAATAATAAGCCGCTCGCTTATCGGCGAAACCGATTTTTTTGCCGTCCGGGGCCCACTTGAGATTGCCGACCCGCGAATCGGCGATGTTCGTGATTTGGATCGGCTTCAGGCTGTCGCCGAATTTCCGGATGTAGATCTGGTCCTCTCCCGAAACATCCGATATATAGGCGTAAGACCGACCATCGGGACTCCAAACGGGGTTCCGTTCGTTGACGCCGGGTGCCTGGGTCAGGTTTCGAATCAGGTTCTTTTCCGGTTCCAAATAGAAGAGCGCTCCCCGGACGGAAAGGATCACCTTTTTACCGTCCGGAGACAGGGCGGGGGAGCCGGAAATGCGGTCTTGGACGTTTTTAGTCCCCGCCGTCAAGCGGTTCTGGGATGGGGGAATTTCGATCTTGATGGGGCGTATCGTTTTGTCTTTGATATTATAGATGCAGAGCCTGCCCTCGTTTTCAAAGACAATTTGATCCTTTCCCTTGCTGGGCCACTGGACTCCCCAGTTCTGGAAAAAGGTTATTTGACGCGACTCTTTGCTCGTTCCGTCATACACCCAAAGATTCTGTTCTTTGCTGCGGCCCCTGTCGCTGACGAAATAAATGTCATCGCCGATCCATAGGGGGTGATGATTGATGGACGGATCGCTGATCGCGAGCTTCGCTTTTTGCTGGACAAAATCATAGGTCCAAATATCGGGAAGCGCTCCTCCTCGGTAGCCTTTGAACGAATTCTCCAGGCTGGTCCGGCAAAAGGCGATTCTATCGCCCGTATCGTTAAAGCTGGACAGATCGGCTTCCGGCAACTCCAGGACGGTGGGGAGCCCGCCCTGAGCCGGCACGGAGTGCAGCCGGTTGAACCTGTAGCTGGTACTGCTGCCGTTGGAGCGGAAGAGGATTTGTTTCCCGTCGGGGTGCCAGTCGACAACGTATTCCGCCGCCGGATGAAAGGTCAGCCGTTTCGGCTTGCCGCCCTGAACGGACATTACGTAGACATCCTTGTTGCCTTCAAACTCCGCCGTGAAGGCGATCCGGCGTCCGTCGGGCGAAAATTTCGGCAACATTTCTTCGCCCGGGAATGAGGTGAGCTGTTTGACGTTTTTCCCGTCACTGGAGGCGAGATACAGATCGCCGCCATAACAGAACACGATCGTATTCTGGTGAATATCGGGGTAACGCAAGAGCCTGGTTTCCTTGAGAAGACCTGTCAGAGGCGATACAACCAACAGGCCGACAATCAAAAAGCGCGTCAAATCAATAAACATGGATCTCCTTCTTTTCCTTCGGCTTATTGTAGGACGAATCGAGACCCGATTTGGTTGGCAGGTCAAACAAATATGTTTCTCGACTCCCGCTTAATGGATCGCCAGGCCGGACTATTAGGGATAAGAATTTGCTTTTCCGGGGGCGTCGCGAATTCCCGTTCCAGCCGCTGAATCTTCCCGTTTGACCACGCCGGAAATGTACTCCCGGTCCGTTGGCCGTGTCAATTCCCGCGAAATTCACGGAAAACAACATCCGGCATTCGGATGGGCACGGAACATCCGTCGGCGCGGGCCGAAAGACGCCGGACTTCCGCTCCCTCCTGATCATCAATCCATGAAATATCCCCCGCTCTCCTCGGCCGCACTCAGGGCGGCGCTTCGCAGTCCTTCACGAGGCGGCCGAGTCAACTAAAATATTGACATAGGATAATGTCACAATACCGGAAATATACAGTGTGCAGAGGTTTTGTTGCCGAGGTCCAAATAGCGCGCACCGCAACTTTCTTAGTGATCGGCCGGAGGCCATTACGAGGCCTGCAAGGCCGTGGATATCTCAAAGTGCCTCGCGAAGGGTAGGGATATTCTCAGTTTTGGGCGAACCAGCATCATAGGCGACAGGACGGCGAAAATTGACAGAATACAAAGGTACGGATAAACTCAAAAGGAGCAAAACTTCAAGGCGGAGAAAGAAATGAGCAAAAAAGAAAACGGACTTGCACGACCCACTGTGAATCGCAAGGGGAAGTATCAATATATTATCGAAGAAAAAGGGCAATTATTATTGATAAAGCAGAATAGGAATATCGTCGTAATCCCCATTGAAGATATGAAATGGATAATAGAGAAGTTCAACGTTATTTTAAAGCGCAAAAAACAACAGAGAGAAATGTCACAAAAACATCATTATAAACTTTATGAGCCGAGAAGTGCTCGGCAGCAGAGAGATAAAAAGCAAAAAAGCGGAGAAATCAAATAAGATGAAACTATATTTTGGAAAGAATGAAAGCCGTCAAGAATCCCAGCATCGTTAAAAACCCGATCAGAAATCCACCATCCTCATAAGCTTCGGGCATCATGCTGTCTGCAAGCATGGCCAAAATCCTGAATGAGGACCCGGGGGCAATACACGCCGGCGATCTGACCAAGCTACACCGGCAGGTTGACAAGCTCGTTTCCCTGATAGAGAATCAGCTCTACTGCATCGCCGGCCTCAACGCTTCCGACAACGCGGCTTTACAGGAACCTCACCGCAAGACATACATTCAAGACCTAGCCTCAGAAGTAGAACTCGCGCAAAGGGGGATTTATCGATTGGAAGCCCGAGTCAACGATTTGCATGCCTATTACCAGATGGCGGGCAGCGATCGTGTGGAGAAGCGCTTGCGCATCCTTGCGATTGTCTCGGCAATTACCCTGCCTCTTGGTCTGATCGCAGGACTACTAGGGATGAACGTCGGTGGGCTACCTGGTTCAATGTTCCGATACGGGTTCATGATCGTTATCGTCTTGATGGTCGCTATTGCCGTGGTTGAGTTGTGGTATTTCAAACGGAAAGGTTGGTTTGATTAATAACCTCTGGTCGCCTGACCGGCTAGTCGTTCCGCGTCTACGAAGCTACTCTTCAAGAATAAATGTGATCTTCATCTGAATCCGGTACTCGGATATTTTGCCCTTTTTATCGATTAGAACTTCCTGATTCTCGATCCACGCTCCTCGAACATTTGCAAGAGTCTTCCGAGCTCGAGCAATCCCCTTTTTCATTGCATCATCAAAGCTAAGTGCAGAAGATGATTTGATTTCCGTTGTTCTTGCAATAGACATTTTAGCCTCCTTTAATGTTTTAAAACATAAGAATTTATTTTTCGGCGGCGATGGCCCCGTGCGTCATCATTGCGATTTGGCCATCTTCCGATCAAGAAAGATAGTAAATCATGGCGAGAGGGGTGTCAAGGCAGGCTTGGGGCCGGGCGATGCAGCCGGGAAGAGGTTAGCCCATACCGAAAAGGTTCACTTGCCAAGGCCATTGTGGGGTGGTAGACTTTTAAAAAAGAGGACGAAGCGCGTCCGCAGGGCATTACGTACTTTTTTAAAGGAGCAAAAATATGGCCAAAATCAAGATGACCAAGAGTCTGGGAATGCTCTTGTTGGGCATCTGGCTCATCCTGACCGGGCTGATCCCGATGCTCAAATTGAACTTTAGCGGTTTCCCGGTGATCATGGAGGTCCTGGCCATCGCCGCCGGCGTCTTGATCCTGCTCGGCCGCTAAGCGAGGCAGAAAAAACGATAGAGTTTTGTTTTGAATCAGGCCTCGCTGAAGGTGCTGAGGTCTACGGGCCCTGAAAAATACGGTTGCTGACCCTGTCCAAATCAGGAAAGGCAACGCGCACGGCAATGAGATCTCTCAAATGTTGATCTACCATCGTAGCGATTCAGCCCGCCGCCTGCGCCCCGCGACTTCCACGAAACAAAAAGGTCAACACAAACCCCGCCAGAAATCCGCGGACAAGCTCAAAAGTGCTGGAAATCACCCAGACCTCACCGCCGGGGAAGGAGAAGATCACGAAAAATATTCGGCCGAAGTCTCATTAGATCATCGGATTTCCCATCCGTCGCCCTTAGGCCTTTAAAGATTGCCCGATTTATATCGGCTCTCAAATAGGGTAATATTGTTCTCACGGCGCGCCTATAGCTCAGTGGATAGAGCGACGACGGACTCCGGATCCAAACCAAGCGTTTCTCTTAACCTCCTGAAAAAAAGTAATAGTCAATCTTGTCAGCAGACTACGAATTATCTGCAGGTATACTAAAGTATACGAAAGTAAATGGAAGTATGCCGAAGATAGTCACAATTTGCCCGCGTTATGGGCTGGACCGGGGTGATCCGGAAGGCCCTATGAGGTCGATCCTCTTCTCTACCCAAGCCGTGGCGGCAGAATGAAGGTCATCGCTTTCCTCACCGACTGTGCCGCGGTGGATCGCATCATCAATCACCTCAAGCTAAGCTTTGTGGCCGATGGACCTCTTCCGCTCCAGGCCGCTTATCAGGAAGTTCTGATGGCAGCTGAGGCCGGGGAGGCTCACCCCAGAACGGGTCCAGCCAAAAGTGGAGTTTTTTGGTCTATCGGCCCGCGGCCCGGCGAGCGATGACGGCGGTGGCGACCATCCAAGCGAAGATGATGAGCAGCGCGAGCCGCTGGACTAGGCCGCGGAACGACGGCGGAACACCGGGATAGAAGAGGCCGGCCGCGGCGACCAGAACGAGCGCGACGGCCGAGAAC
>CAYOZW010000223.1:0-5523 GCA_964408495.1 uncultured Eubacteriales bacterium
GAGGTCCCGGCTGGTTCGCAAACTCCGATGGATTCGGCGGAGAGCCGATCCCGAACTTCGAAAAAACGGTCAAGGAGCCGGGCCCCGATGGAATCGGCGAATACCTGGTCGCCGACCTGAAGGGGCCGGGCGCCGTAGTCCGGCTCTGGAGCGCCGCTATATCCGGAAAGGTCCGCCTGTATATCGACGACCTCAGGCGTCCGGTCTATGACGGCGAAGCCGCACCTTTCTTCCGGAGGACGTACGAGTGTTTCCCCGAGTCCTCCTCTCTGGAACAGGATCTCTTGGAGAGGACGATCTACCAGAGAGACGCAGCCTATGCGCCCCTGCCCTTCCAGAAGAAATTGAGGATCGTCTGGGTCGGAAGCATCAAAGAGATTCATTTTTACCAGGTCGGCGTCAGGCTCTACGAACCGGGGACAAGCGTTGTTTCGTTCAATCCCCGGGACCTCCTGACCTCCGGCCGGTCCATCAACGCCGTCCTGGCCGTCCTGGCCGACCCCGACGGGATGCTTATATCGGGGGATGAATCCCCGCTCACTTTCCAAGCCTCGCTTCCCCCCTCCGAAAAAAGCGAGGTTCTTTCCCTGGAGGGCCCCAAGGCTGTCGAGAGACTTACCCTGAAACTCGAGGCCGAGGACATGGACAGGGCGCTCCGGAAAACGATCCTGCACATCCTATGCGACGGAGCCCCTTGGGGCCAGATCCAATCTCCGGTCGGGGATTTCTTCGGCGCGGCTCCGGGCATCAATCCCTCCATCTCGCTTCCCTTCACCATCCATTCGGACGGGACCATGGTCTGCCGGTTTCCGATGCCTTTCCGGAAGTCCCTTAAGGTCGTCCTCGAGAACGCCGCAAACACCCCTGTCAATATATCGGGGTCGGCGTCGATCCGGCCCTATCTCTGGGACGAGCAGAGATCGATGCATTTCCGGGCCCGCTGGCGGGTCAACCACGGCCTGATCGCTTCAAACCGGGATGTTCAGGACCTGCCCTTCCTCCTGGCGAGGGGGCAAGGCCTTTACGTGGGGACCGCCTCATATATCATGAACCCCTCGCCCGTCCCCACACCATACGGGAGCTGGTGGGGAGAGGGTGACGAGAAGGTGTTTGTCGATGGGGACAGGACTCCTTCGGCCTTCGGGACGGGTTCCGAAGATTATTACAATTATTCCTGGTCGTCACCGGACATCTTCTTTTATCCCTACTGTGGGCAGCCGCGCAACGACGGCCCGGGCAACCGCGGATTTGTCACCAATTTCCGCTGGCACATCCTCGACCCCTTCCCCTTCCAACAAGCCCTCTCATTTTTCTTGGAGCTCTACTCCCACGAGAGAACTCCGGGACTTTCCTACGCCAGGATCGGATATTACTATGCCCGGCCCGGGGCCTTCGACGACCATCTGCCGATCAGCCCCGAGGACCTCCGGACGCTCGAACTTCCGGCCTGGGAACCTGCCGCCCGGATGGGGGCGCGGGATTTCGAATTTGTCAACGCAGAAAAGGCCGTCGCCGATCCCGCCGGAACTTTCCTACGCGGGAACCCCATCTTTGCGGGGGGAACGGCGCTCATCTGGCTTCCGGAGAAAGCGGGCGACACCAAGGATTTTAGGGTGACAATCGGTGAGACCGGAAAAAAACGGGTCCATTGCGTCTTCGTCCACGCGGACCGGATGGGTACGGTCTCCACCCTTCTCGACGGCAAGAGCGTCCCCTGGGCTGAGGGGACCGCGACGATCAACCTCAGGACTCCCGGACGGACCCTGTTGCGGATGATCAGTCTGGAACCGCTGGATATCGCGGCCGGCGAGCATGTCCTGACGCTGAGGTTTGAGGGAGCGGATGCAGATATTCAGGTGCCCGAGGTCGGCCTCGACTTCATCGGCATCCAAAAAGTCGAAAAGTAGTTAAGCTTTCGGCGCGGGTTTATGAGCCAAAAAATGAGAAAGAGAGGAGGCCCGGGTGTTCGACGGCCGGGCCTCCTCCCTGATCAGCGTTGGCTTACTTCTTTTTTGCTTCCTGGGCGGCCTTCATTTCTTGGGCCTGGGCCTTGATCTGTTCCTGCTTTTGAGAGATCTTCTTCAATAGGTCTTCAAGCTCCGCTTTCTCGTTCGCGTCCGTGGTCTGTTCCAGCTTGGTACGGATCGTCTCGGCTTTCGCGTCCAGAGCCAGGTACTGCTTTTTTAAGTCATCGATCGTAGCCTCGGTAGAGGGATTGCCGCCCGCCATCATGGCTTTGATGTCGGCCTGCTTGGCCAGGACCATCTTGAGCTTCTTCTTGAGCTCGGCTTGTTTCTCCGCGTTGTCCGTTTGGGCGAGCGTTTCGCGGATCTTCTGTTCCGTTTTCTGGAGCGATTCGGACTCGGCCTTGAGGTCGACTTCTCCAGGGTTGGGAGGCGTTCCCGCCTTGGCCAGGAAGCCCTTGAGCTCCTGCTGCTTCATCAGGACAATTTGCAGGTTATGTTCGAGCTCCTTCTTGGCTTCCCCGTCTTCGGTCGCTTCGAGCTTCTCCCGGAGTTTCATCTCCTTTTCCTTGAGCATCTTGTACTCGGTCTTGGCCTGAGCGACCTTCTCTTCGCTGACCTGCCACTCCTGGCCCTGACCGGCCTTTTCCTGCAGGACAGGGACCGTTGGATGGTCGAGCGTTCCCGCGGGCTTCGGCTCGGCAAAAGCCAGCACCAGCAACGAGGCCAGAGGCAGGACGAAGAATAGCTTCAGCTTGGCCGCGTTCCTGGACTTGATCTTGGACATCATGGTTAACCTCCTTTTGATCTGGGACTGTTTGAAGTTGTTGGCAAGCTCAAACAGCTGGGCGCCCACGTGCTGCTCGAACACCAGCCGCTTGTACATGACCGCGCTGAAGCCCTGCGCAATGACTCCATGGTCGGCCAGGTACTCGTGGGTTTCCTGTAGGGATTTTTTGTACGGCCATACAAAAGGATTGAACCATTGAAGGACTATTGCCAATTCCATCAAGAGCACATCCAGAGAATGCCCCTGGTGGATGTGCACCCGTTCGTGGGCCAGGATCCGTTCCAGGTCGTCCGGGTTGAGGTCCTTCTCGTTGAGAAAGACGACGTTGAGGAACGAGAAGGGCGCGAATCCCCGGTCCACGGAGACGATCTTGACGCCCCCGCGAACCTGCAGCCCGTATCTCCTGACAACGGAACGGAGCTTGATCAAGTGGAAAACGAACCGCATCAAATAGACAAGCACTCCGGCCAGGTAGACAACCAAAAGGGCATCGGCAGGCCCGAGAGTGCGGGCGGGTATCGCCTGGACCTGGCTCAGGGAGACCGAAGCGGAGACAGCCCGGGCCGTTCGGAATGGAGAGGTGACGTTGAACACGGGGATGATGAATGATATGGCCAGTGCGGAGACCAGGTAGAATCGGTTGAGAAGAAAATAGGTCTCATCCTTGAGAAGAACCCAGTAGATGAGGTAGAAAAGCGCCAGACAAACGCCGCTTTCCAGGATGTAGCGGAGAAGATCGCTCATTTGTGCCTCCCCTTTTGTTTTACGATCTGCTCGTTCAGAAGTTTACGAATCTCATCCAGCTCTTCCAGACTGATGTCGCGGCCGCTGGCGAAAAACGAGACCATTTCCTGGAAGGAATCGCCGAAATACCTCTTGATGAAGGATTTGAGAAATTTCTTCTTGTACTCGTCCTTGGAGGTCAAAGGAAAATACTGGTGGGTCTTGCCAAAGGCCTCGTGCGAGACAAAGCCCTTCTTCTCCAGGATGCGGACGAAGGTCGAAACGGTATTATAAGCGGGTTTGGGCTCGGGAAGCTCATCGACGATGTCCTTGACGAAACCCTTTCTCAGTCTCCAGAGGACCTGCATGATCTGCTCTTCGGCTCTGGTCAATTCTTTCATGGCAAACATAATATATAACTAAACTCTTAGTTTGTCAACTATTATTTTAGTTTTTAGATATTTTCTTTTTGGGTGCCCGGTCCGAAAGCTCTCCGGAGGCGGAACTTCTTGTGATCAAATACGTATATTCATTATGATAGACGTGGATTTCTAGGTAGGAGGGCGCTATGAACGTAGCCAGGAGACTCATCGGACTTCTGCTCATCGTCTTTCTGGGTCTTCCCACGCTGTTCGGGATCATCTGGGCCGTGGGAATGATCAAGGCCTCGGTCTCGGCCGAGTTCCTGACCGACCTTCCCCGCGAGATCATCGCCGATATCCCGGCTAAAGCGGACGAGATCTTCCGGGAGGCCCAAGACGAACGGATCATTGCCGATGACAACACGAGGGCCTGGTTCCAAGCCGCGGCCAAGACCGGGATTTCCCCCCGCGACCTGATGGAGAAGACGGGTCTCCTGGAATGGCTGGACGGCGAGTTGTCCGATTCACTCCGGCAGATCGGCCGTGTCCTCAGGGGCGAGAGACGCCCCCGGCCGATCACCATCGACCTGCAGCCCCTCCAGGCCGCCCTGCTTCACCCGGAAGTGGACCGTTTTCTCGAGGAGACCCTGAAAAACCTTCCTCCCTGCGACGAGCGCGGTCAGATGCTCTGGGGCGAACTAGCGATCGGCGACATCCGTCGTCACCAAATCCCCGCCTGCCAGCCGGACCTGGAGATGGCCAAGACGGTTCTGACCGAGGCGCGCCGGCGGGCTGTCGATGACATGGACAACCAAATCGAAGTCTTCGAGGGCGTCCGCTCCTTCCCTCTTCTCCCCTTCGGTATCTCCGGGACGATCACCTTTCTCTCTTATTTCCTCTTCCTCGTCCCGGCCGGGTTCATCTTCCTCGGAGCCCTCGTCGCCGCTTCATCTCCGGCCAGCTTCTTCCGCTGGTCGGGAGTTTCTGTCCTGGTGGGGGGCATTCCCACGCTCATTCTCGCCCTGGCCACCAAGTCCTTTTCCTTGTGGGCGATCAAGGCGGCACCTTTCTTCGAGCACGACTACTGGGCGAGCGACCTTGGCGACTTGATCCTGAACAAGCTGGGCTGGATCCCGGAACGCATCGTCAACCAGCTCTTCTCTCCGGTCGTCTGGATCGCGGCTCTGGTCTGTGTGGCGGGAGTGGTCCTCTATGCCCTGTCTTTTACCGTACGGGACAAAATCCCAGCGGCACAAAAGCCGGTTTCTTCCCCTCCTGCTCCAACAATCCCGCCGAAGACAGAAGAATAGAAGAAGGGCTCCGCCTATCGGGAATCCCAGGGGTCGGCCGGAGGGCCGCTCATTTGGAAGGCAGGACGAACTCGTAATCGACGGAACACGGGTAAGAGCTTCTATACCTGGCTATTTCTTCAGGATTTTTGTTCCCGATGCAGAGTCGGTAGGTCTTTCCCGGCTCGAAAACAACGCCCTTCTTGGCCTTGATCACAAGTCTATAGAAGTCTTCGGCGCCAAGTATGGTGACATACCAGCCCTCGGCCAGCGGCTCGTTGTCCTCGAGGATGAGATGGTACATGTACTTGGACGGAAAATTGATCCTGATCTTGAACTCGATCTCCTGGGGCGTGTAGCCGACGACCTCAAAGTACTCGTCCTGCGGCGTCTGC
>CAYOZW010000224.1:0-5500 GCA_964408495.1 uncultured Eubacteriales bacterium
GCGGAAGTCGACCGTCCTTCCCTTTCCATCGGTGAGGCGGCCGTCATCGAGGATCTGGAGCAGGACGTTGAAGACATCCGGGTGGGCTTTCTCGATTTCGTCCAGAAGGACGATAGAATAGGGCCGCCGCTTGATCGCTTCAGTCAGCTGGCCGCCCTCCTCATAGCCAACGTATCCGGGAGGAGCGCCGATCAAACGGGAGACGGTATGCTTCTCCATGTACTCGGACATGTCGAGCCGGACCATAGCCCGCTCGTCGTTGAACAGGAATTCGGCCAGGGCGCGGGCCAGTTCGGTCTTCCCCACGCCGGTCGGGCCGAGGAACATGAAAGAACCGAGCGGCCGAGCCGCATCCTGGATCCCCGCCCGGGCCCGCCGGATGGTATCGGAGACGACCCGCAGGGCTTCATCCTGGCCGACTACCCGCTTCCGGAGGTTGTCCTCCATCCGGAGCAGCCGCTCCAGGTCGCCCTCGAGCATCTTACTGACAGGAATGCCGGTCCACCGCGAAACGACTTCGGCCACGTCCTCCTCGTCCACTTCTTCCTTCAGAATCTTGCCTTTCTTCTGAACCTCGGCGAGCTGAGCCCGGAGTGATTCCATCTCCTTGGCGAGGGCGATCAGCTGGCCATAGCGGATCTCGGCCACCCGTTCCAGGTCTCCCCTCCTCTCGGCGCTCTGCTCTTCGACCTTGAGGGTGTCCTGCTGTTCCGCGAGTTTTTTCATCGCCTCGATCAACTCTTTTTCGCGCTGCCAATGGACCTTGAGGGAAGAGCTCTTTTCCTTGAGGTCGGCCAACTCTTGAACCAGCTTCTCCACCCTCTCCCGGGAGCTCCGGTCCTTCTCCTTCTTGAGGGCCTGCCGCTCGACCTCAAGCTGGAGGATGCGGCGCTCGAGCTCATCGATCTCCTCGGGCAAGCTGTCGATCTCGATGCGGATGCGCGAGGCGGCCTCGTCCACCAAGTCGATGGCCTTGTCGGGGAGGTAGCGGCCGGAGATATAGCGGCTGGAGAGGGTAGCCGCAGCGACCAGGGCTGAATCTTTGATCTTGACCCCGTGATGAACCTCGTACTTTTCCTTAAGCCCGCGGAGGATGGAGATCGTGTCCTCGACCGATGGCTCACCGACGAAGACCTGTTGGAAACGGCGCTCCAGGGCGGCATCTTTTTCGATATATTTCTTGTATTCGTTAAGCGTGGTCGCGCCGACGCAGCGGAGCTCGCCTCGAGCCAGCGGCGGTTTGAGCATGTTCGAGGCGTCCACCGCCCCTTCGGCGGCCCCCGCCCCGATGATGGTATGGAGCTCATCGATGAACAGGACCACCTCCCCCTCGGCCTCTTTGATCTCATTCAAGACGGCCTTAAGACGATCCTCAAACTCGCCGCGGAATTTGGTGCCGGCGACGAGCGACCCGAGGTCGAGGGCGATGAGGCGCTTGTTCTTCAGCGACTGAGGGACGTCGCCGTTGGCGATGCGCTGGGCCAGCCCCTCGACGATGGCCGTTTTCCCCACCCCCGCTTCGCCGATGAGCACGGGATTGTTCTTGGTGCGACGGGAAAGCACCTGGATGAGGCGCCGGATCTCCTCATCGCGGCCTATGACAGGGTCGAGCTTCCCCTGACGCGCCAGCTCGGTGAGGTCGCGTCCGTATCTTTGGAGAGACTGGTATTTTCCCTCCGGTTGAGGATCGGTGATCCGCTGCGTTCCTCGAACGCTCGCCAAGGCCTGGAGAACGGCGTCTTGACGAACACCGTTCTCGGCCAGGATCCGGCCGGCTTCGCCGCCTCCGTCCTTGAGCATGGCCAGGAATAGGTGTTCGGTGGAGATGTATTCGTCCTTGAGCTTATCGGCTTCCTTTTGGGCTTCATTCATGACCTGCCGGAGGGCCGACCCAAGGTAAACCTCTCCCCCACTGATCTGGGGCCGCTCCCCCAATGTTCTTTCCAGCCCCTCCCGGATTTTCTGGGGATTGACACCCAGCTTGGCCAGGACGGCGTTGACGATATTTTCCTCCTGCTCCAGAAAACTCAGGAGAAGATGTTCGGGAAGGACTTCCTGATGGCCCATTTGTTCGGCTTTCGCCTGAGCCGCCTGGAAGGCCTCCTTAGACATGACGGTGAATTTATCCCATCTCATGGCTTTCACACTCCTCGTCTTTCCAGTATGCCAAAAATCTCCCTTTCTTGGGAAGAACCAGAATAAATATTTTCCTTGACAATTTATAAGAATGCGCTATTTTTCCATTCGGAGCGGCCTATGGAAGAAATCGAGATCATCAGCTGGCTGACCTTGGATGCGATCAAGAAGAAGGCGAAAGTCGTGGAGACCGTCGGCAACCTCCAGACCGGCCACAGCATGTCCGTATTCTGCATCATCGAGGAGGACTACCTCGAGCTCTATTATTCG
Organism: uncultured Eubacteriales bacterium; assembly: GCA_964408495.1. GTDB lineage: Bacteria > Acidobacteriota > Aminicenantia > Aminicenantales > UBA8522 > UBA8522. Next base: position 2,407 of record CAYOZW010000224.1, read on the forward strand.
GATTCGGCGGCGAATGCTCTGCGCCGCTACGAGGACCGCGAAGAGTTTGACCTGGCCTTGGAGGAGAGGAAAGAAGAGGACGGTGAAACTCCCTTCGACGAGGATGAGCACGACTACGACGAAGATGACGAGGAGGACGAGGAGGACGGGCTCGAAGCCGAGGATGAATCAGAGGTTTTTTGACCGGCTTAGCGCTCTTTGACCTTCTTTTTCAACTCGTGCAGGAGATTGAGGGCATCCAGGGGGGTCAGGGAAGAGAGATCGCGTTCGCCGATCTCGTCCTTTAGCTCCCGCCATCGCTCCAACTCCCGTTCTTGCGCAAAAAGCAAAAGCTGCGACTTGTCACGATTCCGGCGGGACCGGTAGGCCAGACGGGGCAATCCGATCTCGTCGAGCTCAAGTCTCTCCAGGTTGTGGAGCACCTCTCTGGCCCGCTCGATGACCGACCGGGGAATGCCGGCCAACTTGGCGACATGGATGCCGTAGCTCTGGTCGGAAGGGCCGGGGACGATCTTGCGTAGAAAGATGACTTCGTCCTTCCATTCCTTGACCGAGACGTGGTGGTTCTTGATTCTTTTCATTGTCAGGGCGAGGTCGGTCAGTTCGTGATAGTGGGTGGCGAAGAGCGTCATCGGCCGGATGTCCTCTTTTTCGTGGAGGTGCTCAGCCACCGCCCAGGCGATGCTCAAACCGTCAAAAGTGCTCGTCCCGCGGCCGATCTCGTCCAACAAGAGGAGGCTGCGCGGGGTGGCGTTGTTCAGGATATTGGCCGTCTCAAGCATCTCCACCATGAAGGTCGATTGGCCGACGTTCAAGAAATCCATGGCTCCGATGCGGGTGAAGATGCGGTCGATGACTCCAATTTCCGCCCGCTTCGCCGGGACGAACGATCCCATCTGGGCCAGGATGACGATCAGGGCCACCTGACGGAGGTAGGTCGATTTGCCGCCCATATTCGGACCGGTGATGATGAGGATCTGGTTGTCTTCACGGTCGAGCCTGGTGTCGTTTGGGATGAAGGCTTCGACAGATGTCTTCTCGATGACCGGATGCCGGCCCTCGCCGATGACGATCCGTTCGTCCTGGTCGACGACCGGCCGGAAATAGTTGCCTTGGGCGGCCAGTTCGGCCAAAGCCGCCAGGACATCGAGCCGGGCGACGGCAGCGGCGATCCTCTGCAGCCTGTCGGTTTCCCGGGCAACGGCTTCCCGGACCTCGAGAAAGAGCCGGTGCTCGAGCTCCCAGATCTTCTCCTCAGCCGTCAGCACCTTCTCTTCGTACTCCTTGAGCTCAGGGGTGAGAAACCTTTCCGAGTTGACCAGGGTTTGCTTGCGGATGTAATCGGGCGGCACGAGATGGAGGTTCGACTTGGTCACTTCGATATAGTATCCGAAGACCTTGTTGTAACGGACTTTAAGAGAGGAGATGCCTGTCCGTTCCCGTTCTCTTTTTTCCAGGCCGACGATAAACGATTTGCCGGACCGGCTGATCGCGCGCAGCCCCTCGAGCTCCTCGTTGAATCCATCCTTGATGATCCCGCCCTCGGTGAGGAGGAAAGCGGGTTCCTCGAGAACGGACCGGTCGATAAGCGCGGCGATATCATCGCCATTATCCCAGGCCTGGAGGGTTTCGATATGCATCCCGGCCCGGAGACCCTCAAGACCTTCCTGGATCCCGGGAAGCTGCTGGAGCGATCGTTTGAGAGAGACGAGGTCGCGCGGGTGGGCCACGGCCAACGAGATCTTTCCGGTCAAGCGCTCCAGGTCGGAGACGCCTTTCAGGCGCTCCCGCAGTTCCTGCCGCTCGACAGTCTTCCCGAGCCATTCTTCAACGGCATCCAGGCGGGCGTTGACGGCCTTCCCGTCGACCAGAGGCTCGAGCAGCCAGTTTTTGAGAAGTCGTCCACCGATGGAGGTGATCGTCTGGTCGATAACGTCGAGAAGTGAGTCCTTCACCCTGCCGTCCCGGAGGTTGCGGACGAGCTCGAGGTTCTTGATGGTCGTCGCGTCTAACGTCATCTGCTGGCCGGTATCGAGATAAGAAATCCTCTGAACGAGCGACAGAGAATCCTTGCGGACTTTTTTGAGGTAGTAGAGGAGCGCCCCGGCCGCAGAGGAAGCCAGTTTTTTGTCCTCCAGCCCGAAGCCGGCCAACGAGCGGACCTGGAAATGCTCGAGGAGAACGTTTTTTGCCTGCGGGAGGTCGAATACCCACGCTTCGATCCGGCTCCTTAAAAACGAGCCGAGGTCACTCTTGGCCGCCAGTTGTTCGACCTCCTGCTCCTGGCTTTCCGGGAAGACGATCTCTTTCGGGGAGATCCGGAACAACTCATCGACCAGAAGTTTCATCTCCTCCCGACTACCCTCGGTGGTTCTGATTTGGCCGCTGGCCAGCTCGATGAGAGCGAGCCCCCAGCCTTCCTCATCAAAGACAAGACTGGCCAGATACACGTTCTCCTTCGCTCCGTCCAGTTCAACCTCCACCGCCGTTCCTGGAGTGAGGACCTTGATGACATCCCGTTTGACCACACCCTTGGCCTTTTTGGGGTCTTCGACCTGTTCACAGATAGCCACCTTGAATCCCCGCTTGAGGAGCTTGGCCAAATAGGCGTCGACAGCATGGTAGGGCACCCCGCACATCGGGATTCTCTGCCGGGAAGTCAGCGCGATCTCCAAGATCGGTGCCGCCGTCTTGGCGTCCTCGTAGAACATTTCGTAAAAATCTCCCAGGCGGAAAAAAAGAATGGCGTCCTGATGATCCCGCTTAATCCGGAAATACTGCTCCATCATCGGAGTGATGAGCTTGTCCTGACCCATGGCATTCTCAACTATACTCAGGGGCCAATCCTTTTTCAAGAAAGGAGTCTGGGGAGGCAAGCCGTCCTGTTATCATAGTAAAAGTTGTGGATTTGGAAATGCTTTCTAAGGGGGAAGGAATCAGCCCCAGATGTTGTATTTCATGACAAAGTGGTGGGGATGATAGGTGGTTTTGGCGCGGCGCAAACCGGGGATGCCGTTGTCCTGCTCGCGGTTGACGAAGCGACAGCCGGACCATTCCCTCCGGATGAACTCGCGGTTGATCCACTGACTGAGTC
>CAYOZW010000225.1:0-5478 GCA_964408495.1 uncultured Eubacteriales bacterium
CCCGGCCGCTCTGGAAGACAGCCCTGTACATGGCGACGATGATCGGCATTCTGGTTTTCGTCAACTGGGGAAAGGTTGATCCTTCACTCAAAGTCTGGTTTTTCATTTATAAAATCAAGTGGTATCTCGGGGCAGCCCTTCTTGCTGTCCTCGCCTGGATGATCGTCCGCTGGTTCAAAAAGGATGAACTCAAAGAGTGGACCTTTTCCACCTGGGTTTTCGCCAAGCAGATCTTCCCCCTCTTGCTCGGTGGAGTCATGGTCGCGGGATTCCTGCTGGGACGGCCCGGGCACGAGGGCATCATCCCCGGCTCCTGGGTGGCCCAGTTGGTCGGGGGAAACTCCCTGTGGGCCAACCTTTTCGCTTCGGTTGCCGGCGCATTCATGTATTTTGCCACCTTGACTGAAGTTCCCATACTCCAAGGCCTGTTGGGTTCGGGTATGGGGCAGGGCCCGGCGCTGGCCCTTCTCTTGGCCGGACCCGCGCTCTCCCTGCCCAGCATGCTGGTCATCCGGAGCGTCATGGGGACAAAAAAGACCATCGTCTATATTCTGCTCGTGGTCGTGATGGCCACGATCACGGGCATGATTTTCGGAGCTTTCTTCTAAGAAATGGAGGCACAGATGGAAATCCGGATTTTGGGGCCGGGCTGTCCCCGGTGTGGCGAAGTGGAAAAGAGAACTATCAACGTTTTGGCGGAACTGAATGTCGGGGCTGATGTTCAAAAGGTGACGGACATCAAAAAAATCGCGGAGTATAAGGTCTTTGCTACGCCTGGGCTCGTCATCAATGGAAAAGTGAAGTCCTATGGTCGAATCCCTTCCCAGGAGGAAATCAAGCGCTGGATCCAGGAAGAGAGGCAAGGCTGAAAAAAGACCCTGATCCTCCCCTGAGACCATCATCATCAGAGCCCTTCTCAACGCCATTCTGAAAGGAAGAAAGCCTCATGAAAAAACTGATATCTCGCGTCCCGATGCTCGTTCTGATCTCTGTTGCAGCGTTCTCGATGACTTTGTTCGTCAATCCTTCCTGCCGCAGCCAGAATGAGGAAAGAGGGACCAGCGCGCTTGCCCCTCAAACGCCCAGCGGAGAAGGCACGGTTCTCGTCACCAACGATCTTAACCTGGACTTTTCCAAGCATAAGGTGACTTTCATAGAGCTCGGTGCCGACCGATGTATTCCCTGCAAAGCCATGCAGCCGATCATGAAAGAGATCGCCGAGGAATATGCCGGGACAGTCCAGGTTGTTTTTTACGATGTCTGGAAAGACCCGCGCCCGGCGCGCCAGTACGGTATCCAGCTCATTCCCACCCAGGTCTTCATCGACCAGGGAGGGAAAGAGATCTTCCGGCATGTCGGCCTTTTCCCCAAGGAGGATATCGTGAACATGCTCAAAGAAAAGAGAGTCCTTTAAGCTACGAGGATTGATGGAAAACCCCTTTGGCGACATCTCGCAGCTCATCCAGCAGAGCCCCTGGCTGGGCGTCCTGGCTGTGTTTATCGGAGGGGCGACCACAGCCTCGAATCCCTGCGTTCTGGCCATGATCCCCTTGCTCATGAGCGTTGTGGCCGGCGCTGAAACCACTAGCATCAAGAAGTCGCTCGGCTTCTCCGCGCTTTTCGTCCTTGGACTTTCGGTCACCTTCAGCATCCTGGGGTTGATTTCCGCCCTGATGGGTAGGATGCTGGGGGATGTCGGAGAGTTCTGGAAATATCTTGTGGCCGGAGTCTGCTTGATCATGGGCATTCATCTTCTGGGTCTCTTCAAATTCAGCATCAACCTTCCCCAGCCCGTGAACGTCGGGAAGGGAGGTCCGATAGGAGCGCTCCTTTTGGGCCTTTTGTTTGGCGTTGTTTCCACTCCTTGCGCCGTGCCGATCCTGGCCGTGCTCCTGGCCTACGTCGCCAGCAAAGGGAACATCTTTTATGGAGGATTCCTGCTTCTTATCTATGCGCTCGGTCATTCGGCTTTGATCCTGGCCGCCGGAACCTCCATGGGGGCGGCGAAAAAATTGATCGAGTCAAAAGGCCTGCGCAAGGCCAATCTGGTCCTCCAGAGAATCGCCGGAGTCATCATCATCCTGGTTGGATTATATTTTCTGATTTAGGCATGAATTTGATTATCAAGATCAGAGTCAAAAGGAGAAGCTATGTCAGAGGCTAAAGTCGCGCGGCTGTCCTTCCTGAACAGGTTTCTCACCCTGTGGATTTTCATGGCGATGGCCGTCGGCGTGGGGCTTGGCTACCTCGTTCCGGGCGTCGTCGGGTTTATCAACCGTTTCCAATCTGGGACGACCAACATCCCGATCGCCATCGGACTCATCCTGATGATGTACCCCCCGCTGGCCAAGGTTCGATACGAGGAACTGGGGGATGTCTTCCGCAACGTCAAGGTGCTCTCCCTTTCGCTCCTGCTCAACTGGGTGATCGGTCCCATCCTCATGTTCGGCCTGGCCATCCTGTTCCTGCGGGATAAGCCCCACTACATGTATGGGTTAATCATGATCGGGCTGGCCCGCTGCATCGCCATGGTCATCGTCTGGAACGAGCTGGCCAAGGGAGATAGCGAATACGCGGCCGGGCTTGTCGCCTTCAATTCGATTTTCCAGGTCCTGTTCTTCTCGGCCTATGCTTATATCTTCATCACTGTCATCCCGAAATGGTTCGGGCTCGAAGGGACGGTGGTCGACGTCTCCATCCGCCAGATCGCGGAGAGCGTCTTCATCTATCTCGGGATTCCCTTCTTGGCGGGTATGCTGACCCGATTCACCATGCTCAAGCTCAAAGGCCGGGAATGGTATGAGACCAAATTCATCCCCAAAATCAGCCCGATTACGCTCATCGCCCTCCTTTTCACCATCCTGGTCATGTTTTCCCTCAAGGGTGAGTACATCGTCAAGATCCCGCTCGACGTTCTTCGGATCGCCATTCCGTTGGTTATTTATTTTGTCGTCATGTTCTTCGTTTCTTTCTTCCTAGGAAAAAAGGCGGGGGCCGACTATCCCAAGACGGCGACCCTTTCTTTTACGGCGGCCAGCAACAACTTCGAGCTGGCCATTGCCGTGGCTGTGGCCGTGTTCGGCATCAACTCGGGCGAGGCCTTCGCCACGGTCATCGGCCCGCTGGTCGAAGTGCCGGTGTTGATCAGCCTCGTCAATGTGGCCTTGAAACTGAAGAAAAGATTCGAGCCCGCTTGATCAAGACCGCAACTGCAGCTACGATGCTAGGTTAAGAAGGTAGCGCTCCCATGTGGGCACAGAAGCAGATGACGCGTTCCCAGAGGGAACTCGTTAAAGTCGTCCTCCTGGCCGGACTCATCCTGCTCCTCTTCTGCATCATCTACAGGAACCGCTGGCCAGCCGAGGGCGATTTCCGGCCCGAGGTCTTTCAGGAACCGGTCCAGGAATACGGGGATCTGCCGACCCCTTTTGATGTGACCCAAAAGGGCTATACCTATACGGTCTATCCGCAGTTCGATTACGAGATATGGGGGATGGTCGTCTCCTCCCATTATGCCGGGTCCTTCCTAGATTATGCCCACGAGATGTGGAAGGATTACCTCAACATCAAGGATCTCTGTGTCGTCTGGGGCAGGAACCTGGAGACCGGCGCCTTCCGGAGGGTCAAGTTCTGGAGCCGGGACTTCACCTGCTATTACTCCTGGTCGGACCCGGAGACGGGCCGGCAGTTCTCGCTGTCGCACATCTCGAACAACCATCTGATCACCGAGGATGCGGTCCTGCGCAGACTCATCAAGAGTGTCAAGCGGGGGGACCAAGTCCATCTCCGGGGCTGGCTGGCCAAATACGGGCACAAGGGGTCGCGGGCGGTCCGGGGAACGAGCACGACCCGGAAGGACACCGGCGGCCAGGCCTGCGAGACGGTCTATGTCAAGGAGTTCGAGATCCTCAAGCGGGCCAACCCGGGCTGGCGGTCGGCTTTCCCGGTTTCCCTGCTCATCATCGCGGGGTGCGCTGCGCTTTTGTTTCTGTTTTAGTGACTTCCGTCGCTCTCGGCTCCCTTGTTTTTCCGCTTGTCGCTTGATTCTTTTGACAAATTTGCCCATAGTGGGAACCTGGTGTTCGGCTGAGATACGCCGGGCAAGGAACGGAAACAGAGACTCATCCGGAAGAAGGAGCATTCATGCGGCGCCATCTGGTTCGGATAGTCGGAGCCATAGCCTCCGCCTTTCTCTGCTGGGGCGCTCTGGCTCTTGGCATGCCTGCCGGGTCGGCCGGGAGCAGGATCATCCAGATCCTCCTTTTTCTGGCGGCGGTCCTTCTGCTCGGCCTGACCACTCTCCGGAAAACCGGAGTGGCCAATAAGATTTTTGCCGGCCTTGTCCTCGGCGCGGCTGTCGGCCTGGCCTTCGGCCCCGATGCGGCCGTGATCAAGCCCATCGGGACGGCTTTCATCCGCCTGATCAAGATGGTGGTCATCCCCCTTATCTTTGCGTCTCTGCTGGTCGGGGTGGCCAGCCTCGGGGACATCCGCAGGCTGGGGCGTATCGGGAGCAAAACCTTTGCTTTTTATGCCGCCTACTACGTGACGGCCGTCGCCCTCGGCCTGTTTCTGGCCAACACGCTGAAACCGGGAGAGAATATCCCCGAGTCCGTCCAGGCCGAACTCATGGCCAACTACGCCGAAACAGCGGACGCCCAGGCCCTTCGTGCGGGAGAGAGGCGGGGACTGGATGATGTGCTCATCAACATCATCCCCGATAATCCGGCCGAATCCCTGGTCAAATCCGATATGCTTCAGATCATCTTTTTCGCCATGTTTATGGGAGTCGTGATCTCTCTTCTCGATAAAAAAAAGATGGAGCCCGTCATCCGGTTTTTTGAAGCCATCAACGACATCATGGTCAAAATCGTCGATATTGTCATCCGATTGGCGCCTTACGCCGTCTTTTCCCTCATCGCGGCCGTGGTCGGTTCCTTCGGAGTGGACATCCTGATGTCCCTCTTCCGTTACGTCCTCATCACGATCGGAGGCCTTTTCATTCTGGCCGTCTCCTATCCGGCTGTCGTGTCCCTCGTCACCAAATTCCCCTATTTTAAATTCTGGAAGGGTATCTATCCGGCACAACTTATCGCCTTTTCCACAAGTTCCAGTTCCGCCACGCTGCCTGTCACCATGGAGACGGCCGAGGACAACATCGGCGTCTCGAAGCAGATCTCGAGCTTCGTCCTGCCCCTCGGCGCCACCATCAACATGAATGGAACCGCCCTTTACCAGGGAGTGACGGCCCTTTTCATCGCTCAGGTTTACGGCATGCACCTGGGCCTGGGCGACCAGCTGGCCATCATCCTGACGGCCACGCTGGCTTCCATCGGCGCCGCCGGTGCGCCGGCCATGGGAGTGCTCATGCTGGTCATCGTCCTCAAGCAGGTGGGCATACCGCTCGAAGGGATAGCCCTTATTCTCGGCGTGGAGCGGATCCTCGACATGTTCCGGACTGTGATCAACATCACGGGA
>CAYOZW010000226.1:0-5472 GCA_964408495.1 uncultured Eubacteriales bacterium
CCCTCTTCGAGATATCGCCGTCGGCCCGGTAGAAACGGTCGAAGATGTGTTTTCTGTCTTGCTCGGAAATCCCGACTCCCTTGTCCCGAACGGAGATTTTAACCGTGTCCTCCTCGGCCTCGGCGTCAAGCCAGACAGTCTTCTGCCCGGGGGAGTACTTCACGGCGTTGTCGAGGAGGTTGCGCACGGCGGACCCCAGCGCCTGGCCGTCGGCGGAGATTGAGGGAAGTCCGTCGGGGATGTTCACTTCGACCGCGACTCCGCTAGGCCCGATCTCCGAATCGAAATCGGCCGCCAGCTTTCGCAGCCACGGGGACGGGCTCAACGGTTCAAATAGATACTCCCTGCGGCCTTCCTCCATCCGGGAAAAGTCGAGGATGTTCTCGACAAGACGGGCCAGCCGATCGCTTTCCTGGACAATCATTTTGAAATACCCGCGCTGTTTCTCCGGGTCGGTCGTGCGTCCGTCGAGGAGCATCTCGCCAAGGTGACGCATTCCGGTGAGCGGGGAGCGGAATTCGTGCGAGACCGTCGAGACGAAATCGGCGCGAAGCCTGGCGATCTCCATTTCACGCCTGACGATCCGGATGGTGATGTAGGCTCCGAAGAGCAGAAGTACCCCTACGAAAACCAGCATCGTCAGAGAGAGAGTTTGCCTCTGCCTGATCTCCGCATTGATCGCCGCCGGGCTGCGGGGCCAAACCTGGAGGCGCCAGAGGGCTTCGCCAGCCCGCAGGTCGTGGATAACGGCGAAAGGAGGGATTTCTGCAGGAGGTGAGCCGAAGAGCGCCTGCCCATCAGGGGGGAACAAAGCCGCTTCTATATCCTCCCCCCGGTTTGAAAAAATCCGGTGCCACCAATCCGCGCCCAGGAAGCCCGCGGAGAGGACAACGGCGGCAAACGGGTCCGTCCGCCAGAAAGCGATGTGGTAATCGGCTTCGCCGGCAAGCACCCGTGCGGGCTCGATAAGGAGGTCCTCTGCGGCGCGGGAGAGAGAGAGCTTGCGCTCCTCCGTTGTTCGAATGTTGTTGAATTCAACGACCGCACCCTGGCTTTCCTCGCACCAGGAGCGGCAGCGATCAGAGTAATAGAGGTAGCGCGGTTTATCGAGAAGCCACTTTCCACCAACCAGATCGCGGTAGAGAGTCAGGGCGTAAGCATTCAGCTCGGCCGTATCGCCGTGTTCGGCGGCAAGGGAGGAGATCTCGGATCGGGCGATGAGATCGGATGGCAGTCCACCGATCCAAACCGTATCCAAACGTTGGAGGTCCCGGTAGATGGTAGCGGCTTCTTCAAGGCGGCCGGCCTTGCGGAGAGTCCGCGCCAAGCGCTGAAGCAGGAGCGGCCGCAGCCCGGCATCTGCCGAGTCAAGAAGGCGACGGTAAGCACGGACGGCGCGCTCATAATCTTTCCGCTCAATTTCCAGCGATTCGGCTTCGGCAAGCGAGGACGGAGGCCGACTTGGGATGGCTTGCGGTTCCGGAGCACTCGCGAGCTTATACAACAAGGCATCAGGGGGGAACACCTGGAGGCCTTGATGAGACTCGGACAAAAGCACGCCGCAGCCAGGTTCTTCGAAAGCTTGCCGGATGATATCCGGATAGTTTCCTGCGTCCAGAGTTTCCTCTCTGGCGGCCAGCCGAGGAGTGTCTTCCCACCGCCGGAATTCCGAATCCAGGTCGGTGCCGATCTCAGTGGCAATTCTTTCCAAGCGTTCTCGCGTGCGCTGTCTGCCGAGCTGCCCTTCCTGTCGCAGCGCCCGCAGCGCGAAGACGCCCAGAAAGGTGCCGGGCAGCAGGATGAAGACGACGAAGACGGCGATGAGCCTCTGGCTTGGTCCATGGAGAAAGCGCGGCCAAGCCGGACGGCGAGCCTGATACTTCGGCATTCGTTCACCCATCGGCTAGATTACTACCTTTCCAGGGAAGATTTCGCCCGCAATGGGTTACGTTTTGGTCAAGAATCGGTCAAGATGAGGAGCGTCTTGCGCCTCAAGGGCGCGTCTGGCTGCTTCAAGACAGGAATGCTTGATGTTCAAGCGCGGACGATTTCGACTCAGAGAATCTCCCCTTGCGATCACTCATCAAGCGTATCCCAGGCCGCGATACGGTGTCAATGAGGCGCCTTGAGAGAATTGGGGACGGTCCTATTTTTTATTCCCACCGGAAAAAGCGCGCGGAGAGGAACATGCCGACGACGAGGACACCGCCGAGAACAGCGACTTCGGTCAAATGTTTTCCCCAACTCTCCCCCGCCCACAGCCCGCGCATCAAGGTCACGACATGGGTCAGGGGGATGAAGCGGGAGACGCTCCGCACCGACTGGGGCAGCACTTCGAGGGGTATGGCCGAGCCGCTGAGGAACATCATCGGAAAGGCGGCGACCATCCCGATGGCCTGGGCGATCCTTGCGGTAGGCGCGATGCTGGCGATAAGATAACCAAGGGCAAAGAAGGCAAGGCATCCCAGGGTAAATCCCGCCCAAACGGACAGAACATTGCCCTCGAACTTCATCCCGTAGACGGATTTTCCCACTGCAACCAGGACGATGACGCCGACCATCGTCATGACGTAATAGGAGGCGATGTTCGAGATGATGTAGGCTATGGGATGGAGCGGCGTCGTGCGGTAGCGGCGCAGGACGCCGGCCTCGCGGTTGGCCGCCGTCGCGATCGGGATGCCCATGAACCCGACCGAGACGATGATCAGGGCGATATACGAAGGGACGGAGACATCGACCATGCCCCGGCCGCCGAAAAACGGGTTCGGCTCGTTTCCGTAGATCGTCCCGAAGAGGAGGAGCAGCATCGGGGCGTAGGCGATCGTGAAGAAGGTGGCCATGGGCTCCCGGAGATAGAGCTTTATCTGGACCAGGATGAGTTTCCAAAGGCCGCGCATCGCTCCCTCCTAATCCCTCATTTCCTTCCCGGTCAGGGAAAGGAAGACGTCCTCGAGGTTTGGCTGCTCTGTCCGCAGGTCACGGAAGCGGATTTTCGCCGCCGCAAGAGCCATAACGACCCTGACGACAAGATCGTCATCACGTCCGAAGATGATAATCCGGGTGCCTGTCCGTTCAACCTGGGTGACGCCCTGGATCGTCCGGAAGGAATCGAGGTCTATGGGCCCATCCACGCTGAAAACGACCCGGTGTTCCGCTCCGAGCGAGGCGATGAGATTCTGGGGCGTGTCCAGGGCGACGATCCGGCCGTGGTCCATGACCGCCACCCGGTCGCACAACTCCTCCGCTTCCTCCATGTAGTGGGTCGTCAGGAAGACCGTCTTTCCCCGTTCGCGGATGCTCTTGACCAGGTCCCACATCGCCCGCCGGGCCTGGGGGTCGAGGCCGGTGGTGAGCTCGTCCAGGAAGACGATCTCGGGGTCGTTGACCAGGGCCAGGGCGATGAAGAGCCGCTGCTTCTGCCCCCCCGAAAGCTTGGCGAAGGGAGCGCCCGCCTTCTCGCCGAGGCCGAGTTCGTCGAGGATCGGGCGCCAATCCACCGGATGGCGGTAGAATGCGGTGAAGAGGTCCAGGACCTCCCGCACTTTGAGTCGATCCGGGAGCGCGCTCTGCTGGAGCTGGACGCCGATCCTCTCCCTCAGTTCGAAGCCGTCGCGCTGCGGGTCGAGGTCGAGGACCCGGGCGCTGCCTTCGCTGGGCTGGCGCAGTCCTTCCAGGCATTCGATCGTGGTCGTCTTGCCCGCCCCGTTCGGACCGACCATCCCGAAAATCTCCCCGCGCCGGACCTCGAACGAGACGCCGTCCACCGCTCGCAAGTCCCCGTAGGATTTGCGCAGATTATCGAGTGCCACGACGTTCATGGTATACACCTCTACTTATTATCCATGGGTCTGGCGGAGCCGAGAAAATTCTTTTTCTATTTGCTCTTTTTTGCTTTCTTGCGCTTGGTCGCCGCTTCGGCCTTGCTGCTGCGCTTGATATCCATAGCATGGGCACGCTTGTAGGTTTGGATGTCTTTAAACCGGCCCTTGCTGTCGCGCACGGCATAAAGCTTAGTCCCCTTGGTACTGCGATGTGTTGTTCTCTTAACCGGCATAGTTATCCTCCTTTGATTGAATATCGAATCCGAATGACTCCTGTCGTCAAAAAAAGACTCGGGCTTATTTGCTGACGGCCTTCTTGATCGCCCCGATAATGACCATCAAAATTGCTCCCCCGACACCACCGCCCAGGATATTGGCGACGGCGCTGCCGATGTCCGTGCCGGGGCCGCCCGTATCCCCGAAGCCCAGGGAGTTCAAAAGCTGGCCGCACAGGCCGCCGCCCAAAATGCCCAGGATCGAGTTGAGCACCGTGCCCAGGGAGAGTTTTTTAAACAAACCGCCGGCCAGATTTCCTCCCAGAGCGCCGCTGATCAGCTGAATGATCGGGGTCACCGTGTTTCCCATGATGCCTCCTTTATAGAATCGTTTATCCGTGGACTAAGGTTCTTCTGAGATTTCCTTTCGGGGATGCCAATTTTTTTCCCCCTGGACGATTGTTCTCGCCCGCAGGCTCTGAACGCACTCCTCACAAGCGAGTAGGATGATATCGTCTATCGAAGAGGGCTGTCAAGAAGAGTTCGGCGGATCGAACAACCGACGGGGAAAGACAACGCCCCTCTATTCGCGCGGATACCGGGTCGACTAAAGGATCTTCGCTCCGAAAGTATCGCCCTGGTCGATATCCCCAGTCTCCAAGCCCTTCTTGAACCAGCGGACGCGCTGTTCGGACGTGCCATGGGTGAACGCGTCCGGGACGACGTAGCCCTGCGTCTGGCGCTGGATCCGGTCGTCACCGACTGCGCCGGCCGCGTTGATCCCTTCCTCGATATCGCCCTGTTCGAGGTAGCCGGCCGCCTGCCGGGCGAAGTGGGCCCAAACTCCGGCCAGGAAATCGGCCTGCAGTTCCATGCGGACCAGGAGCTGGTTGAACTCCCGTTCGCTCACCCGGCCCCTCCGGGACATGACCTGATCGTTGATGCCAAGCAGGTTCTGGACGTGGTGGCCGATTTCATGGGCGATGACGTAGGCCAAGGCGAAATCGCCCGGGGCCCCGAGTTTTCGCTGCATCTCATCGAAAAAGCCGAGGTCGAGATAGACCTTTTCGTCAGCGGGGCAATAGAACGGACCCGTCGCTGCGCCGGCAAAGCCACAGGCCGATTGAACCTGGTCTGTGAACAGGACGAGCCGAGGCTTCCGATATTGCTGTCCGCTCTCGCCAAATACGGTTTGCCAGACGTCCTCGGTATCGGCCAGGACGACGGAGACGAAATCCGCCATCTCCTTATCTCTTTCGCTGAGAGGTTGGCCGGCCGCCGCGGGCGAAGACGTCCCCTCCGTCTGAAGGCTCTGCACTATCTCGCCCGGGTTGCCGCCGAGCAAAAAGTAAAGGGCGACGATTATCAAGCCGCCCAGACCTCCTCCGACGGCGATCTTTTTCCCTCCGATACCCCGCCGGTCCTCGACGTTATCG
>CAYOZW010000227.1:0-5427 GCA_964408495.1 uncultured Eubacteriales bacterium
CGGACTCTCCCGGTCCCTGGCCTTTTCCTTCGTTGTTCGTGGCCCGGGCCTATCTCGAAGCCGGTTTGGACGGCCGGGTCTGGCGAGTCATCCGTTGGCTGGGAAGGGCCCAAGGAGGCCGCTCCGGGAGCTGGTTCGAATTTTACGGCCACCGGCCGGTCCCCCCCTATCCCCAGGTCGGGATCGTGCCCTGGAACTGGGTGGAACTACTGATCCTGTTCATCCATCATCTTGTCGGAATCAGGCCGGAACACTTATCTTTCCGGCTGCGGCCCCGCCTCCTTTCCGGGATAGCCTGGTATCGCTGTGATCTTCAGCTCAGAGAGTTCCGGGTGAGGATTCATTCGCGTCCTGCTAGGCCTGGAGAAAAGCCAGGTTTTGTTGTGAACGGCCGGTTTTACCCCTATTCTGAAGAAGGACTGGAGCTGCCGTATCCTCGAAAGGAAATGGACATCATGGCCCGGATTCCCCGCCGGGCCGAGAGCAAAGCCGGATAAGGAGAGGTCTCATGCCACGCCCAAAAATCCATCTAGTCTGCAACGCTCATCTCGATCCGGTCTGGTTGTGGGATTGGGAGGAGGGAGCCGGTGAGGCCCTCTCCACTTTCCGTTCCGCCGCCTCTCTCTGTCAAGAATTCCCCGGTTTTATCTTCAACCACAACGAGGCGATCCTCTATCGCTGGGTGGAGGAATACGAGCCGGCGCTTTTCAAAAGGATCCAGCGCCTGGTCAAAGAAAAGAGATGGCATATCCTGGGCGGCTGGTACATCCAACCCGACTGCAACATGCCCAGCGGGGAATCCTTCGTCCGCCAGATACTTGTGGGCAAGCGGTATTTCCAAAAAAAATTCGGAATCGATATCCGGACAGCCTCCAACCTCGACCCTTTCGGCCACAGCCAGGGGCTTGTCCAGATCCTGGCCAAGGCCGGCTACGATTCCTATATATTCTGCCGGCCGGGGCTCGCCGACGGCTCTCTCCCGGCCGAGGATTTCGTCTGGGTCGGGTTCGACGGCTCCGAGGTCATGGCTTCAATCGCCTCCGCCCATTACAATTCGCCCGGAGGAGAGGCCAAGAAGAAGGTCTTGGACTGGATGGCTGCCCATCCCGGGCGCGAGTTGAGCCTTCTTCTCTGGGGTGTCGGCAATCATGGGGGCGGTGCCTACCGAATCGACCTGCGCGAACTCGGGGAGATGATGAAAAAGCAGAAGGATTGGGAGATCCGCCACTCCTATCCCGAAGCCTACTTCCATGACCTCCAAAAAATACGTCCGGCGCTTCCGAGACACGCTCGAGACATCAATCCCTGGGCCGTCGGATGCTACACGACCATGGCCCGGATCAAGCAGAAACATCGGCTTCTCGAGAACGATCTCTTTCTAGCTGAGAAGATGGCCAGCGCCGCCTCCTTCCAGGGGCTGATGAGATATCCTCAGGGGGAGCTCCGGGAGGCCCATCTCGACCTCGCCTTCAGCCAATTCCATGATATCCTCCCCGGCTCCGCCATCCAGCCGGCCGAGGAATCCTCGGTCCGGAGGCTCGATCACGGCCTGGAGATTCTCTCCCGAATCAAGGCCCGGGCCTTTTTCGCCATGGCCAACAGGGAGCCGCCGGCTCCTGAAAACGAGATTCCCATCTTTGCTTACAACCCGCATCCTTACAGGGTCAAGGGCATCTTCACCTGCGAATTTCAGCCCTACGAGATCAACCGATCGGGCCAGTACCTATTCCCTCGGGTTTATTCCGACCAAGGGGCCCTCCCCTCGCAGCCCGAAAAAGAGGACAGCAATCTCAACATCGAATGGCGCAAAAAGGTCGTCTTTTCGGCCGAGCTCGAACCCGGCCGGATGAACCATTTTATCTGCCGGCTGGAAAAAAGGCAGCATAGACCGGCTCCTCAGATTAAGAAAGAAGGACGGAGGATCGCCTTCCGGACCCGGGAGATCGAGGTTGTCATCAACACAGGGACCGGTTTGCTCGATGTCTACCGGATTAAAGGACGTGACTTCCTGGCGGCCGAAGCATTCAGGCCTTTAGTTATGAACGATAATGCCGACCCCTGGGGAATGGCAGTAAAAAGTTTTCGGGACATGGCCGGCCGGTTCGAATTGGCTGCCGCCAAGGAGGCGGGGGAGGCGTCCGGCATCAGCATTCAGCCGGCGGCTTCGGTCCGCATCCTCGAAGACGGTGCCGTCCGGACGGTCGTGGAGTCTGTCCTGACCTACGGCTGTTCGGTCATCTTTCAGCGATACAAGCTTCCCCGGCTGGGGACCGAGATAGAAGTGGAACTCCGTGTTCACTGGAACGAAAAGGACAGGATGCTGAAGCTGGCGGTCCCGACACTTTTTCCTCAAGCTCGCTATATCGGACAGACCGCCTACGGCGTCGCCGGACTCCCCGCAGACGGGAGCGAGTCCGTCGCTCAAAAGTGGATGGCAGTCGTTTCCACCAAGGACGATGCCGCCCTCACCATCATCAACGATTGCATCTACGGTTCGGATTTCCAGGGAGGAGAGCTGCGTCTGTCGCTCCTACGTTCGGCGGCCTATTCGGCCGACCCGGTGCCCTCAGGTCCCATGGTCGCCCAGGACCGCTACATCCCACGCATTGACCAGGGCGAAAGGATGTTCCGCTTCTGGATCAACGGCGGAAAACGGTCTGCCCGGCTGACCGCTGTCGACCGGGAAGCGCTGGTCAAGAACGAAAAGCCGCCGCTCCTCTCTTTTTTTCCTGCGGGCCGCGGGAGAAGGACTCAGCCCTTTGTCCTCGTCAGCGATCGGGCCGTCGAGGTCTCGGCGCTCAAGAAAGCGGAGGACGGAAACGCTCTCATCATCCGGCTTTTTGAGCCGACGGGCCGGAGCCGGACAACGGAGCTCTCCCTTCCCTGGGCGGGGGCAAAAAAGACCATCCGTCTCCGCGCTTTTGAGATCAAGACTCTGGCTTTCAACCGGAAGACGGGACGTTTCCGTGAGCTCGACCTCCTGGAACGGCCGCTTCGAAAATCACGATGATATCCAAACAACGCGTCCTGGGGACAAGCCACAGCATCGCCGTCGGCAGCCGTTATGACAATGTCATGGCCATGATCGATGAACATCATAGGTTGGCCGCTTATTGAGCTGCAATGAAAAAGCCAGTCTCTATTGTCCTGGTCGGGATCGGAGGTATGGGCTCCGTTTACCTGGCGGCTCTCCTCCAGAATCGTGAAGACGGAAGATTTCGGCTGGCCGGGACGGTCGATCCCCATCCCGAGAGATGTCCTCAAAGGGAGAGACTCCTAGCGTCGGGCGTCCCTATTTTCGCGACGCTGGAAGAATTCTATTCCCGGGATAAGGCCGAACTGGCGATCATCGCCTCTCCGATCCACTTTCACTCCGCCCAGACCTGCCTGGCTCTATCGCAGGGAAGCTATGTGCTCTGTGAAAAGCCGGCCGCGGCAACGGTGCAGGAAGTCAGCCGGATGGAGGCCGTTGAACGATCGGCCGGGAGATGGGTGGCCATCGGGTATCAATGGTCGTTTAGCTCCACTATTCAAAGCCTCAAGAACGATATCCGCCAAGGGCTTTTCGGCCGACCGCAACGGCTCAAATGCCTCTATCTCTGGCCGCGGGACGAGGCCTATTACAGGCGGAACGATTGGGCCGGCAAGGTCAGGGATGCCGAAGGTCGCTGGATCCTGGACAGCCCGGCCAATAACGCCATGGCGCACGACCTCCACAACATGTTCTATATCCTCGGTGGAGAGAGGGAAACCGCGGCCAAACCGGTGCGTATCGAAGCCGAACTCTACCGCGCCCACGACATCGAGAATTTCGATACGGCCGCCCTCCGTTGCTTCACGGCAGTTGGAGTAGAGGTCCTATTTTTTGTCTCCCATGTCGCTGGAATCGATACCGGGCCGGTTTTCTTGTATGAATTTGAAGGGGGCGAGGTCAGAGGAGCGGGACGGGACGCCGACATCAGCGCCAGCCTGGCCGGGGGGAAAAAGAGCTATGGCACTCCCGATACCGAACCGCTCAGAAAAATGTGGGAGGCGATCGCCTCCGTGAAGAGCCAGAATCTCCCTTCGTGCGGGCTCGGGGCCTCTTCAGGACAGGTCCTGGCGGTAAACGGTGCTCAGGATTCCCCGCCGGAGGTCCAGGATTTCCCCCGAACGCTCATCTCCTACCGGGGAGAGCCGGGCCGGCGGGAGATCACTGTTAAAGGCCTGGCCGGCATCTTTAGAGAATGCTATGAAAAAAGCCTGCTCCCTTCCGAATTCGGCGTCTCCTGGAGCAGGAAGGGCCGGATGGTCGAGCTCTCCGAATACACGCATTATCCCGGTGGCAGAAAAGCCGATGGCCCCTAATCCGAGTCCGGCCGCATCGTAATCGAGGGCCTTCTCGAGCCTATGACTCTTTTCTCTTCCCGGCGAGCTGACCGCAGGCCGCGCCGATATCGGCTCCCTTAGAACGGCGCACCGTAGCGGCCACTCCCTTCTCCTGCAGAACCCGGAGAAAGGCGTCCTGCCGGGCCTCCGGCGAAGCCGCCCATTCCGGCCCGCAGCCTGGGCTGTAAGGAATGAGGTTGACCTTAGCGCCAAGTCTTTTGGCAATGCTCGAAAGCCGGACGGCGTCCGCGGCGGCATCATTGAGGCCGGAGATGAGGACGTATTCGACGGTCATCATCCGTCCTGTCCTCCGGCCATAGTCCCCTCCGGCCTTGATCACCTCGGCCAGGGGGTACTTCCTATTGACCGGCAGGAGTCGTGACCGCAATTCGTCTGTCGTCGCGTGAAGCGAAAGCGAGAGGTTCACCTGAATGCCCAGGCGCTCGAGCTCCTTGATCGCCGGGACGATCCCGACCGTGGAGATGGTGATACGGCGGGCCCCGATGGCCAACCCTTCGGGGGCGTTCATGATGCGGATCGCCGGGACCACGCTCTCGAGGTTGTCCAGCGGCTCCCCCATGCCCATCAAAACGAAGTGGGTCAGGCGAACATTGAGCTTGTCCCGCAGGAAAAGCACTTGGCCGAGAATTTCTGATGGCTGGAGATTTCTCCTGAATCCTCCCGCCCCGCTCGCGCAAAAGACACAGCCGAACTTGCAACCGACCTGAGTGGAGAGACAAAGCGTCCGGCGGGCACCGGATGGAATCAGAACCGTCTCTATGAATACCCTGTCGGTCAGCCGGAAGAGAAACTTTTCGGTCCCGTCGCCGGACCGGAGGTGTTCGGCAAGTTCGGGAGCCATCAGCAGGAAATGGTCCCCGAGCCGCTGCCTCAGGATTTTGGGAAGGTCGGTCATGGCAGCGAACGAGTCGGCTCCCTTTTTATAGACCCAGTCGAATATCTGCCCGGCTCGGAACGAAGGTTCTCCCCAGCCTTTCAACTCGGCTCTGAGCTCATCCAATGTTAAATCCATAATATCCTTCTTCCCCATCACGTCGT
>CAYOZW010000228.1:0-5420 GCA_964408495.1 uncultured Eubacteriales bacterium
GGTGAGAGATAATCCCAGTCCCCTTTCCTGATTAACCGTTCCGTACCTGGCATTGTCCTTTCCCCGGAGTCCGCCCCGGCCATCGGGCTCTCTTGTCATAATATGGACGACCCCGCCGATGGCATCGGAGCCGTAAAAACCCGAAGAAGGACTGCGCAGGACCTCAATACGCTCGATATCCTCAGGGCTGACGAAAGATGCGCTGGGGCCGGTGCGGCGGTCGCTCGACAGACGGGCGTTGTCCACCATCAACAGCACCCGGCGCCGCGCGAGGCCGCGGATCGAAGGGACAAGGGAGAAACCTCCCGAACCAAGCTCGGCCACTCCCGGCAAAACGGCCAAGGCTTCGGCGATATTGGGAGATATCGTTTCCTGAAGGCCCACGGCCGAGACGACCGTGCTGGCTGCAGGCACTTCGGCCAAGGGCTCAGGATATCTCATCGCCGTCACCACGACCTCCTCCCGCTGGCGGATATAAGGGTCCAGAATGATCGTGACCGGACGGCTCAGGTCCCGGGAGTCCAGACGAACCTCCTTTTCCAAGTAATCCGGATGGATAATTTCAAGGACCACGTTCTCGGACCAGGGGACGGCCATCCTGAAATTCCCTTCGCCATCCGTGGCCGCCTTCTGGCCGCTGGCCCGGTGAAAAACCACCGCCATTGGGACGGGGCGGCCCTGCGAACTGACCACGCGGCCGCTGATGTCCAGTCCGAAGCTCAGCACCGGTATGAAGACAATGGCTGCCATGAAAAATGCGGCTTTCTTCAGCAGCCTTCTCCTCGTTGGGAAGCCGATCCATTCTTTTTTGTTATCAGCAGACGCTCTCCCGATCGGCGAGGCTTGACTTTGCGGACGAGCGATCGGTCGCGAGATCTGCGGGAGAGCTCTTCGACATCGACCCCAAGGACCGGATGGACGGCCTTGGGCGCGATCTCCTTCAGAGGGATGAGGACGAAGTTTCTCCCGGCCATCCGGGGATGAGGGATAGTCAACTTCGCGGTGGTGACGATCCGATCCCCGGCGAGCAGGACGTCGATGTCGACTGTCCGCGGACCGCTCTTCCGGGCCGGACGACGGCCCAGCTCTCGTTCCACTTTCTTGGCAAGGGCGAGAAGCTTGCCGGGCGGCAAGGCTGTATCCACCTCTATGACCTGATTGAAAAACCAGGGCTGGGCGGTATCCCCGACGGGCTGGGTGCGGTAGACCGAGGAAGCCCCGAGCACCTTCACGCCGGCCTTTCGCAGTTTGCTCAAAGCTTGGAGCAAGTTGGCACGTTTATCCCCAAGATTGCTTCCGAGGCTCAGGAAATATCGCATTGAGCTGCTCTTCCGGGCTGTCCACCATCATAGCACTGACTATTTCACGATTCAAAATTGTCTGGTCAGGCCGGCGATACATAATAAAAATATTTCAGGTTTTCGATGTCTTCAGCGTCCCGGCGGAATTTCGGCTCTCCGGCCGCTTTCAACTTGCCGGCCAACTCCCGGGCTTCTTGAAAATAAGAAGCCCGGGACGACTTGAGCCGGGAACGATCGACGGTCTTTGTCTGGGAAGCGGCCTTTAACGAAAGGTTCGGCTTCTTCTCCCGAAATCCCCTGTATCGCCATTCCCCGGTCCCCCAATCGAAACCGTAGCATCGTAAAAAGAGAGAGCCGTACCGGGCGGCGAAAGCGATCGCCCGAAGCAAGAATTCGATGTCGCTCCTGGTGAAGGTGTAATGGATATTGATCCGCACCCAGCCGGGCTTTATCCCCAGAAATCCCCGGGCGATCGCCCCGCGGAGGCGCTCGGAGGTCCCTCTCCCGATGCCCAGGAGGGTATGGCCGTAAGGACCCGCACAGCTGCAGCCCGCCCTTGACTGGATGCCGAACAGGTCATTAAGCAGCTTGGTGACGAACTTGGGGTGGAGGATCCTGTCCCCATGGACGATATTGAATGAGACGATAGGGGTGAGATCAGGGGCATCGTAGCGTCCGACGAGACGAAGGTTCGGGATCTTCCCCAGCTGGGCCAAAAAGAAGGCCAGGTAGTCTCTTTCGATCCTTTCGATGGCGGCCGTTCCGATCCTGTCCTTGACCTCCATAGCCAGGGCGGCCTTGATCGTCTGGAGTATGGGCGGAGTCCCGGCCATCTCCCGGGTCTCAATATCCGCTTCATAGTCGTGGTGGTCGAAACCGACATAGACGACCGTTCCTCCGCCGGCCGTCGTCGGCGGAAGATCATTCCGGTAGATGCGGTCGTTGATCACCAGGATCCCGCTGCTCCCCGGTCCTCCCAGAAATTTATGGGGCGAAAAAAAGACGGCGTCAAAATAAGAATCCTTATCCCTGTTCATGTCGACCTGGACATAGGGGGCGACGGCGGCAAAGTCGAAAAACACGGCCGTGTCATGGCGGTGGCAGACGCGGGCGACTTCGTAAACTGGGGTTTTTACACCGGTGATGTTCGACCCGGCCGAGAACGAACCGAACTTTATCCGGCCCTTGAACCGGGGCGAGGAGACCTTTCTCTCTAAGTCGGCCAGGTCCAATCCCCCGCCCTCGCTCAGCCGGACGACAACCACCTCCGCAAAAGACTCCCTCCACATCAGCTCGTTGGTATGGTGTTCGTAAGGACCGATGAAAACAACGGGCATGTTCTTCTCGATGTGGCGGCGAACGCGACCGCCTCCTTCCCTGGTTTCAGAGCAGGACCGATACAGCCGCTCTCTCGTCAACGGAGGAATGTAGACTCCGATGATCTCCTGAAGTTTTTTCAGCGCCCCTGTGGAGCCGGAGCCCGCTGGGAAGACCTTGCCCCGCTCCCCGGCGTTGACCATCTTTTTGATCCGTGTTTGGGCCTGATGATACAGCCTCGTCATGTATTTCCCTGAATAATCGTCTTCCGTATGGGTGTTGGCGTAGGACCATTGGATGCGGAGAAGATTTTCTTCGATAAAATGCAATCCGCGGCCGGAAGCGGTGTAATCGGCGTAGAGCATGTTGCGGAAACCGAAGGGCGTCTCGAACAGAAGATCACGCCCGATGATCTGGCCTCTGACATACTCGAGATACCGTTTGCTCATCTTCCTTTGCCTCTCTATAAGAAGTATTTCTGAAGTTGCGAGACTCGCAAGAGGCGCAGGAGGCCGCCCTAAACCCCCGTAGCGGAAGGGGGCCCCGTCAGCTTCTTGCCGGGGGGCAACCGACGGGACTCGCTCCCCGGGGAGCCAGGGCTGAGGGTGGCCTCTTGCGTCCCCCCGTATTTTACAGGTATAAGTGCTTCATTTTCTACCACCTTTGTTGAAATTCAAGGAACCTCTGGTATAATCGCGGCTGAGACCGATGAACGGAACTATCCGACGCCACGAATACATGGGAGCTTATCTCGAAACCTAGCGACGCAGAACCGGGCATCTGAAATGTCGAGATGTGAACCCTGGCGTCTCCAAGAGCTGACCCTTCTTATCGACGACCTCATCATGACCCTGAGGTCCGGGAAGAACCCCGAATGGGCGAATGTTTTCGGGCACTTCGGCTACGAATTGAGGCGCCTCGGCCCGAGGCAGACCGGGGACAGGAGCGAACTCTCCCGACTCATCCGCAGCATCAAGCCCTGCTTGGCAAGAGAGAGCTCTTTTTCTCGACTCGACCTTGAAGGGAAAGACCCCGAAGAAGGCAGGGTCCTCAACCAGAGGTTCGTCCATCTCCGGGCCCGACTGAGAAAGGCATTGGACGATATCCAAGAGAGACTGATCGAATTCGTCAACTAGAATCAAACGGATCAGGCCCGCAGCAGGTCGAACCGTTTGAGAACCCGGAGGACGGCCAGGGTCACCCAGAGATGATCTTCCAAGGTCGTTTTCTTGTTGCCGCATTCCCAGAATCCCTGGCTATTTTGTTTTTTCAGCAGCCACTCGAGGCCTTTCTGAATAGTCTCGTTATCGGCACCGAAGCCGACCTTGGACAAGGAATCGAGGCTGCCCAAGATGTCGGTGTTCCAGAAAGGATGGCAGATCTTTTCCCAATCGGAGGGAAAGGTTCTGCCTTCATAGACCTCATCGCAGAAAAAGCAGCTCATCAGCTTCTCGCCGGCCTGACGCGC
The DNA here is from genome assembly GCA_964408495.1 of uncultured Eubacteriales bacterium. Classification (GTDB taxonomy): domain Bacteria; phylum Acidobacteriota; class Aminicenantia; order Aminicenantales; family UBA8522; genus UBA8522. The sequence goes on from CAYOZW010000228.1 coordinate 4,087, forward strand.
TTCCTTGCTCTTTCTCCAGGTGGAAGATTCGGCCAAGGCCCTCAAGATGATGCCCGTAACATGGTGGGAAAAGGGCTGGGTTCGGCGGGGCTTAAAGGGCTGGCCTCTCGGGTTGGAGCGGCTGCGGCCGGAGGGGTTGTCTGCGGCCTGAGAAGACCGCTGAGGGAAAAATGCCCAGCCTCCATCCTTCTGACGGTTGGCCAGAATCCAGCGAAATCCTTTCTGGACTCGGCGATCCTTGTCCAGATCATATCGACAAAGCATTTCAAGGGTGAGAGCGTGGAACGTCGGCGTATGCTCGTTGAGCACGGTGCCGCGGAAATCTCCCTCCTTCGATTGGAGGGAAAACAGGAAGTTCAAGGCCTTTTGGACCCCCTCCTCCCTGAAGGAACAGCCGTAATCATAAAGCCGGCTGAGATTTCTTAAAGTTTCGACGCGATAAAGCGTTCTTTCCCACAGGATGGGAGTGTCCAAGCGTTTTTCCCACCAACTGCCGTCCGGCTTCTGGGTCTCGAGGATACGGACGCGGGCGGCGAACTTGCGCATGTTTTTGCTCTCGCGGTCGATGGGGACGTCCAGGATATCCCGCTTGAGCCAGTAAAGAACGGGCAGGTGGCCTCGGGCCAGAAGGAACTCGATGGCCTTAGCGGTATTGAATCTCATCGTCATCGATGTTCAGCGGCCGGGCATCAATGCTCCCGAATCGAAAAAATGGACAGCGGGAGTCCCAGAGCAGAGATAAAAATGGCTGGCCGGCCTTCGGATACGAACATTTCAGGGGAGCTAAGAACTGTATTTTACCCAAATTTGCGCATTCTGTCAATTTTCCAGGCCAATCCGCCTGGGGAGCCGCCCCGCAAGAGCCCCTCAAGGATTATTTGATTTTGGGGATTTCTTTGGTTAGTATAGGGCCTCCCTAATCGGGCCAAATCCCTTCTTGCCCAAAGGAGCTCGACGATGGACAAGTTGATTTACCTGGATAACGGGGCAACCTCTTTCCCCAAGCCGCCCGAGGTCTATGAATTCATGGATCGCTTTTATCGGAATTTCGGGGTCAATCCCGGCCGGTCGGGCTACGATCTCTGCCTGGAGGCGGGGGCCGTGGTCGAAGAAACGAGGAAGATGTTGACGCGTTTCTTCAACGGCACAGACCCCGACCGCCTGTGCTTCGCCTACAATTCCACCGACGCCCTCAACCTGATCATCTCCGGTCTGCTCCGCAGCGGCGACCATGCCATTTCCACGACGATCGAGCACAACTCGGTCCTGAGGCCCCTCTACCATCTCTGGAAGTACGAGGGCGTGGAGGTCGATTACGTCCCCTTCGACGGCCG
>CAYOZW010000229.1:0-5408 GCA_964408495.1 uncultured Eubacteriales bacterium
CCTTGACCGAAGCCGCAAGGTATTCCAGTTCCAGGGGCTCGCCTCCCGAGGGGGCGATTATGTTCCGGTTCAAGGGCGGTTTCACGAGGAGTATTTTCATCGGGATATCCCTCCTATCCTGAATTCGGACTTTGGGGCCTTCCAAAAACGCCGCGGCATGTGTTCCTTCTCTCTACAATCTCAATTTCGGCGTGCCGGCGTATCGAGTTGTCAGGAAGATGTCAAGACTTTGTGATCAGTCCGTGAAGTCTTTGCGCTTGACAGATCGCCGGGATTAGCGTATAATTAGGAATCATTCCGAATTGAAAATGGGATCACAAGAAATAAAGAAACGGATCATCGAGGGGATGCGGGAGAACGGCCTCAAGCTGACGCGCCAGCGGCGGGTCATCATCGATATCCTCGCCGGCACGAAGACACACCCCACGGCCCAGGATATCCTGGTCAGAGCCCAGCAAAAGATTCCGGCCATCAGCCTGTCCACGGTCTACCTGACGTTGGACACCATGAAAAGGGCGGGATTGATCAAGGAGTTGGGATTCGCCAATCTCAATAACCGGTACGAGGGAGATGTCTCCGACCACGTGAACCTCGTCTGCAAGCGATGCGGCCAAGTCATCGACTTCTACGTGCCGATTCCCTTGGATACCGAGCAGGTGGAGAAAAAGACCGGCTTCAAGGGGGAGTCCGTCCGCTTTGATTACTACGGGTATTGCCGGAAGTGCCGGAGAAAAAACAGCTAGTATTTTTGCTCATTAAATAGGAATAATTCCTGTTTAATAGATAAAATGAATAAGGAATGGAGGTTCCAATGAACGACCCGAAAAAAGCGCTGACCAACAACTTCGGCGCGCCGGTGGATGACGACCAGAATTCGCTCACCGCCGGCAACCCCGGACCTGTCCTGATACAGGACGTCCATCTTCTCGAAAAGCTGTCCCACTTTGACCGCGAGCGGATCCCCGAACGCGTCGTCCACGCTAAGGGAGCAGGGGCCTATGGGCATTTTGAGGTCACTGCCGATGTGACCAAGTACACACGGGCCAAGTTCCTCTCTCCGGTGGGCAAACGCACCGAGGTCTTTCTTCGGTTCTCGACGGTTGGAGGGGAGAAGGGATCGGCGGACGCGGAGCGCGACCCCCGCGGGTTCGCCATGAAGTTCTACACAGAAGAAGGCAACTATGATCTCGTCGGGAACAACACCCCGGTCTTCTTCATCCGCGACCCTCTGAAATTCTCTGATTTCATCCACACTCAGAAGAGAAACCCGGCCACCAACCTCAAGGATCCCGACATGTTCTGGGATTTCCTTTCATTGACGCCGGAATCTATCCACCAGGTCACGATCCTCTTTTCCGACCGCGGCACACCCCGGGCGTTCCGCAATATGAATGGCTACAGCAGCCACACCTACAAATGGTACAACGACAAGGGGGAGTATTTCTGGGTGAAATATCACTTCAAGACCGAGCAGGGAATCCAAAACCTAACCCGGCAGGAAGCCGAGGTCATGAAAGGCAAGGACCCCGACCACGCCACCCGCGACCTCTATAATGCCATCCAGAAGGGGGAACACCCCGCCTGGAGGCTGGAAGTCCAGATCATGACAGCGGAGGAGGCAGCGAACTACCGGTTTGATCCCTTCGACATCACCAAGGTCTGGCCTCATGCGGACTTCCCGCCGATCGTCATCGGCAAGCTGGTCTTGAACAAGAATCCGGAAAACTACTTCGCCGAGGTGGAACAGTCGGCCTTCTCCCCGGCCAATTTTGTACCCGGCATCGCCGCTTCTCCCGACAAGATGCTTCAAGGCCGCCTCTTCTCCTATCACGACACCCACCTGCATCGCCTCGGGCCCAATTATCACCTCCTGCCGGTGAATGCGCCGAAAGCGGTCAAGGTCGACAACTACCAGCGGGACGGGTTCATGCGCTCCGACAACAATTTCGGCGGAGCTCCCAACTACTATCCCAACAGCTTCGGAGGTCCGGTGCCAAGGCTGGAGGTGGCGGAGCCCCCCTTTGAAATCACGGGCAAGGCGGCTCGCCAAAAGTATGTCCACCCCAACGATGATTTCGTTCAGGCCGGTATCCTCTACAAGAAAGTCATGTCGGATTCCGACCGCGAACACCTCGTCGGCAACATCGTCGACCATCTGGGAGGCGCCCAGAAGCGGATCCAGTATCGCCAGACCGCCATCTTCTATAAAGCGGACCAGGATTACGGCCGACGCGTAGCCCAGGGGCTGAAGCTGGACATGAAGGAAGTCGAGCGCCTGGCCGCGATGACTCAGGAAGAGCGGGCCAAGGCGACGGCTCCAGGAGCCTTTTCGAAATAACCAAGGAGGTTCGATCATGATGTCCAAGATTCCTCTGGACTTGGAGAAGGTCAAAAAAGAAGACCTCGACAAGGAGATATTGAGAACCGGAATCATTGCCGAGCTAGACGCCATCAACCTGTATGAACAGATGGCGGCCCTGGCCTCAAAGGAGAGCCTGCGAAAAGTCCTCCTCGATATCGCCAAGGAAGAGAAGACCCACGTCGGAGAGTTCCAGACCCTATTGTTGAAAGAAGATAAAGAGCAGGAAGGGGAACTGGAGAAAGGAAAAGAGGAAGTCGAGGAGATACTCGAGGAAGAGAGCTAATCTCTCGACGGCAATCGTCGTCGGGCAGTAGCAACGGCCTCCCTGGCTGCAGAAGCGGGGGAGGCCTTCGTCTTGAATCAGACGATGTCCCGGTGGTAGCGGGTGTAGAGGCTGACCAACGGATTGTGGCCCGTGAACCGGTCCTTGACGATCAGGGTTGTCACGGGGGCTTTCGAGTGGGCCGTGAAGAGCATGTCGTGGCCGACGCAGAGCCCGACCAGGATATTGAACGCGGTTCCCGAGATGTTGAGAATTTCCGCTTGGACGAGCGGGTTGCAGGCGGCCTCGAAACGGCCGGGGTCCCGAATCTTGTAATCCGCGGGGATGCCGACGTCGGTTTTATCGGCTGCGCCGCAACTGCAAATGACGGAAACCACGTCGAGCCCATGTTTCTCCAGGATGGCCGCTGCCCGGCCAGCCTCGTCAGATAGGCCCGAACAGAAGGCCAGGCCTATCTTCCTGGCTCCGATGGCTTCGGCGAAGGCCGCGATTTCCCGGATCCTCGGCCGGACCGGCACCGTCCCCCCTTCCTCCCGGGCCGCTTTCGCATCGTAGCCATCCTTCTCCGTTAGCGCGGCGGCGAGATAGAAGTTGTTCATGTCCTTTCCGCGGTAAAGCGGGACAATCTTCTTGATCAGCCGGGCATGGTGTTTGATCGGGCAATCTTTGGGGAGCAGAACTCCCTTGGGGAGCCCCTGGGTGCAGGGACGCTCCGGGCATTTGGCGCATTTGGGGTCGACCAGCGGCATTTTTTGTTCCCTCCTCGGATACGCCGGCCATCCTATCACATCAACCATGGACAGTAAATCCGGCTGTCCTCTGAGATGAATCCGTCCCTCCAGTTTAATCATTATCCTGCAACACATCCGCCCCCGTATCGTATAATAGAGGAAAAAGAGGTCATCATGATTCAGCCATCGCGTCATCGGGTCTATTTTACGGGGCTCGCCGTCATCGCCCTATTTGCCCTGGGGCTCTTGGCCCCAGGCCTCACCAGTGGCCGCCGCGACCCTCTCCGGCAGCAGATCCAGGCCGCCGCCGAGCTCACGCCCGAGCAGTGGGCCAAGGACCTGGATTTCCTCGGCGCCGAACTCCCCAAGCGGCACAAGAACCTGTTCCATAAAATCAGCGAGAGCGAATTCCGGGCGCAGATCGAAACGCTCAAGACGAAGCTTTCTTCCTTGAGCCAGAGCGAAATCCTGGTCGGCCTGATGAGGATTGTCGCCGCCGTCGGGGATTCCCATACCACTCTCGGCTACCGGCCGCAGCAGGGAATTCCTCTGATGCTGTATTGGTTCAAGGACGGGATTTCGGTCTTGAACACGACAGCCGAATACAGGGATGTCCTCTATGGCAAGGTCACGGCTCTGGGTGGAAAGCCTATCGAGGACGTCATTCCTGTCCTTGCCTCGCTCATCCCCCATGAGAATCAAGCTCAGGTGAAAAATAGGCTCCCCAACCTGCTGACCGATACGCAGATCCTTCAGGGCGCCGGAATTATCCCTTCTTCGGATGCGGCTTCCCTGACCGTCCTCACGGCCGCGGGCCGGTCCGTCACCCTGGAGATGATGCCCGTCCCCTTTTCTTCCAAGCCGGAATGGCTCATCGATATTTCGGACGAGAGCGCTGCGCCTCTTTATCTTCGGAATCGCCGTCTCTTTTACTGGTTCGAGATCATGCCGGAATCTCGTACTCTTTTCTTCAAATACAACTCCTGCCAGAACATGAAGGATCGTCCTTTCGGCGAATTCGTCAAGGACCTCTTTGCGGCCGCCGATGCCGGCGAGGTCAGCCGGATCGTCATCGACCTCCGGCACAACGGGGGCGGGAATTCCGCGATCTTCGCCCCGTTCCTGGCGGCACTCAAGAAGAGGCCGGCCCTCTGCCGGCAGGGCGGCATCTTTGTTCTGATTGGCCGCCGGACCTTTTCCTCGGCCATACTCAACGCCCTCGACCTCAAGAAAGAGACGCCCGCGGTCTTCGCCGGAGAGCCGACCGGCGGCAAGCCCAACCATTACGGCGAAGTCCAAAGGTTCCTCTTGCCGGAATCGAGGCTGGCGGTGACTTATTCGGTGAAATATTTCCAGGTTGTCGAGGGCGAACCGGAATCCCTGGTCCCCGACATTCTGGTCGATCCGGAGCTCACAGATTACCTAAAAAAAACCGACCCCGTCCTAGAGAGGGTGCTCGAGAGATAATCTTCGACTTCGTGAGTTTCTCCTTACCCTGAGCCAGGAGCGGCTTGAAAGCAGAAAAATTTATTGCTATGATTCAAGGGGAATTTCCTTTTTTGATGAAGGGATTTGACTATTCTTTCGAGCAAGGGGAGAAATCAGATGGTCGTCAAAGAGAAGAAACGCAAGAGCTCCCGCTCTGACGGTGGCGTTAGAGGAAGCGATAGCTTAGAAAAGGCTCTCCGAGAAGAGCGGGATAGGGCTCAAAAATATCTTGATGTTGCCGCTGTGGCCATAGTGGTTATCGGTTCTGATGAAAAAGTCGGCCTGGTCAACAGGAAAGGTGCCGAAATCCTAGGCTACCCGGAGGCGGAGATTGTCGGGAAAAGTTGGTTCGACCATTTTGTGCCCGTACGGATCAGGGAAGAGGTCCGGAGCGTTTTTCGTGAGCTGATGGCGGGCCTTGCTGAAGCCATGGAATATTATGAGAATCCTGTGCTGACACAAAGCGGGGAAGAAAAGACCATTGCCTGGCACAATACGGTCTTGAAGGATGAGAGAGGGGTGATCGTCGGAACGCTCAGCTCCG
>CAYOZW010000230.1:0-5407 GCA_964408495.1 uncultured Eubacteriales bacterium
GAGTTCACCGACGATGTTGCAGTTGAGGAGCAGGGTGACCTCGAGGGCGATGTCGAGGGCCTCCTGGTTGAGCTCGAAAGGCGGGGTGTCGTCCATCTCGTAGGTGCAGATGTTGCGTTTGTTGAGCTGGTAGACAATCTCCTTGCGGGTCTTGAACTCCATCAGGGCGGTGCCGTCGTACTCGCCGAGCTCGGACAGGGTCGGACGCATGTGGCGGAGGACCTCGGCATCGTATTCCTCGTAGTATTCTCCGGCCGGACAGCGACAGAAAAGCTTCTTCTGCGTCTTGAGCTGCTGGTGGATCTCCAACCCGGACTTGAAGCCAAGCTCGAAATAATCCTTCTCTTCGAGCTCTCCGAAATCAAGAATCCTGGGCATGATGGAGTCTGGGAATATACCACAGGGAAAAGCCCCCTTCAAGGGAGGCTCGGGTTTGGATTCGTCAGTCAGGCTCTCGCCTATTCTATCGAAACGGTGTATCTTTTGATCGTCTGGTAGCCGTCCTCGGTCTCCTCGATTCCGTAAGCTTTGCCGGCCTTGAAGAGCCTCAGGTCCGCCTTGGTGATGAACTGGGCGATGAACCGGCCTTCGGGGTCGAAGACGTCGATCATATACTCTCCCTTGACTTTCCCTTTCGTATAGGTGCGCACATACATCCGCCCCTGGTCATCGAGGAGAAAATTCTGGAAGGGCGGAAAGAAATCGGGGAAAGAGAACATATCTTTGATATTGGCCCCGCCGGCGACGTTTGGAATCCGCTCCAGCATCTCGTCGATGTCCTTCTGAGTGACCTTTACAGGGTCATATTCTTTCTGGATCGTCCGGAGTGGCTTTCCTTCCGGGCTGAATATCTTGATGTCATAATTCGCATTGCGGCCGTAGTAGATATTCCCCCCGGGGCCGAACTGATAAACAGAGATGAGGTCCAGGATATTCATCTTGACACCGGAACCCGGGATGGGAACCGGGAACTCGATCTTGTCGAGGGTGAAGAGCGGTTTGAGGTCGGGGTCGAATTTCTTGATTTCGAAGAACATCTTGGCGTTGCCCTCCGTCAGCCCCATTTCTCTCCCGAGGATATTCCCTTGGCCGTCCAGGAGGATACCGACCAGGCCCAGCTTGTTGGAGGTGGAGATATTCTTGATGAACTCGCCCGTGGGTTTAAACTGAGCCAGCCGGCGGTTGGTCGCATCCTCGATGACGAGCGTGTTATCTGCGGTGATCTGGATGCCTGAAGCCATCCCCAATTCTCCCGGTCCCTGTCCGGGTTTGCCGATCGAACGGAGGTACTTCCCCGCGCGGTCGAAGACCTTGATCTTCTGGTCCTTGAAATCGAGGGCGAGGATAGTGCCCTCATTGTCGACAACGAACGCGCTGACCTGGGAAAAGGCCTTGTCCGGGTCAGAGCCGCCGCCGATGGTGAGTTCTTCGGCCAGCACAATCTTAGAGGGCTGTCCTTTGGCAGGATTCGGTTTCTTGCCGTTGGAGACGACGGTCACACCGTCGACAGTCTTGATCTTCTGCCCTTCGGCCAAGCCGAAGATCAACAAGATGCCTAAAACGATACACCAAGCAGCTGATGTCTTTCTCATGATCGCATTCCTCGATACCCTTATATTATACGCGATTTGCCGAATTATGGGGACACGATCTATCGTCTCCCTCCATTTTTTTTCTTAATGTTGGAAAAGCGGCGAGAAATAAAGAATAACAAACATAATGACGGCAATGACGATCAGGGACAGCCCGAGATCCAGACGGTTCCAGCTGGCCCGCGAACTCGCCTTGTCGGCAGCCACGGTCGTGGAATAGGTCAGGCCTTGGATCTTCTCCACCTCGGGAGCGCGGGTCAGGAGGCTGACCGTGACCATGACCGCTATGCAGACAAGGAAAAGGGCCACGCAGAAATAAAGGAAACTGACGGAGGCGAACTGATAGAGCCAGCCGGAAAGGCTGCCCTTGTTGAGCTCGGCCACCAGCCTCAGTACGCCCAGGGCGAACCCGCCGACAAGGGCGGTGACCGCCCCCTGGGAATTGATCCTCCTCCAAAAAACACCGAGGAGGAAGACGGCGGCGATCGGCGGTCCGAGGTAGGACTGGACGCTCTGGAGGTAGTGGTAAAGCTCACCGGAAATATTCTTCATCAGCGGGATCCAGAGCACGCCCGTTAGAACGACCACCCCGGTGGCCAGACGGCCGACCCGGACGAGCGTTTTCTCGGAGGACTGCGGCCTCAATTTCTTGTAGATATCCATGGTGAAGAGCGTCGAGCAGGAGTTGAAAACGCCGGCCAGCGAGCTCATCAGCGCCGCGAGCAGCCCGCCGACGACAAGGCCTCTCAAACCGATGGGAAGCAGCGCCCGGACCATGACCGGGAAGGCCATGTCGGCCCGGTCCAGCTGGATCTGGCCCGTCTGGGCGAGGGCAAAGGCCATCACGCCCGGCAAAACAAAAATGAAAAAGGGAGAAAGCTTGAGATAAGACGCGAATATGCTGCCGCGCCGGGCCTGGGTCTCATTCCGGGCCGCCAGGGCCCGCTGGACGATATATTGATCGGTGCACCAGTACCAGAGTCCGACGATCGGCGGCGCCAGGACCATGCCCAGCCAGGGGAATTCCGGGTGATTGAGGGGAAGAAAAAGGTTGAGGCGGCTGCTCCCGGCGATGGCGACCAGTTTTCCCCAACCGCCGATCTTGATCAGACCGGCGACCGTCACCAAGGCGGACCCGAGCAAAAGGACGATCGCCTGCATCGCTTCGGTGTAGACCACGGCCCGCAACCCGCCCACGACGGTGTAAACCCCGGTCAGGAGGACGATGATCAATGCGCCCGTCCAGAAATCGATACCCATGAGGACCTGGAAGACCACCGCGCCCGCATAGACGTTGACCGCGACTTTGGTCAGGACATAGCTGATCAGGGCCACGAGAGACAGGAACCAGCGGGCCGTCGGCGAATAGCGTTTCTCCAGGAATTCAGGCATGGTGAAGACGCGGCTGCGCATATAAAAGGGAATAAAGACCCAGCCCAAGACCAGGACGAGCCAGGAATGGAGCTCGTACATCCCCATGGCCACCCCGGTTTTGGCGGCGGTCCCGGCCAGCCCGACAATGTGCTCGGCGCCGATGTTGGAGGCGAAGATGGAGGCGCCGACGATGAACCAGCCGATGTGCCGCCCGGCCAGAAAATAGTCCGTCGAAGTATCCTGCCTCTGTCTCATCCCCCACCAGGCGATGCCCATGACAATCAGGAAATAAACGCCGACGACGATCCAATCAACGATTTGGAATGCGTTCATGCCTTCTCCTCCCGGAACAGGCTCGACCTCAGTTCCACCGGACCGGCGATCCCGGATCCGCTGAAATCGTTTCTAACGGCTCAAAATTTCCGGCTCAGCCCGGCGATGAAGGTGACATCGTTCTTCTGGATCCCCGGACCGACCGGCTTGTTATCATAGGTGTCGATGAAAGTGAGCTTGACCGACCAACTATTGGCGATAGCGGTCACCAGGCTGGCTTCGAGCCGGAGAAAATACCGGCTGAACTCGGAGATATCAGGATCGACCTCCAGCTTTTCGTTGAACCCGGATGTCTCGGCGATCTTCCAGACGAGCTGCTGGCCGATTTTCAATCCCGTATAGCTATCGGTATCTCCGCTATCGTAATACTTGGTGACGACCTGGGACAGACCGGCATCCAGGCCGACGGTGATCGTCTCCGCGGCGACAACCTTGTATCCGAGGCCAACGGCGGGGAGGAGGCGGTAGCTGTAGTTCTTGAACCGGTCCCTAGTCCCCTGGAGCTCATAATAGGAGTAAATCCGGCCGGTATGTTGCCAGTCGAGCCGGCTGGCGACGAGAAGGTTTTCGGCGCTCGTTTCGCCGTCCATTTCGCCGAACAGGTAGATCTCCCTGTTGGCCCAGAACAAAGTATTCTCCTTATTGACAGGCCCGTCGGCCGCAAAGGTGAACGAAAAGCTGGACGACTGAGAGTTTCCACGGGCCAACGAGAGTCCGAGAGAAACATCTCCTTTCCAATGGGGCGGTTCTTCTTTGGCTTCGTCGGCTCGTCCGAACGCCGCTAAGCACAAGACGAGCATCATGACGACCGCGAATATTTTATTCTTTTTTACCGTGATTTTCTCCTCGGCCTTTTTCAAGTTCAACCCATAAAAAACTTGAAAATTCATTATATCCAGATGGACCCAGAAAGCCAGAGAATTCTCTGCTTTCAGCGGTCCGTGATCCGGAACGTCCAAGCATACTCGCAGGGAGGGTTCGCCAGGACATCCTCGGGGAGATGGATAAGGACACCCTTGCCGGCCTTCTCCCACCGGAGCGGACCGCTCCCGCCAAGGAGTTCAACCCGGCCTTCCTCCGGCGGGCAATAGCCATAGAGCATGACCTTGCCCGGCGGGGCCGTCTCGTCTTCATCCCCAAGGTAGATCGCATAAACGGTTCCGTCCCGGCCGGCGGTAAAACAGATCTTGCTCTCTTTATAAGGAGCGATCGGCCGGGTCCCATAGATCGCTTCGCCGTTGACCTTCATCCAGCGGCTGATGGTCTCGAGGCGGTCATAGGCCTCGGCCGCGAAATCCCCCGAAGCGTCGGGCCCGATGTTGAGGAGAAGATTGCCGCCCTTGGAGACGATATCGACCAGGAGATGGATGAGCTCCCGGGGTGGCTTGTAATGATCATCTGGCTTGTAGGACCACGACCCACCCATAGTCATGCAGGTCTCCCAGGGATAATCAAGGGGCTTTTCGGGCACTCGCTGTTCGGGCGTGCGGTAGTTCTCGTAGCGGCCGGGGACCGTCCGGTCGACGAGGAGAATCCCCGGCTGGTATGACCTCGCCATGGCGGCGATTCCGGGCATGTCGATATCCTGATTATAGGGCCGCCCGCAGAGGAGGGCTAGCCGGTCCCGGATGGTCGAGCGGGGCCGGACCCAGCCGCCATCGAGCCAGAGGATGTCTATCCGGCCGTAGCCGGTCATGAGTTCTTCAATCTGGCGGCGGGTGAAATCGCAGAACTTTTGCCACCGCTCCGGGTATCTCTCCGGGTCGTAATTGACGTTCCGGTCGGGTGTCGCCCATTCGGGAGCCCAGTAGTCGGGCGAGTGCCAGTCCGGCTTGGAAAAGTAGGCGCCGACCCCGAATCCCCGCGCCCGGAAAGCGTCGAAGATCTCCTTGGCGACGTTGGCCCGCGGGTGGGTATGAAAAGGACAGCCGGGGTCGGTGATCCTGTAATCCGTCTGCCGGGTGTCGAACATGCAGAACCCGTCGTGGTGCTTGGTGGTGAAAACGACATATTTCATCCCGGCCTCCGCGGCCGCCTCCGCCCATTTCGCCGGGTCGAAATCCCGGGGATTGAAAGTTGTCTTCAGGGCTTCGTATTGACGCCGGTAT
>CAYOZW010000231.1:0-5399 GCA_964408495.1 uncultured Eubacteriales bacterium
TTGCTCAGATCCAGTCCGATCTCGCCCTGGCCCTGGCATCGTCATCCTTGCTTGATGAAGGGTTAAGCCTTTGTTTCAGCGCCGCCTTTGAAGTCACGGGCATGGATTGCGGAGGGATCTATTTCTTGGATCAACAATCGGGGGGCTTGACCTTGTCTTCCATAGAGGCTTTCAAACAAAAGATTTTGTCGCCCAGGTTTCCAATTTTGATGCGAATACGGTCAATACAAAGCTGATCCTGGCGGGCAATCCTATTTTCGGAGAACATCTGGCGCTGGGGGTTCCTCTTGATGAAACAAGAAAAGGCGAAGGACTGAAAGCCATCGCCATCGTCCCCATCCAGCACAAAGGCCGGGTCATCGGGAGCTTGAACGTGGCTTCTCACGCCCTCAACGAGGTTCCTCTTCCCGTCCGCAAAGCGCTGGAAGCGATTGTCGCCCAAATGGGCAGCGTGATCGCCCGCTTGCGGGCGGAGGAGGCGCTCCGGGAGAGCGAAGAGAAATACCGGATCGTTCATGAATTCGCGGGCGAAGCCATTTTTACCTTTGGGACCGATTTTCAAATGTCTGCCGGGACATCACCCTGGAAGAGCGACTCTATGCCTCCCTCGAGGCCAGTGAAAAATGGCACCGGATGCTCTTTAATGCCGGCAACGACGCTATTTATGTTTTTCATTTGACTGCAGGCAACCGTCCGGGCAAGTTCATCGAGGCCAATGAGATCGCCTGCCAGAAATACGGCTACACAAGAGATGAATTACTGAAGCTTTCGCCCGAAAACATCGCGGCTTCTCAGAGACTCAACCAGATCCCCCAGGTGATAAATGAACTCCTCGAGCGCAACCGGCTCGTCTTCGAGTTCGACCATGCCCGGAAAGACGGTCAGGTTTTTCCCGTGGAAATCAGCAGTAACCTCTTTGAGCTTGATGGGGTGCCCACCGTCCCGTCAATTGTCCGGGATATAACAGAACGGAAGCAAGCTGAGGATAGGCTAAGAGCCGCCCTCAAAGAAAAGGACGTTCTGCTCCGGGAAATCCATCACCGTGTCAAGAACAATATGCAGATCATGTCCAGCCTGCTCAGGCTCCAATCCCGGACGATGAAGGACGAAAAGGTCCTGGAGGCGTTCAACGAGAGCCAGACCCGGATCCGATCCATGGCCTTGATCCATGAGAGTCTTTATAAGTCCGAGAACCTATCCAGTATCGATTTCCGCAATTATGTCGAGAAAATGGCCACTCATCTCTTCGCCGTTTACAATGCCGATCCCAGGCAGATTCACTTCCACATGGAGGTGCAAGGAGGGGAGATCGTAATCAACCGGGCCATTCCCTGCGGCCTGATCGTCAACGAACTTATCTCCAACGCCTTGAAGCACGCCTTCCCTCAAGGGAGAAAGGGAGACTTGACGGTCCGGATCCTTTTGGACGAGGCGGGCAAACGCCATCTCCTCATAAAAGACAATGGGATCGGATTTCCCCAGGATTTCGACTTGGCCAGATCACAGACCCGCGGCCTTCAGATTATTATGGATTTGACCAAGCAGCTCGAAGGCCGGCTTGAGCTTCGCCGGAAGGGCGGGACGGAATTCGAAATCGTTTTCTGATCCTGCGGGGCTTCCGTTTCCGGGGTTCTTAGCTGGCCTCAAGGGGAGATGCTGCCCTTGGAGGCAAAACGTGTAGCCAGCGTCGAGGCCAGGCAGACGACATCGATCAGACATTTGTCCATCATCGAAAGAGGAACATGAAGACGCAGGGCCTTGGACCGAGCCTGCATCTTGCTAGCCAGGAAGGAAGCTTGGGCCACCGTCACTTTCGCGTTCCTTACCAGGGCTTCGACGAGGAACTTGCGATGGGCGGCGATCACTTCGGCAAGAGGGATGATTCCTGAGTCTGTTGAGCGTGGGCGGTACCGGCCGACTTTTTTCAAGAGCGGATCGATGAAGCCGGTCGCCCTCTTGCGGTAGCGGATGAGCGAAGCTCCGAGGATTTCCGCGACGGTCATGGAAATGGCCTCCACGGGCACATCGAGCTCCCCGGAGTCGGGAGGCACTTGGGCCGGTTTATCGCCATAATGGCGGACGATTTCCGTAACGAACTTCAATTTGGTGAGGGCCCCTTTTCGGGTTCGGTAGGCCTTTTTCCAGTTCGAGGGAAGGGACAGCCAAACGCCGAAGGTCTCGGCGAAATCTTCATCGGGATGCTTCTGGGCATAATGATCCCGATTGGGATTGACATAGTCGCGGCTCCAGGGATGGGGCTTGTAGCGGTCGGTGGTCGGGTAGGTGTCGAAGAACTTTCCCTTGACCCCGAAGATGTTCCGGAAATCGGTGTTCTTGTAGAGCCGGTGAGCGTAGCAGAAGGCATGCCCCGTCTCGTGGCGAAGGAGGTATTCGACCACCCGGGTGTCGTTCGTCCATCCGCGGACCTCCCTGTTCAGTTCCTTGAGAAGCGGGTCGGCGTCGTAGAACCCGACCTCGATATTCGAGGTGCCGCTGACACAGCCCCAGTCCTCGCCGAGGTAGAAGTTTGGCTTCAGCTTGATGCCGCGGCGTTTCAGTCGCGTCATGAGCTTATCGACCTGCGGTTGGACTAGGGAAGACCCCATGTTCAGGCCGAGCCTGTTCACCGGCGTCGTCAACATCTCGAGCTTCTTGGTTGCCCGGTTGAACAGCAGTCTCCGTATGTCTGTCATCTTTGATTACCCGGTCGTGTTCATGCCTCCGACGGCGCGTCCGCATTATTAGAGGAGGCCTTGGGGCTGGGAGGAGGGGTCCGTTTGATCGCTTCTTCAACGATCGCCTGCAGCACCTCGGAGAAGGATAAGCCCGCCGCCTCCGCGGAGGCCATAAAGGCCACTCCCTCGGTGAGGTCCGGATTAGGATTCACTTCGAGGACGAAGGGATTGTCGTTTTTGTCAAGGCGTATATCGATCCGCGCATAATCGCGGCAGCCTAAGACCTGGTAGGTTTGGAGGGCGACCTTTTTAACTCGCCGCTGGATGGATCTGGGAAGTTTAGCGGGGCAGACCAGCTTTCCCATATGGAATATTTCGCTCAGAGGATTCCACTTGGATTCGAAGGTGATGATCGCCTTGCGGTCGGGAGGAAGATCGGAAAAATCCATCTCTTCGATGGGCAGCACCTTTGGATTCTTGTTGCCGATGACGGACACCCCGAGCTCCCGGCCGTCAATGAATTCCTCGACCAGCGCTGGCTGCCCGTATTCCGCGAGGATCATGCGGACACGCTTTTCCAGTTGGGCCCGGTCTTCGACGACCGCCTGGTCGGTCACGCCGGCACTCGCATCCTCCCAGGCCGGCTTGACGATGAGAGGATAGCGGAGTCCCGTCAGTTTGGGAACGGGCTTCTTCTTGACCAGCTTGTATCGCGGCGTCGGGATGCGGAAGGCCTTGAGGATCTGCTTGGCCAGCGCTTTCCGCTGGCAGATCGCTAATGTCAGCGGAGGCGCTCCGGTATAAGGGATGCCGAGAAGGTCGTACAAGGCGGCGACGCGGTCTTCGAGGAGGGGATCGTTGTTGAAGAATTCCACCAGGTTGAAGACGACGTCTGGGCGCGGGTCTGTTAGGCACTTGAAAAGACGGTCGAAATCGTCCTCGATGTTCATCGCCCGGGCGTCAAATCCTTCCTTCTGGAGACCTTTGACCAGGGCGTCGATCTCTTCCTGGACAGTGGCGATCCCCTCGAGGTCTTTGATGTCTCCAGTCGGAGACACGACATCCCCGTTCTTGACTTTCTTCCGAAGGGCTTCGTACTCGTCCTCGCCAGGAAAATTGTAGATCACGGCGACGGAGGTTCGTTTAGATCTGCCCATGAATGTCTATCTCTCACAAAGGATAAAAGAAAGACGGGTCTTTTGTCAAAAAACAGACCCGGCGGAACGCCCCTCCCCAGGAAGTAAAACTGCCTGTTCGACAAAAGCCCAGATGGGAAGCCGCTTTCAGCTGGCGATCTTGATATCGACGAGTTTCTTAACGCTGGCCACGTCTTTCTGACGTTTGACCTCGATCCGGAGTGCCCGCCCTTCGACGTATTTGCGGGCGTCTCTCAGGTCTTTCTTAATGGCTGCGCGGATGTTGCTTTTTTCAACGGCCGAAGCGGCTTTGTCGCCGAAGACGAAGGTGACCCGGAAATAGCCTTTGAGCGGCGTAAAAAAGAACAAATTCCGCCGTTTCAACAGGACCTTGAGCACCCACCCCGCTTTTGGTCCATAATATTTCCATTCCTCGAGGGGTTTGCCGTGATTCTTGATGATGTGGGCCTTGATGGCCGTCCAGCATGGCCCGCTCTCTCCAATGGCCCTGTTCAGACGCCTGGTGTCGGGTTTTTTCGATCCGTCGGGGAACACGCTTGTGTCCATCGCGCATTTCTCCTTTCGTTGTCTGTTGTCCCTCTCAGACAAGAACCGGTTCTCCTGCCGATGGGCCTTCCTGAACCTTCAGGCTTTCCAGCGCTCGTCGAGACAGATGCTTCTAAATTAGAATAATACATCCCTTCCCCTATGGCAAGCCGCAATTGAGGCCAAAAATGCCACCTATTTGATTTTGCTTCTCATTAAAGCCATAATTGTCCAACCCCTATGAAAAGGAATTCTTTAATTCATTCGCGGAGTGGGTGAAGGAGGACGGCCATGTCCTGGGCTAGTAAGACATTCCGGATATTTGTCAGTTCCACGTTCAGCGACCTCAAAGAAGAAAGAAATGCCCTCCAGAAGCAGGTCTTTCCCAAGCTGCGCGAGCTCTGCGCCGAATACGGCTGCCGCTTCCAGGCGATCGACCTGCGCTGGGGGATCAGAGAGGAAGCCGCTCTCGATCAGCAGACCATGCACATCTGCCTTGACGAGATCGTCCGCTGCCAGAAGACGACCCCCCGGCCAAACTTCATCATACTCCTGGGGGACCGCTATGGCTGGCGCCCGCTTCCCGTCGAAATCCCACAAGAGGAGTTCGAGCGGATCTCCGAGTGCGTCTTGGCCAGCGGTGATAGAGAGCTTCTTCAGAAGTGGTACAAGCGCGACGACAACGCCGTCCCTCCGGTCTATTGTCTTCAGCCCCGGAGGATCGCCGCCGGTGAGCGGGCTCCGGTTGAACTGAAAAAAAAGGCCCGGGAAGCGGAAGCGGCGGAATGGGACGCAACGGAGTTGAAATTGGAACAGATTCTGTCCTCCGCTATCGCCGGCCTCTCTCTGGCCGACGAGCCGCGTCAAAAGTATGTCTCTTCTGCAACCGAACAGGAAATCACAGCGGGGGCGATGAAAGTCCCGGATGCCAAGGAACACGTCTTCTGCTTCTTCCGAAAGATCGGCGGACTGCCTGAGAGCGCGAGCGCCGGGGATTTCATCGACCTCGATGAGAGCGGAAAGGCCGACGCCGAAGCGTCGG
>CAYOZW010000232.1:0-4546 GCA_964408495.1 uncultured Eubacteriales bacterium
TCCATCGACATCATCGACCCGCCGCCGCCGGCGCCATGGAAGCCAATATATTTTTCGTTCCCGGCCGTTTGTTCGACCATCTGGAAGAAGTAAAAAGTCCCGCGGTAATCCTTTTCCTCAACCCGATAGGCGATCTTCTCCAGCTCGGTCGGCGGCCGGTCGAACTCCCGCGCCACCTCGATCCCAAATTCAGGATGCCGGTAGACGGCATAGTCATCGACGACGAGGTGACAATCGGCAGCGAACGGCTTTCCGTCCGCCGTGAGGACAAGCGGATTGATCTCCGCCGAGCGGGCGTCGCTCGAACGGGCGATCTTATAGAACTTGGTCAGAAGATCGGCCAGCTTCGGCAGGATTCGACCCTCCACCCCCACCCGAAGGAGCATGTTCCGCGCTTCGTATTCTGGGAATCCCTTAAGGACGTCGACCGTCTGGCGGGCGACCTTTTCCGGATGGAGGCGGGCGATCTCTTCCACCCCGGTCCCCCCGGCCGGGCTGAAGATGACGAGGGGCCGTTTGGAGGCATCATCGATAACCACCCCCGCAAAATACTCGGCCTGGATATCCAATTTCTCTTCTACAAGGATCCGCTCGACGATAAAATTCTTGACCTTCATACCCAGAAGCCCGCTGGCTCTGGTGTCTGCCTCCTCGGGAGTATCGGCGAACTGGATCCCTCCGATCCCGGCGCGCCCGGTCACCCAGACCTGGATTTTGAGGACGACAGGCTTGCCGATCGTCTCGGCGATACGGCGGGCTTCCTCGGGCGTAGCGGCCACATCTCCCGCCGGGACCGGGATGCCCCCCTGTTTCAGAAGCTTCTTGCTCTGGTATTCGAACAGTCTGGCCATAGTCCTCTTCCTGAAGGCTCATATTATTGGGGCAAGGCCGGACAAAGTCAACGGCCGAGCGGCTCTGTGACGAAAAGTGTGGTTAATATCAGGCTAGGGAGGGGATCAGCCGGAATCAGCCGCAGCGACCATTGAGGGAACGGCGTTAAAACCCGAACGGGAGCTAGGCTGATTGCGGCTGATCATACTCCCCGCCTTCTCCTTATCACACTTAATTGAGCCCGGCAGAGCGTCGGCACTGCGCCGGCATGAAGTAAGAGTGTTTTGACGGGGAGAGATCTGCTAAAGGGGTGATGAGGTCGGGAGAAACCCTCACTCGATCCAGAGCTTGATGACCCGGGTCCTATCTTCCCGAGGACGGATCTCGATGATATTGCCTTTGATTCTCGTTAGCTGATGGATGATCCTGTCCAGGTCATAACCTTCGCGCCTCAATGCGGCCTTGTCCTTTTCGGGTATGGCTTGAAGAGCCAGGTCGGCCAGCGCCCAGGGAATATTCAGAGAAAATTCCGCCTCTTTCCGCCCTTCGACCATGACTCTGATCTTCAGAACCTTGGCCCTCCCCTTCTCTTCCCTGTCCTCGACGTCCTTCAAAGATTCGGGGGCGATGCGCAGCAGGGCGATCTTCGCCCTGTCCCTGAGATCTCGATCACTCTCTTCGACGATGATCCTCTCGAGCACAGGAATGGCCTGGATGGTGATTTGTTTGTCCTTCACCAGGCTCAGCTTAAGGCGGCATAATACCGGATATCACGATTGGGACTCTCCAGGCGCTGCTCGATCTCGTCCAGATAGTCCTCCTCATCGTCCTTGTAGAGCTCATAGGCGAGGTCGATGATGGATGTTTCCGCCTCCCGGGCCAGGCTGTCGTTCTTCCCCCTGCCTGAGAGATAATCTTTATACGCCTCGATGGCTTCCTCCTCATGACCTTTTCGCCGGGCCAGACAGGCCGCCCTGTAGAACGTCGCCGGGGGGACCAGCGGGCTGTCCGAATAATCGTCCAATAGATCCTCGAAGGTCTTCTGGGCATCCCCCCATTTCTCGTCGAAGAAGAGACGCTTGGCCTTCTCGAAGAGCTTCGCATCCGGAGATTCTTGGGCCGCCGCCAGGGTGGAAACGAATCCCAAAAGGATGATTATGACAAGGGCTGTCTTTTTCACCTCAAACCTCGCTTTCCTGGAGATCTCTCTTCAAGAGCTTTATTTTCAACAGAATGTTTTTTTCCTCGATCATATCTTGGATATCGCGGCACTGGGCGGGAGTCAGGTTCTCGCTGATCTGGGCCAGTTCGAAGAACAACATCTCGATCTGGTCGCAGATCTCTTTGGCTTTGGCCATCCGGACCTTCTCGAGCTGGGGATTCAAGTACTTTTTCTTGGCCAGCAGCTCCCTGGTCTCGCGCGCCGCGGCATCGGTCAGGCGGCAATCCCCGCTTCCGGACTGGGTCCGGGCAAGTTCGAACAGCACATACTGACTCATGTCCAGGTAGTTCAGAGTTTCGCGCCTGGCCATCTCCACGTCAACGCGGTCCAGGAACTCGCGGGAAGCGAACAGCGCTTCGCTTTTCGGTTTCTCGAAGAGGCCGCCTCTGTAGGCGACGAACATGCCCACTCCGCCGACCATGATCCCGATGAGAAGTCCGGCAAGGACAGGTTTGAGCCGGGGGACGGCCGCCCAGAGCCGCGCCCGCTTCGGTTCTCGCCGTGATCGTCTCTTCTCATCCCAGACGGCAACAACGGTTTTCTCCGCTTGGACGTCCCAATCGATGCCGGCCAGCACGGACTTCATCTCTAGGCCCAGCGAATCCGCGCTCTCCAGGATCTTCTCCAGGGCCATGAACTCCTCGGTGCAGTCCGGGCAGGAGTCGAGATGCCGCTTAACGCGTTGCCGGTCGTGTTCGCTCATTTCTCCTCCCCAATAGGCCGCGAGATTTCTTCTTAAGCGCCGGCATTCGTTCATGGTTGCATCCCCAGTTGCGGGCTCAGCCAGTTTTTGAGGTTCCGGACGGCCTTGAAATGCAGGGATTTGACCGTCCCCACGGAAATCCCCAGGATCTGGGCGATTTCCCTGTACTCCAGCCCGTTGAAGTGTCTCATCACGAAGATCAGCCGCTGCCTCTCCCCTAATTTCTCGAGGCTCCGGGAAATGACCCCGCGCAACTCCGAGCCCGCCGGATTCGAACGGTGATCGCCGGCCGCCAGGTGGAGATCTTCAACGCTCCGGCCACTCTCCAGTTCCCGGCGGCGGGCATTGTGCTTCCGGTAATAATCTATGCTGAGGTTCTTGGCGATCTGAAGGAGCCAGGCCTGGAAATTTCTGTCCTTCTCGTAGGTGTCGAGCTTTTGATAGAGCCTCATGAATGTCTCCTGAACCACGTCCAGGGCGTCTTCTCTATTCCGCAGGATGGAGTAGGCCAGAAGGAAGACTTTCTGTTGATAGAGGCTGACGATGTCTTTGAAGGCCTGCCGGTTGCCCTCAACGGCTCTTTCGAGCAGATTCCGCATGTCTTCATTTTTGGTCGTCCGGTTAACTTCCATTCTCAGTCTAGCGGCTATAATAGCGCCGTCGGATGGTCGTGTCATCTCGCTCCCGAACGGCGACTGCCGTCACCGACAAACGCTTTTCTATGTTCATTTCTGACCTCACCTACGCGCTTCATAGACTTCTACGAACGGAATCGGACAAAGGTTCACCCGCCAGGCCGGAATGGAAGAGGCCTCCGGCCGGGGGAGAACCCGGGAGAACCGTTCCCCGGTCAGGTTCGAACCATAGAAATTCAGACCAAAATATCGATGCCAAAATGCAGAATTCTCCCCTCTCTGGAACCTGCTCCGGGAGGGTTTCCAGGGAAGGTTAACGAGGGGGGGAAATGTTAGAACTTATCGAAATCTCTTCGATCTCTCCGCTCGCCGCCGCCGCGCCCGCCCCTTTCTGTCTTCGGACGAGCGTCGTTGACGATGATTTTCCGGCCGTCGAATTCCGTGCCGTTCAATTTCGCTTTGGCGTCCTGGGCGCCTTCCGCAGTGCCCATCTCCACGAACCCAAAGCCGCGCCCTTGGAGGATGTTGACTGAAGTCACCTCTCCGTACTGGGAAAAGAGCTCTTTCAGTTTGTCCTCTGTGGTCCTGTAGTTGAGGTTGCCTACATAAAGCTTTGCAGCAGACATATAAGAAGACCTCCTTGCGCTCTCGCCCTAGTCGCTCCCCCCAGGCGTGGGGAGGATGACGGCGAAAGCCGAATCATTCTTTCATATCCATTTTAAGAAATCAAGCCCTATCCGCGGCTCCTCTTTTTCTGATATATTGGAAGCGACCACGGGCGCAAACCTATCGCCCAGAAACCCGTAATTGGGAGAAGGAGACGAGATGAAGAAGGGCCGATATGTCCTCTTGATATTCCTGTTTTTTACGGTCCTGGTGACCGCTACAGTCCTGGCTTTCCTCTACAGCGAAATCGGCCGGCCGCCCACAATCAAGGCCGGCTCATATCTCGACATCGACCTGGCCGGTCCCTTTCCAGAGTTCTCCGCGCCTGATTTCATGACCAGCTTTTTCCTCGGAAAACCCGTCTCCGTCCGCGACATCTGGGAAAGCTTCCGCAAAGCGAAAGCGGACGAGCGCATCCGCTCCGTCCTCCTCCGTCTCGGTCACCTAGAATGCGATTGGGCCAAGATCAGCGAGGTCCGGGCTGCCATC
>CAYOZW010000232.1:4556-5241 GCA_964408495.1 uncultured Eubacteriales bacterium
GCCTCGGGAAAAAAGGTCTATGCCTACATCGAGGAGGCCCCCGAATTCGACAAGGAGTATTACCTGGCAACGGCCTGCGACCGGATCGTCCTCCACCCCCTCGGCTGGCTGGGTGTCAACGGGATCGGCGGCTGGGTCCCTTTTTTCAAGAAAGGGCTGGACGAATTGGGCATCGAGGCCCAGTTTGAACACGTTGAAGAGTTCAAGACGGCCTACAATATGTTTATGGAGAAGGGCTTCACCGAAGCCCACAAGGTGATGCTTGAGGCCATCTATCGAGATATTTTCTCCGAATACGTCCGAGCTGTTGCCGAGGCCAGAAATAAGAGCGAGGACGAGGTCAGGGCGATCATCGACCTGGGCCTCTACCAAGGTGAGCAGGCGCTCGACGCCGGGCTGGTGGACGAACTTCTCTACGAGGACGAACTGGAGAAGCTCTTCCGAGAGGAGGGCCGGGAGCTCCACCGTACGTCCCTCTCTGAATACCTCAGGGTCAGCCCGGCCTCCCTCGGTCTGGAGACCGGCAGGAAGCTCGCCGTCATCTATGCCGCGGGAGCGATCGTCGGCGGAGAAAGGCCTTATGGCACGATCGGCAGCCGGACGCTCTCCCGGGCCATCCGGAGGGCCAGGGAGGACCGCTCCGTTGCGGCGATCGTAATTCGCGTGGACAGCCCCGGCGGGTCGG
>CAYOZW010000233.1:0-5200 GCA_964408495.1 uncultured Eubacteriales bacterium
AGTAAGTCCCAAGAGAAGCAATAAGCGCTAAAAACAAGGAATTCAGGGAGATCCAGGTCTCGGAGTTGCGGCTATTGGGGCCGAAGTATTTCGGGAGCTTGGCCTAGATTATAGGGCTGTGCGCAGACCCACCTTCGCCGTGGGTATCGAGCCAGCTCAGGATTTCAGAGATGCGGCCGGTCGCCAGGCCGATGCAGGTGTCGGCTGCACCATAGTAGATATTCAATGTATCCCCGTCGTCGCCGATGGTGAAACCGCACGGAAATACCACGTCGGCCACGTCGCCTTGCCGTTCGTAGGCCTCGAGCGGTCCGAAAATCCATTCGTTACTGCGCATCAAACACCGGCGCGGGTCAGCCAGGTCAAGGAGCGCGACTCCCAACCGGTACAGCGACCCTGCCGCAGTCGTCCGGACGCCATGGTAAAGCATCAGCCAGCCGCGCTTGGTTTCAATCAGCGGCGTGGAAAGACCGATCTTGTTCGCGTCCCACCAGGCGCCGCGGCGTGCCGCCAGCAGAAGCCGGTGCTTACCCCAGTGCTGCAGGTCGGGCGATTCCGCCATCCAGATGTCGGCGGCACCGCGTCCGGTAACCGGCCTGTGAATCATCAGCCAGCAGCCCCGGTAGCGCCGGGGCACGAGCGCCGCGTCCTTGTCTTCCGGCGCCATCACCAGCCCCAGCCGCTCAAAGGCGCGGAAGTCCTCGGTCAGCGCCATCGAAACCGCCGGTCCTGACTGCGAGTAGGCGGTGTAGGTGATGGCGTACTTGCCGAGTTCCTCGAGCCAGACGATCCGCGGATCCTCTACCCCCCAGACTTCCTCGGGATTCTTGTCGGGCTGGGGTGCCAGCGTCGGTTTCGGGTCGATCTCCCAATTGTCCACGCCGTTGCTGGAGCGCGCTGCCCACAGGTTCGAAATCCCGCGCCGGTCTTCGACACGACAGAGCAGCAACGTGGAGCCGTCCTTGAGCCGGACTGAGCCCGGATTGAACACCGCGTTAACGGTGTGGGGCCAGTCTGCAGCCGTCAGCAACGGATTGCGCGGGTTCCGGGTGAATAGCGAATGTTCCGGGGAACGATTGTCCATCATGTGCTTCCATCCTCACTCATTGTGGCGACGACGCGCATTGTCAGCAGCGAGCAAATCAGGGCCAAGGTCGATTCCGCGCCTTCGTTCGCGTTAACTCCTTCCGGGTGGAGCCCGTCGTGGCACCCGCCGGTGGCATAGTCGTAAAGCGGTAATCCGAGGTCATTCCTGCCCAGGAACCATTCAAACGCGCAGGCCATCCATTCCCGCCAGCGCCGCTCGCCGGTCACGCGGTAAGCCCGGAAACACGCCTCGATCGTACCCTGGGCCTCAACCGGCTGCTGGTCGAACCGGACGCGGTCTGCGCCCCGGTCCCAGCCCACATGGGCAATCGGCACGAAGTGTCCTTCCGGCGCGGTTTGAACCTGAACCAGCCAGGCCAGCGATTTCAACCCGGCATCAGCCATCTCCTGATTCTCTATCTCTGCACCGGCACGCAACAGGGCCTGGCTCAGCCGGGCATTCTCGTAGGCCAAAGACTGCTCAAACCAGGGCCAGTCATCATGGCTATTTTCCTTGTACAGCCGCAGAAGCTGGGCGGCAAGGCTGTCGCGGAAGCGCCTCGCTTCGCTGGC
Source organism: uncultured Eubacteriales bacterium (assembly GCA_964408495.1). Classification (GTDB taxonomy): domain Bacteria; phylum Acidobacteriota; class Aminicenantia; order Aminicenantales; family UBA8522; genus UBA8522. Next base: position 1,660 of record CAYOZW010000233.1, read on the forward strand.
GCCCGGGAACCGCTTAATGAACGAGCAGATTCCCATGAGCGAGAACGCCCAGGCCCTCGGGCTGGAGAAAATCTCAACAGCGGGAAGCCCGGCCTCAAACAGGTTCATCGCCAGGGCTACGATCCCATCGTCCTTAGAAGCTCCGACCACCGAACCCAGGCTCCAGAGTGCACGGCCGTGCACGTCCTCAGCCCCCGCCGCCTCCACCCAGCGCCGGTCGTACCCAAGATAATTACGGAACCGGCCGTTTTCTCGGTTGAGTGAGTAGTCGATGAAAGAAAGATAGCGGGTCACTAATCGGCGCAACGGTTCGCTGTCCTCGTCGATGTGTTGAGCGCGCAATACCGCGATCAGGGCACGCGCATTGTCGTCGGTGCTGTATCCTTCGGAGAGATTTGGCACAGTCCGTCGCGCGTGCTGCAGAATGCCGGTATCATCGGTGAGCGTCAGCATGTGGCTGAGGTTAAGCTTCGGCAGCTCGATTTCCAGCGGGTCGACCTGGCACACCAGGCTGGGTCGAGCATGGGAAATGAGCCGTTCCTGTGACGCCCGTTCGAACGTCTGGAGGTACTGCCGGGCCACCTCTTTCCAGACCATCATGCGTCCGAATGAATATGCCCGCTTGCGCATGGCATGACGCTCGGCCTCTTTCTCCAGCAGCTCGATGGCGGCAGCCGCCAGCGCGCTCGAGTCCCGGAACGGTACCAGCCGGCCCCGGCCACCATCGAGCAGTTCCTCGGCGTACCAGTATGGCGTGGAAACGATCGCCTTGCCCGTGCCCAGCGAGTAGGCCAGCGTGCCCGACACCGACTGTTCGGCGACAGTGTAGGGAGTGACATATAGGTCCGCTGCTCCAAGAAACCGGCACAATTCGTCGATTTCGACGTACCGGTTGTGAAAGACGACGTGGTCGGCAACTCCGATTTTACGCGCCAGGCGCTGAAGCATGAGTCGGTACTCCTCGCCCTTCTCACGCTTCACATTCGGGTGGGTGACTCCAAGCACCAGATAGACCGCGTCCGGGAACCGTCGAACAATGTCCGGTAGCGCGTTGATCATGAACTCGATGCCCTTGTTCGGCGAGAGGAGACCGAAAGTGAGTATTACGCGCCGTCCCTCAACACCGAACAGGTCCTTATAATAGTTCGGGTCCACGAACGGCATGTCCGGTATGCCGTGGTGAATCAGGTCGATCCTCTCTGCCGGAACGCCGTAGATTCCCTCCAGGAATGCCGCCGACCGCTGGCTCATCACGACGACACGTTCCGAAAGTCCGCACAGCTCGGTCAGCACCTGCTTCTGCGCCTCGTCCGGCTGCTTGAGGACGGTGTGCAACGTGGTCACGATCGGCATTCGCAGCCTGCGTACAGCCACCAGGAGGTGACTGCCTGCCGACCCTCCGAAGATGCCGTATTCGTGCTGGATACAGGCAAGGTCGATCTGGCCCATGTTCAGGAAGTCGGCGAGCTCCCGGTATTGCTCCACGTCGTTCTGGGCGATTTCGAACCTCACCTGATCCGGGTAGGCGTACCCTTCGGGCGTGTCGTTCATCGCCGCCGCCACGCAATGGATGTCCGGCACCTCCCGGGTAACCGACTCGCACAGGTCCGTCATGAACGTCGCAATGCCACACCGCCTGGGGATGTAATTCCCGATGAAGGCGATCTTCTGGAAAGAGTACTTAGTCGTTTTCATCTTATTTCGCTAGGCACTACTGGAGTGGCCGGATGAACATTCATTCTATGCCGGAATCCAGCGGACGTCAAACACCGCCCCTCGTTCTGTCCCGGATAATGGAAACATTATCTTGTGCTCGTTTTCCAGAACGAGCTCAAATTGATAGTACTCGCCGATAAGCCGCGGCCTCCTCATAGTGCTTATCAGAAAGTGTTGATGCCCCCTGAGCCCGGGAGATTCTGCGTGAAAAACGGAGGAGATTCGAGTATCATATAATAGAAAAGGACATGGCGCAAAAAAGAAATTTCCATAAAAGAATGCTCAGCTGCGCGAGCCTTCTCCTTCTCGCCTTCTTGCGCTCTTCCCCCGCTGCCCAGATCCCCTGCGAATGGACCGGAGTGGGAAAGATCATCGCCGTCGGCGACCTCCACGGGGATTACGACAACTTCATCTTGATCCTCAAGAACCCGAAGGTCGGTCTAGTTGACGACAATCTTCATTGGATCGGGGGAAAAACTCATTTCGTCCAGACCGGTGATATCATGGACCGGGGGGACAAGGCCAAAGAAATATTTGATCTGCTGATGCGCCTCGAAAAAGAGGCCGAGGCCGCCGGCGGAAAGGTCCACGTCCTTCTCGGGAACCATGAAGAGGCAACGATCACGGGAATCTCGCTGGGCTATCCGGATTATGTGTCCGTAAAGCAATTCGTCTCTTTCCTTCCCGAAGACTTCAGGAAGGCCAGGGAGAAGGATTGCATTTCCCGGGTTAAGGCCCAGGGCGGGGACTTCGACGAGAAACCGGATCTGCTCAGCTTCTGGGATGGGGTCCTTAAAAAAATCCGGCAGCGGAATGATCCCGAAGCCGCGCTCGCCTATATCAACAATTTCAACCAGACATATGGAAAATGGCTTCTCTGGAAGAATAGCGTTATCAAGATCAACGATATCATCTTCGTCCACGGCGGCATCAACCTCCAATATTCGAGCTGGAAGATCAAGGATATCAATGAGGTCGTCAGGCTGGAGCTGGGGGCCTATGCCTTGCATCCGACAAATCCCCGGCTGGCCGGGCAGCCGCTGATACCGAGGCTGGTTTACAATCCCCAGAGCCCGCTCTGGTACCGACAGGATGATATCACTTCCCAAGCCGAAATCGACAAAATTCTGGCTAACCTCGGGGCCGGCAAGATGGTCGTCGGCCATAACTTCCTCGGGTCCGGAGAGGGGAGTCCGATCGTTCTTCAAGAGGACGCCGTCGCCCGGTTTGAAAACAAAATCTGGATGATCGATACCGGCATCGGCTATTCAGATATAGGAGGCATCCTCTATGCCCTGCTCATCGAAGACGGGATCTTTGATTTTTATGCCGGCTCAGCAGAACCGGCGGGACAGAGCTCTGAAGAGCGCCAGACAAGTGAAGGCCTAGAAACTCCTGACGAGCTCGAAGAGTACCTCAGGATATCCACACCTCAGGTGGTCATCCCCGGGGCGCCCGGCCGGACGGATCCCTGGAAGGTCAGACTGGAATCCAGCGGCATCACCCGCTGGGCCCAATTCAAGTACATCAACCGCCCCAGGCCTGTGCCTATTCCCGACAGTTACAATTATGAGATAGCGGCCTATGAGCTCAACAAGTATCTCGGCCTTGGCTCCGTTCCGCCAACCGTGAAAAGGACTATCAAAGACACTCTTGGCTCTCTCCAGGTGTTCGTCGAAAACGCCATCCGGGAGTCGGATAGGAAAAGGGATGACTTTTTGCCCGACGGCAAGGAGGCCTTTGATCAGAAAATGGCGGACCTGAAGGTATTCGAAAACCTCGTCTATGACAGCTGCGAGAACGAAAAGGATACCCTGATCCAAAA
>CAYOZW010000234.1:0-5177 GCA_964408495.1 uncultured Eubacteriales bacterium
AGGGTCGTTTTTAATTTTCTGGCCGGGCTAAAGGCTTCAAAAAGAATTGACAAGAGGCCAGATTAGTGATAAATATGAAAGTGCTTACGTAATTAATAAAACATGGATTTTCTCAAAGAACTCGGCTATCTCGCTGTCGCCAGCCGGATGAAGGGGCTGACCGACCGGCTTCTCCGCGGCGGCAGTGAAGCCTACCGCTACCTCGGCCTCGATTTCGAGCCCCGCTGGTTCACCCTGTTTTACCTCCTCTCCACGGAGTCCTCCCCCCTCTCCATCCAGGAGATTGCCAACGCGCTTAAGGTTTCCCATCCGGCCGTCATCCAGACAGCCCAAATGCTGGTCAAGAAAGGACTCGTCCATTCTTTCCAAGATAAAGTGGACCGCAGGAAGAGACGGCTGATTCTTACACCCGAAGGAAAGGAACTCGCGGCCGAGCTCACTCCCGTTTGGAACTGCTTCCTGGCCGCAGTCTCAGAATTATTCGACAGCGCCGGAACGGACATGCTGGAAGCCATCCAGAAAATCGAAGCGGAACTCGATAGGGAGGAGATGGGTAGCCGGATCATCAGGAAAATCAAAGAGATACAAGCGAAGGCGGTGGAGATTATCGATTTCTCCCCGGAGTACAGGGAGGTCTTCCGGAAGCTCAATGAGGAATGGCTGAAGGAACACTTCACAATCGAGGAGGACGACGACCGGCTCCTCCGTCATCCCGAAGAGGAGATCATCGCCCCCGGGGGGGCCATTATCTTTGCGCGCCTGAAGGGCAAAATCGTCGGCACGGCCGCCCTTTTGAAGCGGGACGACAAGACCTACGAGATCGCCAAAATGGCCGTTATGCCGAGCGCCCAAGGGAAACAGGCCGGCCGCCTGCTGGCGGAAGCGGCCATCGCCCGGGCAAGGGAAAAGGGCGCGAAGAAGCTCGTTCTCATGACGGACAACCGGCTGCGGGCCGCGGTCGGCCTCTATCGTAAGCTGGGGTTCAGAGCCGCCCCGAATGAGGTGGCGGCCTCCGGCAAATACGCCCGGGCGAAGTTCGGATTTTCGATGAAATTGGACTTGAGTTAGGTCGTTTTTTTTTGGAACTTAAACGTAAGAACTTACGTATATATATACTGAATGATGAGTATGGGAGGTTCAGCATGGTCGATCTTAAGAAGGCGGTTGCGATCTTCATCGCCATCCTTTTCATCCTGTTTTTTGCCTTGTCGGCGTTCCCCTCTTCCGCCCCGGCACAGGAGGAAGCGAACCGGCCTCCTGATCTTGACGCCAAGATGCGGGCCGAGGTGGTCAAGGGCGTAGGAGAGCTCCTTCAAAAACTATATATCTTCCCTGATAAAGCCAAAGAAATGGACGCGCTGCTCGCCAAAAAGCTTCAGGAAGGCGCGTATGACCAACTCGTCGATGTCCAAGCCTTTGTCCGCACCCTCACCGAGGACCTCCGGAGCGTGAGCAATGACAGGCATATCCGGGTTATCTATGGCCCGGAGATCGTGAAGCGGATCCGGGCCCGGGAAGGCCAGAGCGCCGAGGAGAGGGAGAAAGAAAGGCAGCGGGCACTCAGGGAGGCACGGAAGAGGAACTTCGGTTTCCAGGAACTCAAGCTCTTGGACGGAAATATCGGCTTCCTCGACCTTAGGGGGTTCTCCGGGCAGAGGGAGGCAGCCGAAACGGGAATCGCGGCAATGAATTTCCTGGCCAACGCCGATGCCGTCATCATCGACCTCCGCCGCAACGGCGGCGGCAGTCCGGAGATGATCCAGCTCATCAGCAGCTATTTTCTCAAGGAACGCACTCATCTCAACAGCTTCGAGAACCGCGGCCAGGACGCCCTGGAACAGTTCTGGAGTTTTCACTTTGTCCCCGGGAGGCCGATGTTCGACACCGACCTCTACATCCTGACAAGCCAGAGGACTTTCTCCGCGGCCGAGGAATTCACCTACAACATGAAGAACCTAAAGAGGGCCACGATCATCGGCGAGACGACCGGCGGCGGCGCCCACCCCGGAGGGACGCAGATCGTGAACGACAGCTTCCTGGTCTGGGTGCCGACCGGCCGGGCGGTCAATCCCATCAGCAAGACGAACTGGGAGGGAACGGGCGTCGCCCCCGATATCGCTGTCGAAAGGGACAAGGCCCTGGAGAAGGCCCGGACCGTCGCCCTGGAAAAGCTGGTCAAGAAGGCGGCGGACGATGAGGCCAAAGCCGGTCTCCAATGGGCTCTGAATGACCTCAAGGCCAAGATGGAGCCGGCAGCGGTCGAGGAAACGGTCTTGAAGAAATACGTAGGCCGCTATACCCAGGGAGAAATCGTCCTAGAGAACGGCCAACTCTATGTCCGGGCCCAGGGCAGGAAGATCAAGATGATCCCGCTGAGCCCGACCTATTTCGTCCCCGAGGACGACAGCGAGATCCAGATCGAATTCGTGCTTGACAAAGAGGGGAAAGAATATGAGATTAACGGTCATCTCCGCGACGGCGAAACACTGCGCCTGACCCGGATCAAGGAAAAGAAGTGAGGAGGATAGCGTGAGAAGCAAGCTCTTTATCGCTCTAACAATATGCTTGTTCATCGTCCAAGCCGGTTGGACGCAGACGCCGGCTGAAACTTACAGTGACAGCCGGGCCCTACCGGAAGGAGTGAGGGGCGAGCGCATCCAGGCCCTCATCAACACGCTGAACTCGGGAGAACCGGGAAAAATCCGTCATTTCCTCACCACCCACTGCACCGAACGATTCCGGAACGCCGTCCCGATGGAGGGACATATCGAAGTTTTCCTGGGGCTGTTCCAGGAGACGGGAGGAGTCGATTTTACCGGGATTCGCACCTATGTCCCCGATCGCAAGGGCCAGACCATCGTCATCGTCAAGGACCGGAACTATGACAGCTACCGGGGCATCACCCTCCGTTTCACCGACGCGCCCGAATATCTCATCGGAGGCGCCGGTTTCAGCCCGGCCCGCCCGCCGGCCGACTTGAAAGAGCCGCCGCTTACCAAGGAACAGTTCCTCGCCGAGACCAAGGCCTTTATGGATAAACTCGTCGCCAAAGGCATGTTCTCCGGGACCTTGCTCGTCGCCAAGGGCGACAAAATCCTCCTGACCATGGCCGCCGGCGAAGCGAGCAAAGCCTTTCACGTGCCCATCAACATCGACACCAAGTTCAACCTCGGGTCGATGAACAAGATGTTCACCTCCACGGCCGTCGTTCGGTTGGCCGAAAAGGGGAAGCTCTCTCTCGACGACCCGATCAGTAAGTATATCGACGAAACCTGGCTTCCTAAGGAGGTCACGGACAAGATCACGATCCGCCATCTGCTGACCCATTCCTCCGGGCTGGGAAGCTACTTCAACGACGCCTACGACAAGAGCTCCCGGGCCCTTTTCCGCAAGCTCGACGACTATAAACCCCTGATAAAAGACGACCGGCCGTCCTTCGAGCCGGGCAAACGATTCCAGTATAGCAACACCGGGATGTTTCTGTTGGGTGTCGTCATCGAAAAAGCCACCGGCGAGGACTATTTCGAGCACATCCGCAAGGTCATCTATGAGCCGGCCGGGATGATCAACAGCGACTGCTATGAAATGGACTATCCTGTCGAGAACCTGGCTATCGGCTACAGCCCCGACCCGAAAAGCCCCTACGGCTGGCAGAACAACCTCTACAAGCACGTCATCAAGGGCGGGCCAGCCGGGGGAGGATTCTCCACGGTCAAGGACCTCCACAAATTCGCCCTCGCTCTCCTTGGCGGGAAATACGTCTCCAAGGAATCCCTGAAGGAAATGTGGACGGACCATCTAGGAGCGAACTATGGGTTTGGGTTCAGCGTCGCCACGGGGGCGGCGGGCAAAGTCGTCGGCCACGGCGGCGGGTTCCCCGGCATCAACTCCAACCTCGACATTTTCCTGGACTCCGCCTATATCGTTGCCGTCATGTCCAACACCGACAGGGGGGCGAGCCCGGTAGCGGCGAAAATCGGCGGGTTCCTCGGCCGGGTCAAGGCAAAATAAAATGTCTTGAACCGCTTCCAAGTCATCTGCAAAAACCGCATATCCGGCCTTCAGCCGTATCTGCCAGCGGTATATCAGACTATTTCCCATCTGGCAATGGGCTGATTTCCAACCGTAGTGAATTGACATTTGGTGACATTATTTTACATTTTGTTGACAATTCGTGATCTCAATTTAATATAATCCTCAACAGAGAGTTTTCTCTGGCCGGGTGACCCCCACATGAAAAATATCGCTCGGGAGATATGGGCGCGGCGCAAGTTCAGCTCTCTGTTTCTGGTCGGTATCCTCATCCCCTCCCTGATCGTGAGCTACCTCAGCTGGAGCGCATTTTCGACCAGACGCGAGGCCTTCCGGAAGGCCATCGAATCCCAGCTGTGGATCTCGGGGGAAACGGCGATTGATTCCATCGAGAGCGCTCTCCAGAACTACGAAGACCGTGTTCTCGCCCCCGGAAATTTCGCTCCTTTTACCTCTCAAGGAGAGCAACTCGAAAAGCTCGGGATTCCCACTGTGCTGGCGGGCGAGAAAGTATTTCTGCTGGACGCCGACTTCCGGATCCTATTCCCTGAGGTCGGAGGCGAGGAGACCCCCTATGACCGCTGGCAATGGCTTCGGTATGACCCTGAATTCTCCACTCTCTATCAGCGCGCCGAGTATCTCGAATTCGCCCAAAAGGACCACGAGCAGGCCGCTAGGCTGTACCGCCACTGTCTCGGCTCCACACCCCATCGTGACCTTCAGGCTCTTGCTTTTGAGGGCTATGGACGCTGCTTGTTCGCTTCATCCCGTTTTGAGGAAGCCTTCCAGGCCTACGGAGAACTGCTGAACAAATACGGGCAATTCCGCAACCAGGTCGGCCATCCTTACGGATTACTGGCCGCGTTGCGGCTTTATGACATCGCCGGGCATTTGGAGAAAAGGGAAAGCCTTCAGAAGATCCTGATCCAAGCCCTGGAAAGGCTGAAAAACGGGGAATGGCGGTTGAAGAGTTCAGCGTACGATTTCTATGCCCAAGAGCTCAAATCCATCCTGGAAAAAGAATTTTCCGGAAACAATCATCCGGCCCTCGAGAAGGTCCTCCAATCCGTTCAGGCAAAGCCTTCTCCCTATTTGGATGAATTGGAATTCAAAAGTGTCCTGGAAGATCAGGTCATCCATGCGGC
>CAYOZW010000235.1:0-5124 GCA_964408495.1 uncultured Eubacteriales bacterium
TATCAAGGATAACCATGGCGCTGCTGACTTTAAAGTCGATCTCCCCGCCAAACACAAGGCCAAAGTCGGAGTCTTTGACTTTTATCAATTCCTCCTCGAGTTCTATACCCAAAACTTTGATTTCACCCTTGTCGCTGACTTTGAGCGATATATAAGGACCAACAAATAAGTTGGGATTTATGCTGCCCTGTGTGGGGAATTTGAGCTTTAGGAGCAACGGAAGTTCCAGATAATGGATGGCAAGAGACTTTGATGCCAGGACGCCGAGAATACTCCCCTCCAGCTTTCCGCCTTTTTTTGAGTAGTAGAGCTCCGGTTGAAAAGCCAAATATTCATTGACGTCAATAGTATAGCAAGCCCCCACAGTAAACCCGATTGCAGGTTCCCATGACACAGAAACCAGATCGGCACCTTTTTGGCTCAACGTGGAAATATTGATCCCACCTTTCAATCCAACCTGGGCGGAAAGCGGATTCACACATAGTAGAAACAGCGAAAATCCAGCGATGACTAGAACTTGGATTTTTCTCATTATCTCCCTCCTTTTTTAAGATAGAATTTTTCAAAAAGAAAAAAGGCCCTATCGTCATCCAAGCTTATGATCCTTTTTTGAATTCTGTAAATAGAATAATGATAAAAATGCCAAGAGTCAATCAACCGGGAGGCTCAGGTGAATATTCTTCGTAACCTTCTTTGCCCTTAGGACCTTGACATCCTCAAGGCCCTGTTTCACTATCTCACCTGAGTCTCGGAGGCCGGGCAGAAATAGAAAGGAGACAGGGATGAGCAAGAAGACCGCATGGCTGGCCGTCTTCATTGGCGCTTCCATGATCACAACGGGGTTTCTCTTCCAGGGCTGCCGCGCGAGCGATGAGGACGGAACGATCATCGCCTCGGGGACTATCGAGGCGGTTGAAGTCAGCGTCGCCGCTAAGACAAGCGGGCAAATAGAAAAAATCTTTATCGAGGAAGGCAGCCGAGTCCGAGCGGGGGACACACTGGCCATCATCGACAGCTCTTCTTTGGCGATTCAGCTCCGGCAGGCCGAGGCCGCCGTCGACCTGGCCGGGTCGCAGCTCGATCTCCTTCTCAAGGGTGCCCGGGTGGAGGATATCCGTCAGGTCGAGGAGGCGGCCAAGCAGGCCGAGGCCACCTTCAAGCTGGCCTCCGAAGACCTAGAGCGCATCAAGAACCTGTATGCCAAGGAAAGCGCCACCCTGAAGATGCTTCAGGATACTGAGACACGGTTCAAGGTCGCGGAGGCCCAGCACGCCGCCGCACAGCAGGCTCTCCAGAAGGTCCGGAAGCTTTCCCGTCCGGAAGAAGTTAAAGCCGCACAAGCCCGTTTAGCTCAAGCAGAAGCGGGCCGTGACCTCCTCAAAAAGACCATCACCGATGCAACCATTATCTCTCCCACCGCGGGGATCGTCACTCATAAGGCCAGGGAGCCGGGGGAATTCGTCGGCCCGGGGATAACGCTCCTGACCATCGCAGACCTCGATAATGTCCGTCTCAACATCTATGTCAAAGAGATCGACCTCGGCCGGGTTCGGCTGGGTCAGCGGTCCGGCGTCCGGATCGATTCTCACCCGGACCGTGTTTTCAACGGCACTGTCATTTTCATCTCACCTGAAGCGGAGTTCACTCCTAAAAATGTTCAAACGCAGGAGGAACGCGTGAAGCTCGTCTATCGGGTCAAGATCCAGATCCCTAATCCCGATGGCATCCTCAAGCCGGGGATGCCAGCCGATGCCTCCATTCCCGTCCTCCCGGCGTCCGGACAATAAGGGGCCGCCGCATGACCCCGAGAGCGGTTGAAACGCGGGGCCTCAGCAAATCCTTCGCCGGCCGGGCGGCCGTTTCCAGTCTTGACCTGATCCTGGAAAAGGGGGAAATGCTTTGCCTTGTCGGCCCCGACGGGGCGGGCAAGACGACCACCGTCCGGATGCTGAGCGGTATCATCCGGCCGACCTCTGGAACTGCCCGGCTGTTCGGCTACGACCTCGAGCGCGAGATCTCCCTCATCAAGCCCCAGATTGGCTATATGTCCCAAAGCTTCACCCTTTACGGCGACCTGACCGTCGACGAAAACATCGAGTTTATTGCCGAGATCCACGAACTGCGGCGCTATCGAGAGCGGCGGGAAGAGCTTCTGTCCTTTACGCGGCTTACGCCCTTCCGCAGGCGCCTGGCCGAGAAGCTCTCCGGGGGGATGAAGCAGAAACTGGCCCTGGCCTGTACGCTCATCCATCGACCTGGACTTCTTCTTCTGGACGAACCGACCACCGGGGTGGACGTCATTTCCCGGCGTGAATTCTGGGAGATCCTGCAAGGACTTCTCAAGACTGGAATCACCATCCTGATGACGACCCCTTACCTGGACGAGGCCGAGCGGGCAAACCGGGTCGCTCTGATGAACCAAGGCACGTTGGTCGTGGCCGATAGTCCGGCGAACGTTAAAGCTCTGCTGAAGCAGCCGGTCATCGAGGCCGTTTGCGCTCGCCCCCGGCAGGCCGCCGCTGTCCTCAGAGGGATGCCCGAGGTCTTGGAGGTCCAGGTCCTTGGAGATAGGCTCAACCTCATCATCAGCGACTTGAACCTGGCCTGGCCGGGAGTCGAACGTCGCCTTCGAGAGAACGGGATCACCCTCGAGCGCTGGCGGCGGATCCCCCCGTCCCTGGAGAACGTTTTTATTTCGCTGACCCGGCCTGTTGAGGCGAGACCATGAACCCGCCTTCTATCGTAGTCTCCTTTTTGACCAAAAAGTTCGGCGATTTCGTGGCCGTGAACTCGGTCTCTTTCCAAGTCTTTGAAGGAGAGATCTTCGGCTTCTTGGGAGCCAACGGGGCCGGCAAGTCGACCACGATCCGGATGCTCTGCGGGCTGCTCAGACCCACATCAGGGAATGCGTCTGTCGGGGGATACGATATCGCCAAACAGCCGGAATTGGCCAAGCGCCGGATTGGCTACATGTCGCAAAAATTCTCCCTCTACAAGGATCTCACGCCTGAAGAGAATATCCGCTTTTTCGGCGGAGCTTACGGGTTGAGTCGGAGCCGGATCCGTTCGAAGATTCCCTGGGTTCTGGAGATGGCCGGCCTTCGGGGAAGAGAGCATTCCCTGACCGCGGAGCTGGCGGGTGGCTGGAAGCAGCGCCTGGCCCTGGGCTGCGCTCTCCTCCACGATCCCGAGATCGTTTTCCTGGACGAGCCTACGGGCGGGGTGGATCCTGTCTCGCGCCGGCGCTTCTGGGGCCTCGTCTCTGACCTTTCTGAGAAGGGTGTGACCGTCTTTGTGACCACCCATTATCTCGAAGAAGCGGAATACTGCCATCGGATCATGCTTATGCATGCGGGAGCGATCGTCGCCGGAGGAAGCCCCCGTGAACTCAAGGACCGGTATGCTCTTCCCACGCTGGAAGACGTCTTCATCCACATCATCGGGGAGAGCGCCCAGAGAAGGCCGCCCCAAGGGAAGAGGGAATAACAACGTGGGCACTTTCGAACGTATCAAACCGGTGGTTAAGAAGGAATTCCGGCAGATTGTCCGCGACAAGCGCTCGCTCGGCCTTCTGCTGGTGCTTCCGGCCTTTCTCCTCATCATGTACGGCTATGCGCTGAACTTTGATGTCAAACACCTTTCCCTGGCGGTGGTCGATCAGGAGAAGAGTCAACGAAGCCGCGATTTCCTGGACGGGTTCCGGCATACCGAATACTTCGACCTCAAATATGACCTGACCGACCAGAGGCAGATAGACGAACTCATGGAAAAAGGCGATATCCAGATCGCCTTCGTCGTCCCCTGGGATTTCTCCCGTTCCCTGATTGCCGGGAGAGAAGCTTCGGTTCAGGTTATTATCGATGGGGAGGAAACCGGGATCGCCGGCACCGCAGTAGGCTATGTCAACGCCATCGTCCAAAGCTATTCGAATCGACTCGTCATCGAGGCTATCGAGGCACGGGGAGGAGGAGAGCTCTCTGTCCCTGTAGAACTCCGGCCTCGGGTCTGGTTCAATCCCGAGCTCAAAAGCGTCCGCTTTCTTATCCCCGGCCTGATGGCCTTTGTCCTGATGATCACCGTGGTCATCTCCACCGCCTTCTCGGTCGTCCGCGAGATCGAGCGGGGCTCGATCGAGCAGATCATCGTCTCTCCCCTTCGGCCGCACGAGCTGATCATCGGCAAGATCATCCCATATGCCCTCATCTCGCTCATTTCAGCTCATTCTGTCCTCCTCTTCGGCGACCTCCTCTTCGATGTCTCGATAAAAGGCAACTATGCCTGGCTGCTGACCGGAATCCTGTTTTTCCTGGTCTGCGGCCTGGGACTCGGGCTGTTGATCTCGACGATCGCTTCCACCCAGCAGGTGGCCTTCATGCTGGCCGTCATTACGACTATGCTGCCGACTTTCATCCTCTCCGGGTTTATCTTCCCCATACGCAACATGCCTGTCGTCATCCAGGCCGTGACCTATCTCATCCCGGCGAGGTATTTCCTGGTCATCCTCCGAAGCATCATGCTCAAGGGAGTCGGCCTCAGCGCTTTTGGCGGAGAGATGGCCATCCTGGCGGGTTTCGCCGTCTTCACGCTGATTCTCAGCTCATTGCGGATGAGCAAAACCCTTAAGAAAGGATAGTTTCGAGGAAGAGAAAATGCGCAAGGTGGGACACATCATCCGCAAGGAGTTCATTCAGCTCCGGAGGGACCGGCGGATGTTTTTTATTGTCTTCTTCTCGCCCGTTCTCCAGCTCATCCTCCTTGGCTACGCAGCCAACCTGGACATCAAGGACATCCCGGTCGTCTTTTGTGACCTGGACGCCTCTTTGGCCAGCCGGGATTTTATCGCCCGCTTCCCCTCATCCGGCTATTTTAAAATTGAGGCGGTTCTTGATCGCAGCGATGACGTGGATGCCTATGTTGACAGGGGGGAAGCCTCTCTCGCTTTGATCATCCCCAAAGGAATGGGGAGGAAACTCGCCGGCCGAAAAGCCGTTTCCATTCAGGTGATCGTAGATGGGGCCGAAAGTCAGACGGCTATTATCGGACTGAATTATGCGACCATGATCGGGCTCAAATATTCCCGCCAGATTCTCCTCGAAAGGCTGGAACAGATATCATCCGATTTTT
>CAYOZW010000236.1:0-4272 GCA_964408495.1 uncultured Eubacteriales bacterium
TCTTGAACCTCGCCCGATCGGACCCAGCCTTTCAGGGGGATTTTTTCCGTTCAATTCTCGCACCGAGGGAATATTTCCGATGTTGCTGAGTATGACGAATAGGTGGAACTAGGCGTGCTCGAACTCAGGGGCATCACTAAAAAGTTCTCGATTTTCCCTGTCGTCAAAGATATCAACGTCGTGATCACGCCCGGGGAAATACTCGGCTACCTCGGACCCAACGGCGCCGGAAAAACCACGACAATCAAGATGCTGGCGGGTCTGCTGGAGCCGACAGAGGGGGAGATCCTGTTCGACGGCAAGAACATCAAGAAAGACATGACGGGCTATAAGGCGAAGGTCGGCTACGTCCCCGAGCAATCTGAAATCTACCCCCATCTGAGCGCTCAGGAGTATCTTCTCATGGTCGGCCGGCTTCGCCATCTTCCTGAGCCGCCGCTGCGGGAGAAGATAGAGACCCTGATGACCCTGTTCGACCTGGATAAAGAAATGATGTCGCCGATCTCGTCCTATTCAAAGGGGATGAAACAAAAGGTTTTGATCTCCGCCGCCCTCCTTCATGACCCCGACATCCTGCTCCTCGATGAGCCGCTCTCCGGGCTTGACGTCACAACCGGGATGGTCGTCAAGGATATCGTCCAACGTCTCTCCCTGGAAAAGAAGATGATCCTCTACTCCTCTCATGTCCTCGAAGTGACGGAGAAGATCTGCACCCGGGTCATCATCATCCACCGGGGCCGGATCGTAGCCAACGATTCGGTCGAGAACTTGAGGAACCTGATGAAGGTCCCGTCTCTCGAGAAAATCTTCGGCGGTCTGGTCGTCGAAGAGGATACTGCGGCCATTGCCCAGCGGGTCGTCGAAACAATCAAAGCTCACTGAGATCAGGCAAATGAACGGGCCTTATTCCTTAGGAGCGTTTCTGGAGGCACGATTCGGCCAGTTCTCCGTCCTCACCCGTCATTTTTTCCACCGCTTCTTCCAGAACGACATCGTCGACTTCGAGGACCAGATGAAAGAGAAGGTCATCGGAGGGATGGCCTTTCTGGCGATTCTCGGCGTGCAGATTGCCAACGCGATCCTGTTCAAGTACCCCTTTCTGGAGGAAGAGGGCCCCTCTTGGGTTGACAAATGCTACTTTTTCTGGATTTTCATGCTCCTCCTGGGCTTCATCACCGTTGTCGAATGGGACGTCATCTTCCCCGACCGTCGGGATTACCTCAACCTCATGCCCCTGCCCGTCAGGTTGAGAACGCTCTTCTTGGCTAAATCCGCTTCGTTTTTCCTGTTCATCGGGCTCTATTCTGTGGCCGCTCACGCCCTGGCCTCTTTTGTCTTTGCCTACTACCTGACGCGCTTTCGGTCAAATTCCGTGCTATTCCTCTTCCGCTACATGGCCGCCCATGTCATTGCCGGATCGGCCGCCAATATTTTTCTCTTTTTTCTCTGCGTCCTCCTCCAAGGATTACTTATGTGTCTGCTCAGCCACGGAATGTATCGGAGAATTTCTCTGGTCATCCGGTTTGTCCTCCTGACCTCGATCGTCTTCCTGCTAATCGTCGCCTTGACGGCTTCCGTGTCCATTCCCCAGTCATTTTCCAACTTCCCCGCCATGAAAGAATCCCAGGCCCGGTTTCTCTCTCTCTTCCCGCCGACATGGTTTGTCGGCCTGTATGAGTATCTGCTCGGGAACAGGGATTCATTTTTCGCGTCCCAAAGCCGAAACGCCTTATGGGCCGTGCTCTTGAGCGTTCTGGCCTTTTTCGGGGTTGCCGCCATTAGCTATGCCCGCCATCTCAAGAAGTCCCAAGAGGTCCAAAGAGGAAGGGCCATTCTCAAAAGAACGAGAGACCTTCTTTGCCGGGCCTTTGACGCCGTGATCTTGAGACATCCAACGCAACGGGCCGTCTTTCATTTCTTCGGCAAGACGCTATCCCGGAGCACGATCCACAAGATACGGCTCTTTAACTATCTTGCGGTTTCGTCAGCCTTTGTCCTGATTATGCTCGGAACAACCAAGCTCCTCCGCAGCCAGATGACCGTCTCCAGCCGGACCATTCTCGCGATACCCCTAGTGCTTTCCTTTTTCCTGCTTCTTGGCATCAGGACGCTTGTGAATGTCCCCGCATTTCTCGAAGCCAACTGGATCTTTCAGATCAGCGAACGGCCGCCGCGAAGAGAATATTTCGCCGGGCTCGGGAAGGCGATCTTTTTTGAAGCGCTCCTCCCGCTTTTTGTTCTCATGCTGATCTTCTATCAATTCCTCTGGGGATGGAGACGGGCTCTCCTCCATTGCCTCTTCGGACTGGCGGCCTCGATACTCCTCCAGGAAGCCCTTTTTTGGCGCTTTCCAAAAATACCGTTCACCTGCACGTTTGTCCCGGGCAAAGCCAAGGTTCATGTCTACTGGATTCCTTATGTGCTCGGCTTTTTGATCTACGTCTCTTTTCTCAGCTCGCTCGAGCGCTTCCTGTTCGCCAACCCTCGCTATTTCCTCAATTTTTTCGTCACTTTTGGAGCTCTCATCATCGCCTCGAAGCTCAGTCAAAACCTTTATTTCTATCGCCGCCGGCCGATCATCTATCACGAAGAGCCCGAGCCGGTTATGATCACCCTGGAATCTTCGCTCTAGAATATCAAACTATTGCAGCCAAGCTGACGAGACCGTTTTCTAGTCCCAGTCTCAATCCCTCATTAACAAGGGAGACGGTTTGGAGATAGAATATGAGGAGAGGTGTGCTGATGAAGAAATTCCAGATTCTGCTGGTCTTTTTTGCATTGACAATGTACCTGCCTGCCCAAGAGGTTGTCGTCCTGGGGGCGCCCGGCCAGGAGGGGGAGCTGGCCAGCCCTCAGGACATCCGGGAAGGCCCGGACGGCAATATCTACATCTATGACGAATCGGATGCATTCATCAAGGTCTATTCCCCCCAAGGGAGATTTCTCAGAAAGATGGGCGGAGAAGGTCAGGGGCCGGGCGAAATCCAGCGTCGGGACAGTGTTTCATTCGGATTCACCCGGGACGGAAAGCTCTTTTTCACTGAATATTTTCGCGGCCATCGCTGGATAACATACCTGGAGCTCAACGGCGAGCTAGCCGGAATCTTGAAGCTTGAGCTGCCCGGGTCTTTCGGCATCCCCGATGCTGTCGCTCTGCCGGACGGTGGCTTTTTGGCGGAATTTCACGTCCTGGGAGAGCCGGAACAGCACAAAGACTATTTCTTCTACAAAAGCCCGATCAAACTGCTCCGTTTGGATGCCGAGGGAAAGATCATCGCCGAGATCAGGGCGACCGAACACCCGACGAGGATATCTTATAATCCCGACGGCGCGGACTCACCCCTTCCATTTGTTCCGGTGTTCTCCTGGTGCCTGGTGAGAGACGAGACCGTCATTTTCTCCGAGGGACTGGACACCGCGCTCGAAGCCATCGACCTTAACGGAAAGCCCCTGGGAAGAATCGAAACCCACCTTCCCGGGCCGGAGAAGGTCAAGGACAAGGACCTCGATCGCTGGAGGGGGCAACGGAAACAGTCCATGATGGAAAGAAACCCAGGCTGGTGGCATCGATTCGGGACCGTCATCGAGAAATACAAGAAGTCCATTTTTAAGTTCCGCCCGATGATCGACGGGCTCGCAGCAACACCAGAAGGCCATATACTGGTCGCAGGGACCTGGGATATCACCCGGAACGCCCGGGATTGCTGGCTGGTTGATGTCTCCGGCAAGATGCTGGCCAAATTGAGTCCCGTCCGCAGCGGCATCACCCTGACTCGGAGTTTTGTTTTCACAATGGCCTCGGATCCCTTCGGCAACGTTCAGGTCAAAGGCTTGAAAAGGTCGGGAACTGAAAAGGATGATTTGCTAAGTTCCACCCGGCTTCTTCAAAGGTAATTCTTTTCGAACTTGGTGATCGCATCCTTATAGCCGAGGACAAGCAGGGTATCGCCTCTCGCGATTTGGATATCCGGCGAGGGATTGAAAACGATGTCTTCTCCGGGCTTCTTGATGGCCACGACGATCACATTGGCTTCGCGCCGGAGGTCGCAGGTCTTGAGCGTCTGGCCGTCGATCCTGGCGTCCCTCTTGACCACGAACTCCTCCATGAAGAGAGAGAGCTCTTCCCTCCGGATGATAAGGTCGACAAAATCCACCACTGTCGGCCGGATCAAAGCCTGGGCGATCCTCAGCCCGCTCACGCTGAAAGGGGAAACGACGAAGTTGGCCCCGATCTGGAGGATCTTTTTCTCCGCTTCATCGGTCATCGCCCGG
>CAYOZW010000236.1:4282-5110 GCA_964408495.1 uncultured Eubacteriales bacterium
CGAAGAGCGAGGGATTGAGCAGTTTCACGGTCATAACGAGGTAGAGGTTGTCGGGGTCGGTGGGGAGGAGGGCGACGAAGCCTTTGGCCGTCTTGATCCCGGCCTGAAGCAGGACTTCTTCCTGGGTGGCGTCGCCTTCGATGAAACAACACGCATGGCTTTCCTTAAGGTCCACTAATTTTTTTGGGTTGCTATCGATGACCACGAACGGCTGGTTCTCTTCTTCGAGCTTTTCCCGGACGATCCGGCCCATCCGGCCGTGGCCGCAGATAATATAATGGTTTTTGAGATTTTTGAGTTTATTCTCCATGCTTCTTCTCCGCCAGAACCGGTTGATCCCGCCTTCATAGATGATTTCCCCTATCTTGGTAAAGGCAAATATGGCCGTCCCCGCGCCGCCGAAAATAACGAAGATCGTGAAGATGCGGCCGAGAGGAGAGAGGTCCCCAACCTCGTGAAAGCCGACTGTAAATATCGTGATCACGGTCATATAGAGACAATCGAGGAAGGGCCAGCCTTCGACAAGGTGGTAGCCGATCATCCCGATCAGGATAACCAAAAGAAGAAGGATGAGCGGTTTCCACATGGCTACTCTATTATAGTCATGACCTGAAATTAGACAAGAAACGATGGGATGCGCGGCCAGACCAGACGGACCCGGAAAGGCCAGGAGACCGGTCCGGAAACCGGCCCGGCTCGGAGCTGGAAGATGATTGAAACACTTCCGTGCCTTCTGACGTATGAAACCCTGGGAGGCGTGAATATAGATAATGATAATTTTGCTTCAAAAAACCCGTCTTTCCTAATACAATTCAATCACCATGAAAC
>CAYOZW010000237.1:0-5039 GCA_964408495.1 uncultured Eubacteriales bacterium
CGGGTGGAGATGACGAACAAGAACGGCGAATGGGCGATGATCAACCTGGGCACTGGCACCTGGCACATAACCGTGAGCTACGAGGGATACATCCCCACGACATCGACGGTCTTCGTCAGCCAGCTCCAGAAGAACCCCAAGGTCGTCCTCAAGTTGAAGAAGCCGGAGATCAGTAAAGATGCCGTCATCACGGATGAGGCCTCCCTGGCCTACATCGAGCAGGCCACCAAGCTCTTCAACGATAAGGAGTACGACCAGGCCTTGATCATCCTCGAGCAGTTCCTGGCCCAGAACCCCAAAGCCTACCAGGTCCAGCTCCTCATCGGGGACTGCTATCGCGAAAAAGGGGAGACAGATAAGGCCATCGAAATCTACGGCAAGGCCATCGAGGACGCCAAGGCGGACGAGAAAATGGGACGGCAGGTAATAGTTAAGGGCCTGGCCGCGCTCGGCGATGCCTACCTGAAGAAGAACGACCTCGATAAGGCCCAGGAATATTTCAAGCAGTCCGTTGATGCCAGCCCGGAAGACGAGACCCTGGCCTATAACGTCGGCGAGATCTTCTTTTCCAACCAGAAACTGGACGAGGCCATCCTGTATTTCACCAAGGCCACGGAGATCAAGCCCGACTGGGCGACACCGTATTACAAGCTGGGACTGGTCAGCTTGAACAAGGCGGATTACGAAAAGGCCAAAGAGTACTTCCGGAAATTCCTGACTCTCGAACCCGAGGGTGAGCTGGCCGCCCAGACCAAGAACATCCTCGAGACCCTGGACAAGCTCAAGGACTGAGCCCGCCCGCGGGCGCTCACTGAAGGAGCTTCTCTAAAACGAGGAGCTCCTGTTGGGCTCCTTTTATTTTGTCTTCCGACTCGCCCTCCGGATTGGCCAGATAAAGCCTGAGGTATTTGGCCGCGTCCTCGATATTCCCGACCTTCTTCAGGGCCACGGTCAGGTTATAATAGGCAGTCGGGTTAGGCTGAAGGTCGACCGCGGCCTTCAGGTTCTCGATGGCCCGGTTGATATCTCCCGCATAACCATAGGCGATCCCCAGGTCCTGCAGAACTTCAGGGTCGGCGGGATTTTCCTGTTTGAGGCCTTCATAGAGGGCGATCGCCTCCTTTAGGTTCCCGGTCATGGCCAGGTTCATCGCGTAGGTCTTGCGGAGAAACCTGTTTTCCGGCTCGACTTCCCGGGCCTTCTCCAGGAATTCGCGGGCTTCCTCCTTCTTCCCCATGAGGTCGAGGATCCAGCCGGAGGCGAGCAGACCGTCGAAGTACTCCGGGTCGATAACCAGAACGGCCTGCCAGGCGTCCAGCGACTTCTGCAGCCGTCCCATGACCATATAGGTATGGGCCAGGCGCGAGAGGAGGGTCACCGAACCGGGGATGGCGGAGATCCCGCGTTCGAGAATGCCGATGGCTTCCTCGAACCGGTCCAATTTGGCCTCCATGAGGGCGAGGTTGACGTAATTGACCGGGGATTGGGGGTTGAGTTCGAGGATCTGCCCATAGACTTCGGCGGCCTTGCGAAAGTCCCCTCCCATCTCCAAAATCTCCGCCTTCTGGCTCATCCGGAGCTCTTCCACCATGTCCTTGGGGTCTGGGAGTGGTCCCGAGGGAGCGTTCGCCGTCTTGTCGACGTATCCCAGGGATCGAAGCTTCTCCCGCTCCTCCGAAGTGAGTTCCCGTTTGGAGGAGGCGAACCCGGACGAGGAGGCGGCGATAATCTCCTCCAACCGGTTCCTCATCTCCTGGGCCCGCTGTCCTTCCCGGCCGAAAGCGTTAACCTTTTCTTCCGGGTCGGTCTTCAGGTTGTAAAGCTCAGGTTTGGGTGCCCGGATGTATTTCCAGTCGCCTTGGATAAGGCCGACGAGCTCCGACCAACCGTAGTTTTCCCGGGGGAAGTAGGTCTCGATGTAGGTATCGAGGTCCTCGCTCTTTTGGCTGGATATCAGCGGCAGGAGGCTTTCTCCCTGGACCTCCGTCGGCGGAGGGATTTCGAGCATGTCGAGAACCGAAGGGACGATATCGATGAGCCGAACCCGGGGGCTGATGACAGCGCCTTTGGGAAGGCGACCCTCAGCCGCGAAGATCATCGGGACCCGGAGAGTCCCGTCGTAGAGGAAAATCCCGTGGCCCACCTCGACCTTCTCGCCAAAAGCCTCGCCATGGTCCCCGGCCAGGACGACAAGAGTATTCTGGAAAAGGCCCTTTTCGCGCAGCGCGGCCACAACCTGGCCGACATAGTGGTCCATGTAGGCGATTTCTCCGTCATAGGGGCTGTCGGCGAAATCGATGCTGTAGGGCGCCGGAGGGTCATAGGGAATATGGGGATCGTAAAAATGAACCCAGCAGAAGAACGGGCCCTCTCCCCTGCTGTCCAGCCAGCCGCGGAAGGCGGCATAGACCTTGTCCGCTTTCCTCTCCGCGTTCGACGGCTTGAAAGCCTCGTCTTCGACGAGCCGGTCGTCGTAGACGTCGAATCCCTGGGCGAGCCCGAACCGGGAATCGACGGTGAACGAGGCGACAAAGGCGGCTGTCTGGAAGCCCTTGTCCTTGAGGGCCTCAGCCAGGGTGGTCAGCTCGGCGGGAAGACCATAAGAGCCATTGTTATGGACCTGGTGGTAAAGAGGATATGTACCGGTCAGGATCGAGCAATGGGAAGGGGTCGTTAACGGGACCTGACAGTAGACGTTTTCGAAGCGGACGCCGGCGGCGGCCAGGGCGTCGAGGTTCGGAGTCCTGGCTCGGCTGGATCCATAACAGCCAAGGCGGTCGGCCCGGGTGGTGTCAAGGGTGAAGAGAAGGACGTTCATTTGACTGTCTCTCTCGATCCTGACTCCCGGTTTCAAAGAGCGGATGACAAGAAAGGCTGCTAAAGCGACGGCAAGGAAGACCACCGGAAAAACGAGGACGGGTTTCATCCGGAGCCGTAATTTTTTCTTTTTGGTTGCGGCCTCGGCCGGGGCCTTTTGAGGAGATGGCTGGGGGGGATTCTCTAATGACTCGGTCTTCTGCTGGAGCGCTCCCGCGGCCCGCCGCTTCTGCTGCTGTTTTTTCTTCTTTCGTCTTTTCTTGCTCATTTTATTCCTTTATGATGATTCTCTTATATTACTATTCCATCGAGTTTCATCCCGATTCCTTCCCGCTCTTATTAACACTAGTTTCCCGGCACAAATATTCTTTTCATTTCCTATCAAGAATCAACTTTCTTTTTCTTTAATTTTTCTTTCCAAGATGACACTTCCCTGTTTTCCCCTCCTCCAGAATCTCAAGACTTTGAATCCTTCACTACGGAACCATTCATCCCTTTTCTGATCCTTTTCTTCATCACGAGCGTGCTGTCCATCGTCGAGTTCAATTATAACTCGCCTCTCGTAGCAGACAAAATCAGCGATATATGGCCCGATCGGTTCCTGCCTCCGGAACTTTATTTTATTCAATCTTTTAGCCCTTAAGTGCTTCCATAATTTATTTTCGGCATCTGTGGACCTTTTCCTTAGCTTTTTCGCGAAAGCATCGACTTTGGGACACAATTTATTACACCCTCTCCCAAACCCTCCACCATCAGAGATATCGTCGTAATGTCATTGCGCAGGAGCGAAGCGACTGAAGCCATCCGACGCAATCGCCGCGAGCGCAGCGTGGTGGTCTCAGACCAGTTATCCGCTTGATGAGATCTCTCGCCATGCTCGGGGCAGCTCGAGGAGGAAGAAAAAAAAACCCGCCTCCCCCGAAGGGGAGGCGGGTTTGAGCGTCTGCTTCTGCTAAGAAACGACTAGAAGATGAACTTGACGCCGAGTCGGACGGCGATCGGGCCCTGGAACTGGAGTTTCATCTTGTACCGCGGGTCCTGCACGAAACCACTGCCGGCAGTTTCCAGATCCCAGTTCTTAGAAAGAACCTGGTCCTCGGTGATCGACATCTGGTAGTAGGTCCGGTACTCATACATCCGCCCGGCGGTCTTGAGGTCGAAGAGGTTGTCCACGTTGACGTTGAACTGGAGCGTGTACTTGTCGCCAAGCCTCAGGTTGTACTCGGCGTAGGCGTTGGCTAACCAGTAGAAGGGCGTCCTCTGCTGGGAGAGACTGTCGCCCGAGGTCCCCTCCCGCTGATAGCCGCGGTTGAAAGGATACCAGTAAACACCCAGGAGGGACCACATCTCGGTGAAGGGCGATCCGCTCATGGCGTTGACGACCGCGCCGAGGGTTAGGCGGAAGGGGAAGGTGTAGGCGCCGTAGAACTTGAAGAAGTGGGTGCGGTCGGTGGGCAGCGGACCGTCGATATAGTCGAGGTTCTTGTCGATGGCCATGGCCCAGTTGTCGAACATTCTCTCGACGTAGGGGCTGACCCGTCCGAACTCATCGGCGGCCGCCAGACCCGAGCAGTTGCCGGTCAGCCGGCTCCAGGTGTAGGAGAATCCGGCCAGCCAGTTGTTGGACAGTCTCTTGTCGACACTTACGTTGAGAGCGTAGTATTCGCGCCTGGCCTTGGGCGTTTCGGGGTAAACGGAAGACATCTTGCCGGTGCCGTTGCCTTCGTGGAGGGTGTAGCCGAAGCCGGGGTTGGCCTCGTAATATTCCTCTCCAACACCGGGGACAAAGACGCCGACGTCCTCGATCATGTAGCGGAGGTGCTTGTAGACGAACCGGGTGGTCAAGGAGACGTTCTCCATCAGCATCTTTTCCACACCGCCGGAGAGCTCGTCCTGGCTGACGGGCTTGAGGGCGGGGTCGGTGCTCTCGTAGGAAGGATGGCGCCAGTCGAGGATCAGCATCAAGGGATTGCCGGCCGGATTCATGGCCCCCCACTGATCCCATCGGTAGTCGTTGAGCTCGTAGTAGGCGCTCTTCCACTTGAACCCGGCGTACGAGTGGACGGCCATGTAGGTCTTGATCGTGTCGTAGTAGCGCCCGGCGCTGCCGAAGACCTTCAGGCTGGCATCGCCGAAGACGTCATAGACGAACCCGACGCGCGGAGACAGCTTGTCTCCGAAGCCGAATTCCATCGGCCTCCAGTTCTTAAACTCCGGGTCAA
>CAYOZW010000238.1:0-5036 GCA_964408495.1 uncultured Eubacteriales bacterium
TCACATCGGACAACACAAATGTCGGCTATGACGGTGCCGGCACCGTCTCTGGCGGTACGGAAGCCGACTCCATTGCGCTCAGCAATGCCAGTTCAATCGGCACAAACAGCGGCAGCACTGGCCAGGTGCTCGGCGACGTCCTCTCTCCACGGCCGGCTCAGCCTTTCCGGGAAGGCCGGGGGGACCTTGAAAGACCCCCGGATTGAGGCTGAGCTTCAGGGGAGAGATATGTCCCTGGCCGGACTTGATGGCCTGGGCCTGGATGGTCTTCTTTCTTTTGGAGGAGGGGCCCTTCAGCTCAAACCCTTAACACTCTCTCTCCAGGGAGGGCTGGTCAAACTCGACGGCACCTACCGGCTGCGCTCACCCCGGCCGCTTAACTTTTCTGCGGAGGTCAGGCAATGGCCGGCGGAATCCGTGCTGAGAATAATAGGAGCAGCCGAGGATGCCTCCGCAAAACTGGACTTCGATTCGTCACTCAGCGGGAGTCTCTCCAAGCCCGCCTTCGAATTCAAAGGACGGCTTTCGGGAGTCAACTTCCGGAAGCAGGAGCTTGGCGATCTTCATCTCGAGGCGCGCTCTGATGGAAGGACAATCGAGTTTGAGGCCGGCGCGCCATCCCTGTCCGTATCTGCCAAAGGCGGCTTTTCCTTCGAGCATCCGCGTTCGCTCCGTCTGCACTTCGATTTCGACAACCTGCCGCTCAACCGGGTGATCGGCTTGGTTCTCTCGACACCCCCGCCGGGCCTTTCCGGGGCGGCATCCGGGCGGGCCGACCTCTCGGCCGAACTGGGGAAGCTGCGCGAAACCCTGGCCTTCGACCTGCGCGTCTTGAACCTCCGGCTTAGCACAGAGAAGCTGCAACTCGCCAGCGGACGGGAGTTTTCCATCTCCTACGGCCGCGAGGGATTGAGCGTCAAGGATCTCCTCTTAAAGGACGAGGTCAATCAGTTCTCCGTGGAGGGTTCTCTCCCTTGGCAGGGGGACACCGAAACAGGGCTCAATATCAGCGCGCGCCTCGACCTCGGCTCATTGGCCAGTCTTTTCCCGAATGCACAAGGGGAGGGCATCCTCACTTTTCATGCCCGGGTCAGAGGTTCCGTCGTCAGCCCGCGGCTCTTGGCTGAAACCGCAGTCGCAGGGGCGAAATGGTCGTGGAAAGAAGGTCTCTCTCTCCAGGACATCCAGGCCAAGCTCGAACTGGACGCAGATATCATCCATATCCGCGAAGCTTCCTTCCGGCTGTTCAACGGGAATTATAGTCTCGATGGCCAGGTCCCGTTCGAATCACTCCCCTTCAAATCCCCCTTTGTCTCGCCGCCGGCTGTAAAACGACCAGCCCGCTTTTCCCTTCTTTTCAGCGGCCTCAGCCCGTCCGACCTAGCCGTAGTCTTGGGAAGTCCGGGCCTCCAGCGGGTGAGGGGAGGGATCGACGGTCAGATGACGGTCACGGCGCAGTCATTTGATCTAGATTCCCTATCTGCCGCGGCCGAATTCAGCCGGTTTGAGCTTGACCTGCCCGGCGTTAAACTTCTTCAGGAAAATCCTTCACGAATACGCCTCGAACGAGGGCGGATTTTCCTGGACCGTCTCTCCCTTGTCGGAGGCGGGAACCGGCTCCAGGCCACCGGTAATCTGGGGTTGCTTGGAGAGAGAGAAGTCGACTTCGGGTTGAAGGGAGATACAAACCTCCAAATGCTCCAGGCGTTCATTCAGAATTCAGAGTTCTCGGGTCGTGGCGCCTATGAGATCATGTTCAGCGGAAGCCTCTCCCGGCCGAAGCTGGCCGGGTTCATCGACTTTCTCGATGGAGAATTCACCGCCCCAAGATTCCATCTTCAGCTCAGCCGGCTGAACGGCCGGATTCTCGTCGGTGAGAACAGATTGGATCTCGAAGGGCTGAGCGGACTGCTCAACGGCGGGAAAGTCGAGGCCCGGGGGAGTCTTCTCTTCGAAGGTTTTTCCTTGAAGAGCTCAGACCTCCGTATCAGCGGTGCGGATGTCTTCCTGGATTATCCGAAAGGCTTCTACGCCGAGATTGGTTTCGCGCTTCAGTTCATTCTCCGGGATGAAAAACCGTCGCTCGGCGGAACCTTGACCATCCAGACAGCCGAATACGTCGAACCGTTCAACATCCAGTCCGAGCTGTACCGCTATCTCAGGCGCCGGCGCACCCGCGACCAGGCCGCCGGAAGCCGGCCGCTTTTCAGCCGCCTGAATTTTGACATCCAGGTCGTCATCCGGGAGGCCATCTCTATCCGGAACAATCTGGTCAAGGCTCAGGTCCAGGGAGAACTCAAGCTCTCCGGTACGCCTTCCCAGCCGGTGCTGACCGGCCGGGTTCTGGTCGAAGAGGGAGGGGAAGTCTATTTTTCCCGGACCACCTACCAGATTGAAAGGGGGCAGGTCGTTTTTGCCAACCCCAACCGGATCGAGCCCGACATCAACCTCCAAGCGTCTACACAGGTGAGCGGCTATGACATCAAGCTGCTCCTGTCCGGGACTCCGGACAAATTCTCGGCCGACCTTACCTCCGAGCCGCCCCTCCCCGAGCCCGATATTATCTCACTGCTAGTGACGGGGAAAAGGCTGGCCTATGTTTCCGACGATGTCCTCGGGGCGGTCGGGGAGAGGGCGCTTTCCTATATGAATGACGCCCTCACCGGTGAGCTGGAGAGCCTGGCCAAGCAGAAACTGGGACTGGACAGCGTCACCATCGACGCCGGTCTCGTTTCCTCGCAGGAGAATCCGGAAGCGCGTCTCTCCGTTGGCCAGCACATCACCCCCGAGCTGGAGTTAATCCTCTCCCAGAACCTCAAGCAATCCCAGTACACGACGGTAATCATCAATTACAAGCCCCTCCGAGAGATCAACCTCCGGGCCGTCAAGCAGGACAACGACGCCTATCATTTCGATGTCCAGCATGAGGTCCGGTTCGGATTAGCGGAAAAACCGGCTCCGCCGCCGGAGAAGAAAGCGAAGCAAGTCGTCAAGGACATCGTCTTGGAAGGGAATCTCGGACTGGATGAAAGCTCAGTCCGGCACAGCCTGAAGCTTTCCCCGGGAAAGCGTTTTGATTTCATCAAGTATCACAAGGACCTGGACAGGCTCCACCGTCTCTACGAGAAACACGACTACCTGAGCCACTCCATCAGCGCGAAAAAAGAGGCGAAGGACAGCGGGCTGGCGCTGGTCTACCGGATCGAGTCCGGGCCAAAGATACTCTTCAGTTATGAAGGGGCGGAGATCCCCGCTGGACTAAAAAAGAGGGTCAGAGCGCTCTGGGTCGAGGGAAGACTGCGCAGCCTGGTCGGCGACGATATCCGGGAAGAGATCCGCCGTCACTTCTGCCGCAAAGGTTACTACAAAGCGGAAGTGACACAGCGGGAGTCGCTAAGTGCGGGGGGGGAGCGGGTTGTCACCTTCCAGGTGAGGCGGGGGGGCCAGTTCAAGGACATGGATGTCGATTTCAAGGATGCCCGCTCATTTCCTCCTCGTTCATTGACCGCCTTCCTCAGAAAGAACCGCTTGCTCACGGAAATCTTTATCGATCCGGAGCCCGTCGCCAGACGCCTCGAAGAATTCTACAAACAGAGGGGTTTTCTGCTGGCTCAGGTCGGGCCTCCCGAGGTCAAGTTCGATCAGCGGAGCCGGCTGGCCCGGGCGGTTTTTTCCGTGGACGAAGGGCCCCGGTTTAAGGTGGGCCGTATCGAGTTCCGGGGAAACCTGGCTCTGACCGAAGGCGTCCTCTTTGAGGCCGCACGGCTGCGGAGCGGCGAGGTCTTCTCTCCCGCTGTCTTCGAGGCCGCCCTCGGCCGCTTGCAAGAGGTCTATGCCCGCCGCGGGTTCAACGAGTCCGAGGTCAAGGGAGAAAGCCGGCTGGATCCTGAGCGGTCCGCCATAGACCTGGACTTCGAGATTACGGAGAACCGTCAGGACATCGTCGGGAACATCGAGATCTCGGGCAACTCACTGACCAGGGAGCGGGTGATCCGGCGGGAACTGACCTTCAAAAAGGAGGACATTCTCGACCACTTTGTCCTTAATAAAAGCCGCAAGAACCTTTACGACCTGGGCATTTTTGGGAAAGTCCAATTCACCTTGAAGCCCGAAGCCGAGTCCTCTGGGGCCCGCCGGCGGCAGGCGGTCAGTATCGAGGTGACCGAGCTCAAGCCCTTCGCCCTGCGTTACGGCTTTCAGTACGATACGGAAACCAAGCTCGGTGTCGCCGCGGAACTCATCAACCGAAATCTTTTCGGCACTTCACTGCTTACCGGCGCGAGTTTCAACCTGAACAGGTATGAAAAGGGAGCCCGGGCTTTCTTCAGGAGCCAGTATTTCCTGGGGAAAAAAGTCAATAGCGAAATCTTCACCTTCCTCAACCGCAAGATCCTGCCGGGCTATACGGTCGACAAAACAGGACTCACCCTTCAACAGCAGGTCAAGTTGCGCCAGTCCTGGATGCTTTATTATAATTACACATTCGAGAGAAGACGGGTTTTCGACGGCGCAACCCGGGAGCTTAATGTATCGGAGGAGCCGGTCAATGTGGGCCGGTTGAATTTCGCCGTCAGCGCCAATACCCGCGACGACATCATGAACCCCCGCCGCGGCATGTTCTTTTCCCAGAGCCTGGATTACGCGGCGCCGGCTCTTGGTTCCGAAGTCCACTTCCTCCGCTATTTCGGCCAGTGCTTTTTCATCAAAAAGGTGACCGGGCCTGTGTCCTACGCGCTGGGACTTCGCCTTGGACTGGGCAAGGGCTTCGGCGGGGACCTGCCCTTGAGCGATCGGTTCTTCGCCGGCGGGGGGACAAGCATCCGCGGATTCGGCTACAACGAAGTGGGGCCGAAGAGTCCGGAGAGCCAGCTTCCGGTGGGCGGGGACGCGCTCCTCATCCTCAACCAGGAACTGCGCTTCGATATCTATAAGTGGATCGGGGGCGTGCTGTTCCTCGATGTCGGGAATGTTTATGCGAGAGCCGAGGACCTCAATCCCATCGAGACCCGCGAAACGGCCGGGGTAGGGCTACGGCT
>CAYOZW010000239.1:0-4996 GCA_964408495.1 uncultured Eubacteriales bacterium
GCTCATTCCGGAGATTGTCAAAAATCGGGTCCACGCTGAGATAAGGCATATTGGGATCATGCGCAGCGTATGCCTTCTCCAGCCACTCGAGAGCTTCCTTGTTCTTTCCGGCACGCGTGTATAACGTCCCTATTTGCCAGGGCGTGACATAAGCTGTCCGTGAGCGCGCGACAAACGTTTCCGCGACCCGTTGGAGTGCGCCCTGATAACCAGCCTCCTTGAAGCCGAGCTCCAGGGCTTCTTCGGCTTCCTGATCCCCCTTCGCCGCATATGATGCCTTCCATATTTCCAGCGCTTCGTCATACATCTGCTTCATGTGGTAGACGGACCGGAGCGTTGACAGAGCGACCGCATCGTCGGCTGAAGTCTTGAGAGTGTTGCGGAGAAGAGCAATGGCGTCGTCATACCGGCGTGCATACATCAGGTCCATTCCATAGAGACCTTGGAAGAGAACGTTTAGCGGGTCCAATTCTAACGCTATCTCGGCCTCGGCCATCGCTTCCTTTGGACGCTTCATGATATTCAAGAATTGTGAATAATAGATGCGGGCATCCGGATAATTGGGGTTGAGTTCGATCGCCCGACGGAATGCCCTCTCGCCACCCAGCCAGTCCCAATCCGTCCAGGTGCTGATCGCCGCCAACGTGAAGTAAACATCCGCAAGTGTGTTATCCAGGGAAAGGGCCTTCAGCGCAGCCGCCTTCGCTTTCGGCGCCGCCTCATCGTGGGGAACGAGCCCCTGTTGCATGTACCCTTGCCAGACCTTGGCGATTCCCGCATGGGCCAGGGCGTATTCCGGATCTTTCTCCAAAGCGAACTGGAAGTACTGCAGCGCGGCATCGAGACCCTCTCGATTAAGCTTGTACCAATGAAACTGACCCTTGAGATAGGCATCATAGGCCTCTGGATTGACCTGCCGGGCACTGGCCAGGCGGGTCTCTTCCTGAGGTGTTAGCTGGACTTTGACTTCGTGGGTAATAGTCGAGACGATCTCGTTTTGCAGCGACAGGACATCGCGAAGGTCGCGCTCGTAGGTCTGGGCCCAAAGCTGCGCTTCCGTTGCCGGGTTGATCAACTGCGCGGTCACACGCACGCGGTCTCCAGAGCGCAGAACCGCTCCCGTGATCAGCGCGTCGACCTTCAACTCCTTGGCAATCTCCGTCAGAGGCGTCTTCGTTCCCTTGAAGCGCATCATGGAGCTCCGGGCGATCACCCGCTTCAATCCGGCGAGCTGGGCGAGGTCGGTGATCAGCGCCTCGTGCATGCCGTCGGAAAAATACTCCTGCTGGGGATCTCCCGAAAGATTCTCGAGCGGCATGACGGCGATGGATTCGATGGCCTCCGCACGCCCGGTGAAGAGGCTCAACGCCAAGACAACCATAATGATGGTCAAGCCCGCGGTGCCTGCGTATAGAATGGCCCTCTTTCTCTTCCTAAGCTTCGCCTTCCTCAGCCGCGCTTTGATCTCATCCGGAACGATTCCCGCGGAGATGGATTTCAGGTCGTCCAGAAGGTCCTCGACCTGCTGGTATCTTTTATCCGGATCTTTCTCTAGAGCTTTGCTCACCACCTGCTCTATGGAAACGGGAATGCCGGCCTTTATATCCGTGATCGGCTTGGGCTTTTCCTTCAGGATCGAATATACGATGGCCTGCTCATGGTCTCCCTTGAAAGGCAGCTGCCCGGTAAGCATTTCATAAAGGACCACACCGAATGACCAGATATCCGTGCGATGGTCGATCTTGTTCCCACCTGCCTGCTCGGGCGACATGTAGGTGATCGTCCCCATGGTCATCCCCTCCTGAGTGACCAGGGTGCTTCCCGTTACTCGGGCCAACCCGAAATCCATGATCTTGGCCTGGCCGTTCTCCGTCACCATGATGTTGGCGCTCTTGATGTCCCTATGGACGATGCCTTTCTTATGCGCCTCCTGCAATCCTTCCGCGACTTGTGTCGCGATCCTCAGGGCTTCATCCAGTTCCAGTGGGCCTGATTCAGTCTTTTTCTTTAAGTTCTGGCCTTTGATAAAGGCCATGGATATGAACGCTTTTTCCTCAGCCTGGTCAAATTCATAGACGGTGCAGATGTTGGGATGGTCCAGGGCCGCGGCCGCCTGGGCCTCCCGCATGAATCGATCTTTGACATCAGGAATGTGGGTCAGCTCCGGCGGCAGGAACTTCAGGGCTACCGTCCGTTTGAGCTTGATGTCCTCGGCTTTGTAGACAACCCCCATCCCGCCCCGGCCGATCTCTTCGACGATCTTGTATTTCCCGGCGATGAGGGTGTCCTTCGAGATGGTGGGAAGAGGGGTGGCCAGGGTTTTCGTCAGGGAGGGCCCCTCAGGACCCGCCAGGCTCAACGGCGTCGCGCAGTTGCTGCAGTAGCGCGAGTCGTCTCTGTTCTCAGAATGACAATTGGGACATTCCATTGCACGCCCTTCCCTCCGAATGCCCTATATATATCATCGGTGAAGCAGCCGGTCAATTACTCCTCTTTCTCAAACCCCGCCTTGCAGTCCGCCCTTGACCTTCGCGGTTCCATAGCGATGAAAGAGGAGGGGGCGAAATTACGGAATCCCGGCGAATTTCAAATAGTTCTCCCTATTGACGACCTCGAAATCGTTTCCCGGGTAGGCCTCTCTGAATTTCCTGGGCTCCCGTCCCTTCTCCGTCCATTTGAATTCATAGGCGAAGAGCCTGCCCTCGCGTTCCTCGATGAGGTCGATCTCCTGGCCCTCCCAGGTCCGCCAAAAATAGAAATTGACGGGGACTGCCCGGTAGGCTTGCCGCTTGATCCTCTCCAGAAGCAGAAAGTTTTCCCAGAGACCGCCGGTATCGTCGCGAAGCTCCAGGGGATTGAAATTTGCGATCAAAGCGTTCCTTATCCCGGTATCGAAGAAGTAGTACTTCGCTTTCTTGGTCATTTCGTTGCGTAGATTCCGGCTGAAGCCGCGCAGGGTAAAGATGACAAAAGTCTTCTCGAGGAGGTCGAGGTAGCGGGCCACGGTCTTGTAATCCAGTCCGACCTTCTGAGCCAGCTCGCTGAGCGAAACTTCGGAACCGATTTGAAAGGCCAAGAGGCGCAGGAGGTCCAACACGATCTTGGAGCTCTTGATCCGGTTGAGGGCCAGGATGTCCTTGAGAAGGTACGAAGAGGAGATTTCCGTGAGGAGCCTCGCCTTATCCTTTTTGTCGGAAGCCGCCGCGACCTCGGGGTATTCCCCGAAGATGAGAAATTCCTCGAGCCGTTCACGGAGCTCGAAAGGAGTGAAGAGCCCAGCGAGTTCGATTTGGGCGACGGGGAAGAGCGTAAGGGTGGTTTTTCTTCCTGTCAGCGGCTCTCCGACCTGGCCGGCCAAGTCGAACGATGAGGAGCCGGTGGCGATGATCCGGATTCCCGGGACCTGGTCGACAAGGATTTTCAGGGCCTGGCCGACGTTCCGGATTTTCTGGGCTTCATCGATGGCCAGAAGATCATACCCTGAGGCGTACTCTTTGATTTTCGCGAAATCCTGATATTCGAGGATTTCCTGGACGCGGACGTCCTCGCCGGAGTCGAGGCGGTACTTGAAGGGAGCGGAAACGAGGTAATCCTTGAGCAGAGTTGTTTTCCCCACCTGCCGGGGGCCATAGAGAACAAGAACCTTGTTCGGCTTTAGGAAAGAGCCCAAGTCCGCGTAATATCGGGGTATCTTCATAAATATAAGATACTATTATCCTCGAAATAAGTCAATAATGAGGAATAATAATCCTCGAAACAATAGATTTAATCAGAGGAGAAACGACTCCCTCACCCACTCCCCCCACTCCTCCAGGCGCTTGGCGTGGCACGTCGGGCAAAAGCCACGCGTCTTGCAGGAAAATGTCAACAGGTGTTCCGCGTGGCAGTTCGGACAGCGGATACTGGCGACCGTTTCGGTCTGTCCTCATGAGACGGTAACGGATCATGAGGGCGAAGCCCGAGCGCGGATTGCCGCAGTCGAGGTAACGCTCGACGATCTCCCGGACGATGGGTCGGAAATACCCGTAGTCCTTTTCCAAAGTGAAAGATATTCCCACAGTCCTCTATCTTGGCAGCCCTTCTATGGCACATACAGATCATTCTTGTTTCTGCAGGTTCATCCGACGGAGCAGGTCTTGATACCGCGGGTCGTCGTCCAGGAGATCAAAAGTAAATATACTTATATAAGGCATCATGGGATCTTTCATCTCATATCCTCTCTCAAGCCATTCAATGGTTTTCTCCTTATCCCCGGCTAAAGCATACACCATAGCAATGGAATAGGGAGAAACATATGCCTGCTTCGAAAACGCTTCCATGGTCTCAGCCGCGGACGTCATCGCCCCACTGTAGCCATCTTCCTCATATCCCTGTGCCATGACTTCCGCGATCTCAGCGAAGTCCAGTCCTGTAAATAATGCTTTGGCTGATTTCAGAGATTCCTCATACATTCCCTTCATATAGTAGGTTTCCCAGAGCCCATTATAGGCTACGGGATTATTGGGTGATGTTCTCAGGGCGTTTTGCAACCGCTCTATGGCGTCATCATAACGGCGGAGGTACTCTAAGGTGCAGCCAGAAATGGTCAGGATAATTGAATTGAGCGGGTCCAATTGCACGGCTCGCTCAGCCATTGCCAGCGCTTCATCCAGACGACCCATATAGCACAACAAGTTCGAGTAGTACACCAGCGCTTCCGGAAAGTTGGGTTTGAGTTCGAGGGCCCGTTTGAATGCTTGCTCCCCACCCTCCCAATCCCAGTCGTTCCATGTTTTGATGGCGGCCAATGTATAATGAACCTCAGCCAAAGTGTTATCCAATGCAAGCGCTGTTAGAACGGCATCCTTCGCTTTTGGCGTCGCCTCGCTGGGGATGACCAATCCCATCTGTTGGCGTCCGGTCCAAACGAAAGCAATTCCTGTATAGGCCAGAGCGTAGTTGGGATCTGTCTCCAGAGCTTGTTCAAAGTAGTGCAGCGCGGCATCGAGTTCCGGTG
>CAYOZW010000240.1:0-3982 GCA_964408495.1 uncultured Eubacteriales bacterium
ACATACTTACCGCCGCCCTCCATCGGCTCAGTCATCCCCTCCAGTTGGACCGTCATGACCGCTGTTCCTACCTCATAGACAAAGTCATCGGCCCCGCCCAGCTCCACAACCGTCAGAACGAGGTTCTTGACGCCCATCTGGATGGCGCCGTTCCAATACGCCTCTATTCCCGGCTTTCCTTTGATCATTTCCGTTTCATAGGGCATCAGGATGGCGTCATCCGCGTATAGGGACGCTGCCGCCGCGGCATCGCCCTGTCGAATGGCTTCGCCCAACTTCATGTTGGCCTGCTCGACGGCGGCGCGGACCTGCTCCATGTCCAACTCTTCTTTCTCGGGAGCGCAGCACAAAAAGCCCAGGCAAAAGAGACAAACCAGGATAATGACAAAATGCGAACGTTTCATGGATCCCTCCTCTATAATGAAATGCGATAAATTTGCTCTTATTAGAAACGACCCCCCAGCTTATGTCAACCCATAATTAAGGTTGCTGTCATCTTAATGACACGGCCCCGAGACGAACTCAGCCGCCCGGTTATTTGATCTTTGGCTTCGGCTTGGGGGCGGGAGCGGTCTTTTTCTCCGCTGGCGCAGCTTTGGCTTCCGGCGCTGGCGCATCCCCCGCCACCATCGTCTTCCGCGGAATTCTCTCCTTGGCCATCGCTGCTTCATATGCGAATACAGCCATGACGACGGCGTTCTTCATCAGGTCCTCAGCCGAGAGGGTATCGTAGAAATCGAGGTTGGTGTGGCCCGCGGTACCGGCGATTCGGTCCTGGATGAATTGGAATCCGGGGAGCCCGGCCCGGTCGAAAGCGACGTGGTCGGTCGAGCCGACGCTCTGGATGGAAATGGCCGTGAACCCGAAGTCGGCCAGCGGCTTCATCCACTCGGCAAAGAAGCGGCGGGCGAACTCGTTCCCCTGCAGATAGATCCCGCGGTACTGGCCGGCCCCGTAATCCTGGTTGAAATAGGCCGAGAACTTGTCGTACTCCGGCTTCTTCCCGATCTCGGGGTTTCGGGGATCGCCGAAATGCCGGCGCACGTATTCCGTTGACCCGAATAGTCCTTGCTCCTCCCCGCCCCACAAGGCCACGCGGATCGTCCGCCTGGGCTTGGCGCCCACCGCCTTGAGGATGCGGGCCGCCTCGAGTGCCACAGCGCAGCCGCTCGCGTTGTCGCTCGCGTTGGGGCTGGCCTGCCAGCAGTCGAGATGGGCGCCGATCATCACCACTTCGTCCTTGAGGTCTGAGCCCGGGAATTCGCCCAGAACGTTGCAGGCCTTCTCGACCACCTCGCCCAGCTTGTTCCGGACCTCGATCTCGACCTTGACCGGGATGTCCCGTTTCAATATCCGGTACATGCGGTTGTAGTGCTCGGGGGTGACGGCGATGATCGGGAGCGAGGCGAGGCTTCCTTCGAGCGACCATTTATCTTCCCTGGTTCCGGGGCGGGAGAATCCTCGGACAGCGCCCGGCTTTCCGCTGTCGCACCGAAAAACCGCCACGGCACCCTCCGCTTTGAAGAACTCGATGATCTCCTCGGGCTTGAGAAGATCTGGGTTCGGAGGACCGGAAGGAGTGCGGCGGCGGCGCGGCGTCTGGATAACCGCCTCCTCTAAATTCTTCAAGTCTTCATCCGTCAGGCGGGAAACTCCCCGGGCCAAATCTTCCTGGGTGATCGCGTAGGGAGGCGTGGCTAGGACCGCCGCGCCCGCGAGTTTTCTCCGATATTGCGCCAAATCCGATTTGAGCTGGACGTCGGCAATGACCGCCGGGCAGACAACATTGCCGGCGGTGCCGGGAGTGTGGGTCAGCGGGAATCCGACCATGGGCTGATAATCCGGCTCCAGCAGGTGGAGCGAGAAGTACTCGTTGTCCCAGGAGACGCCGTAGTCCATGAACGGCTCGATGACCGTGTTGACCAGGCCAAGCTTTTCCATCTTGTCCTTAGCCCAGGCCTGGGCTCTCTTCATATCGTCCGAGAGCGTCAGCCGGGCTCCTAGGACGTCGCTGATGTAGCCGACGATGTCCATGACCTGGGAACGCTGCAAGCCTTCTTCCCGGATCTTGGCCACCATCTCGAGATCGACCTTCGGTTGCTGGCCGAACGACGAGACGGCGAACACGACCAGGATCGCAGCCGCCAGGACCTTACCTCGAATCGTTTTCATGCGTCGCCTCCTTTAAGGTTTAGTTCAGATGAAATTCCGGAGGCCCTATTGTGCCTGAACTGCTCGGTACGGGGCAAATAAAATGTGGCCTTCTTTGTTACCCCTTTCCCTTTAACTGAATTCCTTCCCCATAGAAGCTCTTTTGCTCCCTCTCCTTCATCCTCCCCCACCAGGGGGGAGGAGTAATATGAGGACACCTTGCTGCAAGGTGTCCCCTTCTTGCTCCTTGACTCCGTTTTTGCCAAGGGCTAACATCCCTCGTGATCCGGGGGCGCTCAAAGCTCCCCTGAAACGCGTCCTCGATAACGATCTCCGAATGCCAGAATGACATCTCGCAAGGAGGCCGATATGACAAAACCCTTCAAACGTTCCGTGACCTTGATCGCCATCGCGTTATCAGTGTCGCTAGCCCCGCTCGCCGCGTTCCCGCAGCAGTCCGACAAACAAAACGTTTGTGTACTGAAGACCAACTTCGGGACGATGGCCTTCAAATTCTTCGAAGCGGAAGCCCCCCAGACTGCGAAGCAGTTTCAAAAGCTCGTCCTTGACGGCTTTTACAACGGCAAGGATTTCTACCGGGTGGTCAAGGGCCACGTGATCCAGGCCGGCGGCGGCGGGGCCCCCAAGCTGCCCCCTGAATTCAACGAACACCCGCACCTCGTGGGGACGGTCGGGCTCGGCCGCGATGAAGATATCAACAGCGGCGATTCCGAGTTCTATATCTGTGTCGCCCCGCGCCCCCACCTTGACGGCAAATATACAGTCTTCGGCCAGATCATCGAGGGCACCGACGTTCTGGAAAAAATCAGCAACGTTGAAGTGGAGGAAAAATGGGAGGGGGCGGACAAGAAGCTGGCCATGCACGAGCCGAAAAAGCCCGTCACTATCGAGAAAGCCTGGATCGAGGAGCGCGATCTCTCCCCGAAAGTCCCCACGGTCAAGGCGCTGGGCCGTTTTAATGGGTTTTAATGGGGTCAGACCGAGATAAGTAATTGATAAAAAAATAATTGTGCGATATTTTGGGCAAATTTTTGCCCTTAAAAACTACTTTCGGGCCTCAAAATCACCAATTTTGCTGTCACCGATCTTGCGTCACCTATTTCTCCATGACGGGAGAGGGTGTACAGAAAGATTAGAAAGACTACCCCTCCCCCTTGATGGGGGAGGGTGTGGGAGAGGGTGAACTCAATTCGATCATTCTCATTAACATAATTGGCCTGGTTTGATATCATCGGGCCTCGGGAGGTCGTTATGAGCCATCGATCCCGGCCGGTATTGGGTTGTCTGTTTGGATGTGTCGCACTTTTGCTTTTTTCCCTCATCGCTTCGGCAGATGAGATCCACGATGCCGTCCGAGGCGGAGATCTGGGAAAGGTCAAGGCGCTTCTCCTGGGCCACGCCAAATGGCTGAACAGCCCGGATCAAAACCAGAAAACGCCCCTTCATCTCGCCCTGGAATCGGGTTACGCCGATATTGCCAAATATCTCATCGAGCAGGGTGCCGATATCAACCTGAAAGACAAGGATAAGGCTGCGCCTCTCCACAACGCCGCCTACCTGGGCAACGTGGAAATCGTGGACCTGCTGCTCAAAAAGGGCGCCACCTCTCTCAACGAGGGCAATTTCAGGGGACAGACGCCCCTTCACTTCGCCTGCGAGGGAGGACATCCCGAGGTCGCGGCCCGCCTTCTCGATGCCGGGGCGGATATCGAAGCCAGAGACATGATCGGCCGGACGCCCCTTATGACCACGAGCATGAGCAAAAATATGGAGATTGCGAAGGTCCTGATCAAAAGAGGGGCCGACATCA
>CAYOZW010000240.1:3992-4972 GCA_964408495.1 uncultured Eubacteriales bacterium
GCGGCCCAGCCACCTACACGACCCTAACCGTCGCGGCCATGTATGGATTCAAGGACCTGGTCGACCTTCTGCTCGACAGGGAAGCCTCCATCTCTAAAGACACCCTGGAGCCGACGCTCGCTTTCGCCGTGCAGATGGGTCATCTCCGGCTGTTTGAATATGTCCTGAAAAATGGGATGGACCTCGCCGTCGTGAAGGAAAAA
This sequence comes from uncultured Eubacteriales bacterium, assembly GCA_964408495.1. Taxonomy (GTDB): domain Bacteria; phylum Acidobacteriota; class Aminicenantia; order Aminicenantales; family UBA8522; genus UBA8522. The sequence continues at coordinate 4,196 of CAYOZW010000240.1, forward strand.
GACCCGGCCTTTGTTTTTAATGTGGCCGCCGGCGGGTCCGTCGAGATCATGAAAACGCTGCTCGATCACGGGTTCGATGCGGACCAAAAAGACAAGGACGGCTGGACGCCTCTCCATGTGGCCGCCGTCGAAGGGAAGATCAAGATGCTCGAGTTCCTGATCAGCGAGGGATTGGACAAGAATGCCAGAAACATGAAGGGCGAGACGGCCTACCACGTCGCTCGCGCCGCGGAAGTCACCGAGGCGGCGGACTTCCTAAAAAAGGCCGGCGCGGACACCTCGGTGCCCCGCTTCCCGGAGCTCAAGGGCCCCTACATGGGGCAAATGCCTCCCGGAGACAAGCCGGAGCGGTTCCTGCCCGGCATCGTCTCGGCCCATTACAATGCCCACTCCCCCATCGTCTTTTCGCCGGACGGCAAAGAGGCCCAGTGGACCGAAATGAGCCCGCCGGAAGGAAGGGTCATGGGGATGAAAATGGTGGGCGACACCTGGGCCTATCCGGAGCCGGTCTTCGAAGGACGGGACTCGTCCTTTTCTCCCGACGGCCGGAGGGTCTATTTCATCCGGGTCCGACCGTTCCGGGAGGGGGAAAAGCCTGAAACGCGATCCGTTCAGGACGGATTCCAGGTCTACCTGCATTCCTTCGTCGTAACGGATACGGGAAGCTGGTCCGTGGTGCAGCAGGGAATGAACGGTGACGCCGGAACGGCCCGGCGCTACCACTGGCATTCCGGGAACCTGAAATCCTTCGTCGAGGAGCCGCATACCTCGGTGGTG
>CAYOZW010000241.1:0-4958 GCA_964408495.1 uncultured Eubacteriales bacterium
CGCGAATAGAGCAGGTTGAGTGTCTCGCGGTCGGGATCGCGTCCCGGGATATTCTCAAGCTTAGCCCGGATATGGCGGGTGATCTTCTCGAAATTGGCCATCAGCCGTCCCGGATCGCGGAAGACAAAGTGGTTGATGCACTGGAAGATATACTGTGCTTCGGTGGCTTTGTTCACGGCGTCCACAAGGTAGGTATCATTGATGTGTCCGACCTTGAGGAACTGAGCACGGACAAAATCACCCTGGACAGCGAACTGGGAAAAGACCTGTTCCAGGTCGTGTTTGCTCAAGACCGCTGTCCTCCCGTCCGGATTGTCGGCGGAAAAATCCCATTACTGATGAGCTCCTGGATTTGCTTGCGGGCGCGGGGCAGGTCTTCCGGATAGGTGATGCCAAACCAAGGCTCTCCCGTGGGGATATACTTCACCCGTATCTTTTCTACGCGCAACAATTCGTTGATCACAAAAGGGATAAAATACTCGGACTCGGAATCGGTTCTAGAGCGCTCCAAGAACTCGGCGAACCCGTTTTCCAGGTGCGCAAATATCGTCGGCCTGAATCCCCAGAAGTTCATCGAAACAACCTCATCTCCGGTCAGGGGCATCCAGCCTCCGTTTTTGTCCAGGGTGCGCGCGCCCGCGCCTTCTTTTTCGATCCTGAGTCTCTCCACGACCTCAGCCAGAAAACCGGCCGTATCGATCCGGCAGACGCCTCGGGAGACATACCCATGGTCGGAGAGGGTGTTCCGGAGGCGGTAGCCGACGAACCCGTATTCATCCGGGGGACAATCCGAGGAGGGGCTTTTTCTCAACCACGCCGCCAAGTCCAAGAAAGCGCTCGGCCCATAAAAATCATCGGAGTTTATGGTAACGAACGGCGAACCGATAGCTTCGTGGCTGATCAAAACGGCATGTCCCGTCCCCCAAGGTTTCCGCCGCTTTGCCGGCACCGGGAAGCCTTTGGGGAGTCCGGCCTCCATTTCCTGGAACACGTAGCCGATTTCGAAATGTCTCTTCCAGTAATCCCCGACGGAATCACGGAAGACCTCCTCTATCTCCCTGCGGATGACAAAGACAACCCGGCTTATCCCCGCCTGGAGGGCCCCGTAAAGAGAGTAATCTAACAAGGTCTCGCCAGAGGGGCCGACCCGGTCCACCTGCTTGAGACCCCCATATCTTCGGCCGACTCCAGCGGCCAAGACCAAGAGGCTGAGCTCGGACATTCCTTTTCCTTTTTAAAAAAACAGCATCCTTTTATAGCACAGGGCAGAAATTGATGTCAAAAGATAGGCTCGGGGAAAAGAGGCAGGCAGATGTCGATGGACTTCCTCACCCAAGTCCTCGCCTTGGGGAAAAAACGACAAGAATTCGGCGCATGGAAGGGAAATTGCACTACTGTGTTTTTTCCTCTTTTACCCTCCCGACTTCAAAAAGAGGCTCTCCTTTGCTCGTCGGCGGTGTATTGATGATATAGAGCAGGATGCCACTGAATGGCGCGTAGACCTCTTGCTTGACGCTGCCGAGGAAATCAGTGACCTGTCCGACCTTCTGCCCCTTGATCACATAGTGCCCCATTTTTATCGATGGATAAAACAGCCCGTCCGTACCGCTATAGACAACTTCATAGCGATCGATCCAGACTGGCGGGGCTGTCTCTCTCGGAGATCCTTCGATCATCCGGAAAAGCCGCATCACGCCCAGAATCCCCTCGATGTTGCGACGAATGGACTCCTCATCTGTTTTCCCCAAATATCCCGATTCCGTGGTGATGGCCGGCTTGCCCAAGAGAACAGCAGTATTGCCCAGATATCTTGAATCGTTGAGGTCTCTGGACCTGGTTTTGTCGATGATGATATGAGGGATGCCGAAGGCCAAGGCCATCGCCTTGCCGGTCTCGTCCATTTCCCGCTGCCCGCTGACCATCCAGTAGGTATAGGGGATCAGCGCTTCGTTTCCATCCCCGCAGTGGAGGTCGATGAGAAAGTCGCATTTCTTGACCACTTCTTCCGTCAAGACATAGGCCATGCGCTGGCTGAGGGTTCCGTCAGGATCTCCCGGAAAGACTCGATTCAGGTTCTTCCAGTCATACGGGTTGTAGTAGATCGTCCTTTTTTGAAAAGAGGGCAAGTTGGCGATATGGACCAGGATAAGCGTTCCGGCAAGCTTTTGGGGGTCGATCATGTTCTTCAGACGATAGAGGGACAGGACGGGGGGGTATTCATAGCCATGGACTCCGGCCACCAGCGCCAGCGTCTTGCCTTCCTTGGCGCCTCGGATAACGGTCACGGGGATGGTCGTTCCAAGGCCCTCCCTGGCGGGGACTTCGAGGAATCCTGATACCGATTGCCCGGGGAGCACACTCAATGTGCCGATCATAGAGGGGGCCTGACCGAAGGTGCCCGGGATGGCACTCAGAAAAAGAGCGGCCATAGGCAAAAAGAAAAACGGAATTCTGGCCCTGGATTGAAATCGTAGTCGCATCGGACCTCCTTGATCAAATTCAGTTCACGCTCTAATTTTATCCAAATTGCTTATTTAAGCAAAAAGATATTTAGCCGTAATAATATTTGTTGCCTCCGGATATGAGTTTTGTTATAATCCGCAAGAAAAAAGAGGAGGTACTATCATGGGTAAGTTCCTAGCCATAGTCGGAGGCTTGATTGCCATGGCGGCTGGTGTCTGGCTCGTCATCGTCTGGTGGCGCCCTTTCTATGAACTCGTTCTCGGCTGCATCCCGCCCGTCCTTTTCTTCTCCGGTCTGATCGCCCTGATCGCCGGTATCAGTAGTATCAAGGATGCGGCGAGGACAAAAAAACTCGAGGAAGAAGCCAAGGCAGAAGAAAAAAAGGCCTGAGAAGCGGCGATATCTGTCCAAAGCGGCTTCCGAATCAAGACAATTCTGTATTCTAGCTGAGACCCGGAGTCTTTAAAATTCCCTATTGACATAACCATGTAATTGTGTAATAGTGAGTATTGTAATTTAATTACACTATTACATGGAGCTTCAAATGGAAAACACTCAACACCAAGATCCCGACAAAAAAGGCAGGAACCAAGTCGAGTCTGCGATCAGCGAAATCGGCGACCAGATGGAGAGACTGGCCACTAAAACGGCCGAGTCCATTAAGAAAGCCATCGACAAAGCCCTAGCCTCACGGAACACGGTGCTGACGATTCGAGTCAACGAGGAAAGCAACAAAAAGCTCAACATGCTGGTGGAAACCGGCCTTTTCCGAAGCCGCTCAGAGAGCGCCGCCTTCTTGATCGAAGCAGGAATCCGCAGCCAGGACGCGCTTTTCAGCCGGATCAAGGACAAGTTGGAGACTATAGACAAGATCAGGGAGGAGCTGAGAACCATCGTCGGCGCCTAGGAAGGAACCCGGGCTGAGCGCACTCTTGCGCAAGCCGAAATATCTATGCTACCATTCAGGAAGTGGCCTCCATCGGTGTCCTTCCGTTCCTGCTGATCTTATCCCTCATCTCGCAGACCACAAGGACGATAGAAAAAGCGTTCTTCCAAGACGACCCTCAGCTCCTTTTCGGCCTGCTCTCATCCCAAGGCCACATCAACATCTCCCTTCCTGAGCCTATCTCTTTTTCCGACCAGATGTCTCCGGAGCAAGCCTATTTTTTCTTCCGCCAGATCTACGCCACCTATTCCACATTTGAATTCTACGGCGACAGCGAACTTCCCCTTCTGGCCAAGGGAGGGAGCTTCATCTTCAAGGCCCGCTGGTCTTTCAAGAACAGGAGAAACAACAATCAATACGTCCTCCAAGCGTTCTTTCGCCTTATCCGAGAACAGCCGCCACTGCGCGGCAGTCCCCTTCTTCCCTGGAGAATCACGGAGATCAAAGCCGAAACACTATGAGGACGAAGGTCACACCTTTGCGCCTGCGGGGGCTGCGTCTGGGGATTCTGATGGGATTCGCCTTGGCCCTCATCTTTCTCGGGCTCTCTTTTTTGCTGCCCCGCTTTTTAAGAACTCCTAACCTCCACGATAATCTGGGCGCCCTGCGTCGACAGGCCGAATCTGTTAGACGTGAGTTCTCCCGCCTCGAGGTCTCGATGAGGGATCAGCTCCGGGTCCTTGCCGGTCCCTCTTTTCCCAACGAGAAAAGCAAGATCTTTTCTCTTTTCAAGGGCCTGCCGCTCGACCCTGACCTGGAGGGTATCGCCTATTACGATGAAGACGGCATCCTGGAAGTTTGGCTGGGCAATGCGATTGATTTCCGTCCTTCCGTCCCTGATCTTTCGCTTCTTGTACGCAACAAAGCATCTGTCTACCTCGTCTTTTCTGCCCGAATCCGACAATCTGAACAAGTGGTCCTATTCCGTCTGTTGGCCTTCCGGCCCCAGCTCAGGGCCCCCTTCCTGTCTGAGTATCATTTCCTCAAACGCGACTTGGGCAAAAGAGGACATATCGACTATTGGGATTTTCGTGAGGATGTTTCCGGGTTCGAGAAGATCTTCGCCCGCCACAGGGATGAATACCTCGGCGAACCCCGGCTGGACAGCGAAATCCAGCAGATCTTTTTTCCTCTCCGGAACGATCGGCGGGAGATTGTCGCCACCGTCAACCTGGCATCTCCCTCAATGCGTTCCGTCCAATCTCAGGTCCGGGAGACCATGATCCTTCTCTTGATCATCGCGCTCGCTCTCGCCCTCAGCCTGCTCGTCATCGATCAGGCCAAGCTTATTTTATCCGTATCGCACCCCCGGCCAGGACCATTTCTGCTCCTCGCCGCAGCCCTGGCTGGGCTGCGGGCCGTATTTATCCCTTTAAGCCGGCTGGAAGGAATTCAATCACTGCCAATCTTCTCTCCTTCTGAAGCCGGCTTCGTCTCATTCCATGGGCTGACTCAATCCCCTGCGGATATCTTCTTGACGACTCTCTTCCTGTCCCTAATCGTTGGCGCCCTGTTCCAGGCCGATTACCAGGTCATGTGCCTGGCTCTT
>CAYOZW010000242.1:0-4947 GCA_964408495.1 uncultured Eubacteriales bacterium
CCGGGAATGTCCAAAAAGGAATCCATCGAATTGTCGCTTTTCGACATGGAAAATGATCCCTATGAGAGAGTCAATGTGATTGGACAATATCCCCGGATCGCGGCTCAATTAAAAGAATTCGCCGATCTGCACAAAAAGAAATTCTACGGCGATGGCGATTCAGAACAAAGAAAATAGATAGCATCTTGCCGGGTTCCGGAGATCAACGCAGACGAAAGGGATAACGGGGGACATGACCTGTTTGCCTTGTCAACGCTCCGCGCTAGTGGAACGGTTATCGGAATAGAGAGTCAAAGTGTGAACACGGAGGAAACCCGGGTATGTTGCTGAATAACCTGAAAACAGCTATCCGAATTCTTAGGAAACAGAGGCTGGCCGCCGTCATCAATATCGCCGGTCTGGCCATCGGCCTCGCCTTTTTCGCCTTACTCGTGGCTTACGTCCGGGACGAGCTGACGTTCGACCGTTTCCACGCCAAAGCGGATCGGACATATATCTTGACCAGTGAGTTTAGGGATAGATTTATCGGCGGGTCCCACCACTTCATCGCCGAGATGCTGGAATTGGAATATCCCGAGGTCAAGCCCGGTTCCAACGTCCGCTACGCCATGCACACCCAGACCATACGCCTGGGCGATCGTCTCGTCGTCAAAGATTTCGCTTTCAGCGACCCCGGATTTTTCGGCATGTTCTCCTTCGACCTCATCGCCGGGAATCCGTCCCTGGCGCTCGCCGAACCTCATAACGTTGTGATCACGGCCGCGACCGCCACGGCCCTGGGCCTTAACGCGAATCCTCTCGGACAGACTCTCTCTATCAGAATCGGGGAAGGCTACCAAGATTTCGTGGTTTCCGGAATTATCGCCGGCATCCCCGGTAATTCCAGCCTCCGCTTCGACGGCATCCTCCCTTTCAGCCAAGTCTTCGATGCCTATGAGATTGATAAAGACAACAATGATTTTGTGACTCTGCCCATCTTCGCAACAACCTTTCTGGACTTGCCCGATGCGGAAACAGCCGCCTCGCTCCGGGCCAAACTGCCGGCACTCAGCGACAGGCTCTACGGCGAGATGTGGAAGCGGGTCAAAATGGCCCCGCCCAAGCGGGGATTCGACCTTATCAAGCTCTCCGATTACCACCTCGGGGACGTCGACGTCTTTGCCTTTGTTTCGCGCAGCCGTCCGGCCTTCTCCTGGACCCTCTCCGGCATCGCCCTCCTGATCTTGATCCTGGCCTGCTTCAACTCCGTCAACCTGTCCCTGGCCCAGAGCTCCGCTCGCCTGAAGGAGATCGGGGTGCGCAAGGTGATCGGAGCGCGAAAGGGCCAGCTTGTCGGCCAGCTGCTGACGGAATCTCTCCTGACCGGCTTGGCCGCCCTTATCCTGGGACTTCTCGCCGCCGCCTTCCTTATTTCCTCCTTCAACGGCCTGACGGGGAAAAGACTAGCCTTGGATGGTCTGTTTCATCCCCAAACACTGTCGGTAATGATCGCTTCCGTCCTGGCCGTCTGCGTCTTTACGGGTCTTTTTCCCGCCCAGGCGCTTTCCCGGTTTCCCGCGGCCGAGGTTTTCCGGGGACGTTTCCCGGGCGGCAAGAAAAGCAGGCTGTCTTTGGGCCTGATCGTCTTCCAGTTCACGGCTTCCCTTGTTTTCCTCATCGGGAGCCTGGTCATGGCACGGCAGCTCCGGTTCATGACCAAAGCGGACCTTGGGTATGATCCCTCGAATATCATCATCTTGGACACCCAGGTTCCCCCGGAAGCGGGGCCGGAGGGCGAGTCGCTGCTCGGAATTTTCTGCAACGAGCTTCTATCGGATGTCCGGGTGCTGGCCGTCTCGGCGGATTCCGGGACGGTGGGAAGCCGCTACGGCGGTGTGACCCGCCGTTACGATAAGGACGGTGTCGAGCACACCGTGGAGGCTTTTCAGGTCGACCGCGATTACCTCAGGGTCCTGGACCTTCCCCTGGTCATGGGCAGAGGTTTTTCCCTCGAGAGCGAGGCCGACGCCCGGGAGGGAATCATTGTCAACGAGGCCCTGGTCAAGGATTTCGAGCTCGAAAACCCGGTCGGGATGAGGTTCTCGGATTTTGCCCAGGACAAGTTTCCTCCCGAGTACACTTTTGACCCGGTCATCATAGGTGTCGTCAAAGATTTCCACGTAGCATCCCTTCATGAAACCATCGAGCCCATGGGCTTCGGGTTGAGGGGTTTCCCGCCAATCCAAAGGTTCCGCAACATCCTGGTAAAGACAAAGCCCGGGGAGATGGCCGCCGTCAGTAAGACGCTGGAGGCTATCTGGGCCAAAGTCCGCCCCGATGTCCCCTTCAGCCAAAAGTTTCTGGACGATGCCTTGGCCTGGGAATACCGCCGGGACCGGAACTGGAGCCGGATCGTCTGGTGGGCGGGCGGTTTCTCCCTGTTCATCGCTTGCCTGGGGCTTTTCGGGTTGACGGCCATTTCAGTTGTCCGGCGGACCAAGGAGACCGGCGTCCGCAGGGTGCTGGGAGCGGGGGTTGCTGATATCCTATTCCTGTTTTCGAAGGATATCCTGAGATGGGTGGTCGCGGGCGCTCTCCTGTCCTGGCCGATCGCTTATTTCGCGGCCCGGAAATGGCTGGAACTATTCGCCTACCGTGTTGGTCTGGAACTCTGGATGTTTGCCGCGGCCGCCGTTCTGGCCCTGCTGGTTGCGGGACTCACCGTGAGCGGACAGGCCCTCCGGGCGGCCCGGTCCGATCCTGTCCGCAGCCTCCGCTATGAATGATCTGCCCGGCTTATCCGGGATGATTCGGCAGGTCTTCTCCTTGGAGCGCCTCCCCTTCATATGTATCTAGGATTTGCCTCCGCACTTCTTGGGCTATCTATGCCTAAAGTCCGCTGTCTTAGACTCAATTTGACAGGCGCTGACGCCCCGATTTATACTCCCTGAGGATGAGCGGAGGGGCGAATTGTCACAAAGAGGCTCGCTCTGCCGGCAGAGCCAAAGCCATCCATTTCTACAAGAAATTCCTCTCTCTCTGGAAAGACGCCGATATGGGGAGAGTGGAAGTTGAGAATGCCAGGAAAAGTCTGGCCGCGCTGAAGAGTCCTTGAACAAAACGGGGGACAGTAAGAAAATTAGAATCCGGCTTTTATCTATAGCGATATATATTCAGAGTTCAAAGATCCGTTAAAATTCCATCAGAAAATCATGAGCGGAACATAGCCGAATGCCGTCTTTGGTTATAAGGTCACGGCCTTTTTCCAAAAATATCTGGCTCCCCTTCACTTTCGGAAAACGTTGTTTCAAATAACGCAACGCCGGATTGACATCTTTGCCTGATACTTTGCATTCGATAAAATGAATGGGATCTCCATCTTTGAGGATAACAAAATCAACCTCCCGCATATCCACATCCCTGAAGTAGCGCAGCTCCATGTGGTATCCTTGGGTATCTTGAATGAAAAAACACCACTTTAGCAGATGGCAGGCTACCATGTTTTCAAACCGGCTGTCTTCGTCCTCAATAAGAGCCCAATCGATGTGGTAATGTTTGGCTTCTTTTTTGACAGCCCGGATCTTCGGCGCACCAAAGGGATATATGCGGAAGATCATATACAGGTTTTCCAGCATAATGATCCAGCGGGAAACGGACTGGTGAGATACCTGTAGGTCTTCTCGCAAAGCATTGAGGGATAGCGGGGAACCGACGAGTTCCGGGAGCCGATAGACCATTTTCTCTATGGCGTCGATCCTAAGGACCTGCTCCAGGTCCCTCAAGTCTTCTCGTACCATATGAAACCTGTATTCGCGGCTCCATCTCCGGGATTCTTTCTCTGAGGCTTTTAAAAAAGGCTCAGGGAATCCCCCATATTTAAATAGATCTTTTAAGGTCGTGAAAGGGGGACCATCCAATTCAGAGAGAGTGAATGGGAACATGTGATAGTAGTGATACCTGCCCTGAAGAGAATCGCCGCCTCTGCGGTAATAATCGAGACGGGCGCTCCCTGTAACCAATATATTCAGTTCCTCCCCTCGCTTGTCATACAATCCTTTTACCATCCGCCTCCAATCTGAATACTTGTGAATTTCATCCAAAACCAACAAACCTTTTCCGGCGGGAAAGGTTTCTTTCATAATCAGTTGTCTGTCTTCCAGATCATCCCAGTTCATGTACCATGTTTTTGAATCCTGATGGAAATTTTTCAGAAAATGTTTGGCCAGGCTGGTTTTTCCGGTTTGCCGGGGACCTCCGATAAAGACCATTTTATCTTTCAAGTCCTCAAGGACCGGTTTTTCCAAGTATCGATTTACATACATTATTATCTCCCTCGTAAATTACACGCGAGTTATTTACGCTATATATTAATTTACTCGCATTTTTTCGGCATGTCAAGACAAGATATCAGGCAAATATCCGCCCCACATGAACAGGCTGTCTTGTATCCCAGCTTACCGATAGAAAGAAATAATCGGAGAAATCACCGCCTTCTCTTCCATCACTTTTAGCAATTATTATCGTCATGAAAATCTTTCAGGCCTCGAATTCAATCATTTCTTCCGACTAAAATTGAAATGACGCTGAATTTTGCATTTCATGGTATTCATCAGCAGGCAGCCAGTCAGATTGACTCTGCACTGCGAGATTGATACTATTTTCATCGCATTACCCCCGGGGAATATTGTGTCGGTAAAGTGTCCAAATTGTCAGGCGGATTGTCCTGACACCAAACAATTCTGCAGCGATTGCGGGACTCGATTGACTCCCTCAGAGGACGTCTCCCCCTCCTTCACCAAAACCCTCGAAACCCCCACTACACAATTGACTTTAGGTTCACTCTTTGCTGGACGTTATGAAGTCTCGGGTTTGCCCGCCATAGATCTTGGCTATTCTATAAAGGCGGCTCTCTTTATCCAATTCCAGATCGATTCCCAATAGGCCGTTATTGACCTTGGGTATTTCCGG
>CAYOZW010000243.1:0-4900 GCA_964408495.1 uncultured Eubacteriales bacterium
CGTTTCTGAGACATAGACCTGGCCCTCTGCTAGAGACCAAATCATGAATTCCCGTACAGATCCCTTCTCCGGGATCCCCTTGCTGATGAGATAGAGATCCCGGGATGGGGGGGAGGGGTATTTCCGGGCCGCGATAGCCTCGAGGATCCGGTCCCGGCTGGCATAGAAATCCTCCCCGGCGTCGATCCGGCCGTTTCCATCGAGGTCGATGGGCAGGACGCGGATCCCGCGGATCGGCTCAAGCGACTGGGCGTCATAGGCAAAATTGAGGTTCGTGTAGCCGATCCCGAGGGGATCCTCTTTGACCGCCCTGGCCATCCAGGACTCGCCGTGGACCCCAATCCCGCGGAGGTCTTCCTGGCGGCCGCCCAAGAACAGGCTCCAGATCTCGCCGGCTCCGCATGGGTCCGCTCGTGTATAGGAGCGAAGGGGGGTGGAGACCGACTTGTCGGCGAACACATCCCCCCAAGTCCGGATATCGCCGGCTAACCAGATCCGCGCTAGCCCTTCCCTCGTACAACCTTGGGACAACAGCTCCCGGAGATACGGATTGGCCTCGCTGAGGATGGCCACCACGGTGTCCCTGGCGACGGCAACCTCCCACAAGCCGGCTTCTTCCTCCCCCTCGCGGAGTTCCCTCGAGATCCCCCCCAGGTCAACGAATCCGGCCAGGTTGTCGGAAACGCTTTTGTCCGCACCCACGGCGGAGACATCGAATTCGACATCGGGGTGGAGGCGGTGGAATTCATCCGTCCACTTCAGGACGAGCGGATAAAGGGCGAAAGATGTGGAGATGGAGATATTCCCTTCGAGCTCCCCTTCCCCGGCGGGACTTTTTCCTTGTTGACGGCAATCCCCGGACAAGAGTAAGACAATGAGTATCAACCAGGGGAATGCAATCCTCAACGGATCTTTTCGTTTCATATTTACGGCGCTGAGCACTCTTTCTTTATTATAAAACAGCTGAACCTTTCAGGGAAGTGTCTGGAGAGCGGCCCAGATATCCCCGCCCAACAACACCGGGGTAGACTCCTTATAGGGCCTTCAAATTTCCCTCTGTCGGTGCTAGATTAGTGAAGGCAGCTGAGCCGATGATTGGACAAACAGTCTCCCACTACAAAATTCTCGAAAAAATTGGCGAGGGGGGAATGGGGGTTGTCTTCCGGGCTGAGGACTTGAAGCTAAAGCGCCAGGCGGCGCTGAAATTCCTGGCTCCCAAGATCGTCGTTTCCGAGGAGCTTAAAAACCGGTTGGTCCTCGAAGCCCAGGCGGCTGCAGCCCTGGACCACCCGAACATTTGCACCATCTATGAGATCGGCGAACATGAGGGGCAGACATTCATCGCCATGTCCCTCGTCAGCGGAAGCAGCTTGAAGGAAATAATAGCCGCTGGACCATTAGAGCTGGCCGAAGCCCTCGATATCGGCGTCCAGGTCGCCCAGGGCCTTGAGCAAGCCCACGACAAGGCCATTATCCATCGGGACATCAAGCCCGCCAACGTCATGATCACGGACAGAGGACAGGTCAAAATCATGGACTTCGGGCTGGCCAGGTTCGGAGGTGACGCGGACGTGACCCAGACGATCGGCATATCCGGAACAGTAGCGGCCATGTCCCCGGAACAGGCCCAGGGCGAACCTGTAGACTTCCGCACGGATATCTGGTCCTTTGGGATCCTTTTCTTTGAAATGCTGACCGGAAAGCATCCGTTCCACCGCGAACATCCCCAGGCCATGGTCTATGCCATTCTTCGCGAAGACCCGGCGTCCATGTCCCACTTCAGAAGCGGAATTCCCCCGGAGATCGAAAGCATCGTTTTCAAGTGCCTGCAAAAAGACGCGAGCGCCAGGTACGCGGCGATGGGAGAGCTGCTGGAGGACCTTCAGGCCGTGCGGTCAGGGCGGACGGTTTCTCAGCCTACAGTCTCCCCGGCCGCGACGGCCAATGTCGTAGCCGTCATGGATTTCGCCAATATCACCAAAGACCCTGAGTGCGATTGGCTGGCAGGAGGGATCGCAGAAACCGTGACGGTCGACCTGAAAAAGATCGCCGTCCTGAATGTCTTGAGCCGGGAAAAAGTGCTTCGGGCGATGGCACGAAAATCCGCCTCAAACATCACCGAGCGGGACATCATCGACATCGGTCAAAGCTTGAAGGCGCGCTGGATCGTCTGGGGCGGATTCCAGAAAATGGGGGCCGCTATCCGCATCACCGCTCATTTCACCGAAGTCTCCACGGGGAAGATGGCAGGGTCGGCCAAAGTCGACGGCCGGATGGAGGGCATCTTCGGTCTTCAGGACCGGATTATCGTCTCCTTAATGGAGACAATGAACCTCGACCTTCCCGGGCACGAGTTCGAGAAAATTTCAAAACCGGAGACCGTCGAAATCCAAGCTTACGAATACTATGCCCGTGGCCGACAGACCATGAACCAGATGGGAATGGCTGGCCTGAGGGAAGCCCGTGAGCTGTACGAGAAAGCCATCCAGATGGATCGCACCTATGCCCTGGCCTATTCGGGGCTGGGCAGCCTGTGCATGATGAGATTCATTTCCCAGACAGACCCCAAGGATCTCGAAGAAGGGATCGCTCGCTTGAAAGAAGCCATCAAGCTCGACGCTGGTTTGGCCGATCCCTATCTGTGGCTGACCTATGGATACACCCGCAGGCACGATTTCGAGGAAGCGGTCGAACATGGGAGGCGGGCCATCGAGCTGGAGCCGGACAATTTTCTTGCCCATTATTTTTTGGGGACCGCCCTGATGATCGACGCCGCTACGTCCTGCCGCCCGGCGCTTTTCGGGGAAGCCCTGCGGAGCCTTAATAGCTGCACGACTCTCCAGCCCCATTACATTCCCGCCCGGATGAACCTGGCTTGGGTGTATATGCTCCATGGCCAGTATCCTTCGGCCTATGTGGAACTGGAGAAGGCCTCCTCCCTCGAGGAATCGGGACTCCAGGAAGGGCCCCGTTTCGTCGGCGCCCTGACCCTTCTGGGAAATCTCCGCTACCGCCGAAGGCAATATGACCAAGCCCTCGAAGCCTATGGAAGGGCTCTCCAGAGCCTGTCCAAGCATGAGCATGTCTATCGAGAACCGTTCCGTGCCTTGACGCATTGGGGGTATGGGAGCGTCTTTTTCAGGCAAAGACGGTATGACAAGTCTTTGGAGCATTTTCGAATTGCCGAGGACATTGTCCGGACCAGTCCAAAATCCCTGGGGATCGGCTATTTCCTGATTCTTACCCGCCTCGGCATGGCCAAGACCTTTTATCGGCACGGTATGAGGAAGGACGCCCAGGCGCGTTTCCAGACGGCCCGGGAACTGTTGGACCGGAAGAAAGAGTATGATTTCAATTGGGTCTGGGAGGGGAGTGATGGGCAGTCTCACTACGAGATTGCCAGCTACAGTGCGCTCGTCCGGGAAAGGCAGGGAGCTCTTGGCAGTTTGAGGAAGGCCGTCGAGTGCGGTTGGGCCGACTGGCCCTTCCTGGAAGAGGATGATTGTTTCGCCCTATTGAGAGGCGACCAGGAATTCGAGGACGTCGTCGAGAGGTTGAAGGCCGCCAGCGCCCGACCAGGAGAATTAATCCCCAGATGAACCTAAGACACTATTCCGCCAGGACCTGGATTATTTCCAACCCGCGCATCCTGTACAGAATCCTCAAGGGCTTCGGGAGGGCGCTGTTGCTCCGCAAGAATACCTTGAGGACGATTCACCTTCTGCCCACGTTCAATTGTCAGGCGAAATGCACGATGTGCTCGATCGCCAAGTTTAAGAGGGGCCAAGAGAACGCTCTGTCCCTGAAAGACTACGAATCCATAGCTCAGCAGGCCGCGAAGATGGGGGCTATCGCCGTCACTTTCCTCGGCGGAGAGCCCCTGCTGGTGAAGAACCTGGGCGAGATCATCAGCGTCTTCAAGGCCCGCTCATTCTTCCTCAGTATCGTCAGCAACGGGATCGCTTTCACTCGAGAGATGGCGAGAAAGCTCCGCGCAGCGGGACTAGACGCGGTCTATTTCGGTCTGGAAAGCCTTGATGAGGAGGTCAACGACGAGCTGAGGGGATACCCGGGTCAGTGTCGAAAAGTACTCCAGGGGATAGAAATCTGCCGGGAGGAAGGGCTGCAGGCGGGATTTTGTACGGTCTTTTTCCCGGGGCATCCCGAACGGTATCACGAGATGGCCGAGTATTGCGCAAATAACGGCCTCTCCATTGCCCTGCCGTCGCTGGCCGGGGTCGGGGCGGCGGAGGGCGCCAGGGCCGCCTCTGAAGAGGAATATGAGCAGGTGGTCGGCCTACTCAGAAAGTATCCTCATTTGAGCGCGGACTGGGCCTTTTCCTATTATTTGCATCCGCGCTGTCCGTCGGGGAAAGAGAAAATCGCCATCACCTGTTACGGGGATGTCCTCGGCTGCACGTTGAATCACATCTCTTTCGGAAATATCAAGCGGGAACCGTTGAAGAAGATCTGGCAGAGGATGGGACAATTTTCTCAGTTCAGAAAAAACAGCGGCCGCTGCCTGGCCGCCTTTGACCGCACCCATATCGTCAATTACCTTGCGCCCATTAGGGACTTCCCCGAAAGTCCCGTTTATTATCAAGACCATCCCGGCATCACGCCGGCGACCGAACCGCGGCTTTTCGCTGATGAATCCTAGGGGCCAAATGTGATCTGACAAAGAGGTTGAAAACTCACTCGAGAAAAGGAATACCCTGCTTGGCGTCTTGCGTGTTCCGGTTAAGCCTTGACCGAAAAAATGGGGCTTACGCTCTGTCCTCGTTATGGAGGGCAGGACCGCTGCTGATGGAGGAGCGTATTGTCTCCCGCCTTCATTTATGACATGATCGTAGCGACACTCGGGTTAGGAAGCAAAGGTTAAAAGATGAAGCTTATCCTG
>CAYOZW010000244.1:0-4866 GCA_964408495.1 uncultured Eubacteriales bacterium
AAGGAGAATGCCTTCGCCCTTTCAGGAGGGCAGCAACAGCGCCTCTGTATCGCCCGGGCCCTGGCCGTCGAGCCGGAGGTCATTCTCTTCGATGAGCCCTGCTCGGCCATCGATCCGATCGCCACGGCCAAAATCGAGGACCTGATCATGAAGATGAAGAAGGACTACACAGTCGTCATCGTCACCCACAATATGCAGCAGGCCGCCCGGGTTTCCGACTTCACGGCCTTCATGATGCTGGGGGACTTGATTGAGTTTGACAAAACGGAGAAAATATTCACTAATCCGGCCAACAAGCTGACCGAGGATTACATTACCGGCAGATTCGGGTAAAATAGGTGTTGGCCGAGGAGGCAACTATGGAAAGACAATTCGACGCTGAACTGAACGCCCTCAATGAAAAATTGCTGCATATGGCGCGGCTGGCCGAAGAGTCTGTGGCCCTGGCCGTGAGCAGCCTGAAAAACAGGGACGAGGCTCTCGCCCAGGAAGTCTTCACGAGGGAGACGAGGGTCAACCTGCTGGAGATCGAGGTCGACGAATTGTGCATGCGTCTCCTGGCCCTGCGTCAGCCGGTGGCCAGCGACCTGCGCTTCATCACCTCGGCCATGAAGATCGGCAGCGAGCTGGAGCGTGTCGGAGACCTGGCGGTCAACATCGCTGAGGTTTCGGTGGATCTGCTCAAACACCCCCCCCTTAAACCCCTTATCGATATCCCCCGGATGGCCTCCATGGCCCAAGGCATGATCAAAGATGCGCTCAACGCCTTCGTCAACCGCGACGAGGCCTTGGCCAGGTCGGTCTGCGAGAGAGATGACGAGGTCGATTCCCTGAATGACCAGATCTTTCGTGAACTCCTGACCTACATGATGAACGACCAGTCAACGATCAACCGTTCTGTGGGCCTGATCCTGATCGGCCGCCATCTGGAGCGGATCGCCGACCATGCCACGAACGTCGGTGAAGACGTGATCTACCTTGTCAAGGGGAAGACGATCAAACACCACATCGAGGAAATCCGGCGGGAGAGCGCGGCCAAGTCCGGAGCCGGATAAGCTCATCCGCGTCATTCTCTTGGTCGCTTCTATTGCCATTTGTCCTCTTTTCTGATAGTAAAAGGGAGAAAAGGAGGACCACAATGATCTGGTGGGTATTGAGTTTGGTCGTCTTGAGTATCCTTTCCTATCTTTCCGATGTCGGACTTGTTGACCTCGAGGATTTAAGAGTTCCCTTCCTGAATGCTTCGCTCCTCAGCGTCCTTATCCTGCTGGCCGCGGCCGGAATTCTGGCCCGGATGCTGTGGATGAAAAGGAAGGGCCGGAAGGAGCAGCTGGAGAAAAAGATCCAGGACCTCGAAGGGAAGCTGGCCTCCCTCGGGTCTTAGAATAAGGAGGCGGACTGGCTTACTGCATCCGGCGGACTCGCACCTCGATATCGGTTTCACTCTTGAGCAGCTGGGTCAGCCGTGCGGGGTCGGTGTCTCCATAGTGATAGGGGTAGAGGATTTTCGGCCGGATAGCTCTGGCCGCATCGGCGACCATCTCCGGCGTCATCGTGTAGGGGAGGTTCATCGGTAAGAAAGCCACGTCGATATTTTGCAGTGCCTTCAGCTCGGGCGTGTTTTCGGTATCGCCAGCGATATAGATCCTCTTGTCTGCAATGGTGAGAACATACCCGTTGCCCCGCCCCTTGGGATGGTAGGGATTTCCCGGGCTTCGCAGGTGGACGATGTTATAGGCGGGAACGGCCTCGATCTTGATACCCTGGACCTCGAGGGTCTGGCCGTTTTTCATAGCGGTCCCCCCGGCGATTTTCTCGACGGCCGCTGCGTTGCCGATGATCTGGGTTGTCTCTCGGCTCAAGGCTTGGACTGTCTTGAGGTCGAGGTGGTCGCCGTGTTCATGGGTGACGAGGATGATGTCGGCCTTGGGGAGCCGGCTGTAATCGGCGAGGCTTCCGACCGGGTCGACATGGATGGTCTTCCCCCCCCATTCCAGCATCAGGGTTCCGTGTCCGATAAAGGTGATGACCAGGTCGCCCTGAGCCGTTGGCAGGGTATCCCGCTCGAAATCCGCGGCTCCAACTGAGGCCGCAGCCATCAGGCAGCAGGAAAAAAAGACGAAGGTCAAGAAATGTGATAAAGACATGATCTGCACTCCTCTCTGGCTGCCATTATACTCTATCAAAATAGGAAATGTCAGGAGTCAGCGCTCTCTGATTAGGCTTGCCTTTTCGTTTTTGACCAACATATAATGGAGCCGTCCCAACCCATGAATAAATTCATCGCCGTGGTCGATGACGAGCCCGATATCGTCGACCTCATCACCATCCACCTCAAGAAGGCCGGCTTCCAGCCGGAGGGTTTTTTCGAAGCGAAGAGATTTCTCGATTCACTGGAAAAGCGGATTCCCGACCTGGTCATTCTCGACCTCATGCTCCCGGATATCGACGGATTGGAGGTCTGTAAGCTCCTGCGAAGAAAGGAGGAATGGGCTTCTATTCCCGTGATCATGGTTACGGCCAGGGGAGAAGAGGGGGATAAGATACTCGGCTTGGAATTGGGAGCCGATGATTACATCACCAAACCGTTCTCAGCCAAGGAGCTCGTCGCCCGGGTGAAAACCGTCCTCCGCAGGCAGAGCGCCCCGGCCCTATCAAAAAAGATCGCGGTCGGCGACCTGTTGATCCTTGATCTGGAAAAATTCGAGGTCCTGGTTCAAGGCAAAAAGGTGGACCTGACGTCGACAGAGTTCAAGATCCTGAAGTTCCTGGCCTCGAAGAAGGGCTGGGTCTTCACCCGGAACCAGATCCTGGATAATCTTTGGGGAGATGAAAAGATCGTCCTGGACAGGACGGTGGACGTCCACATCCGCAACCTGAGAGAGAAACTGGGAGAGAGGGCCGCCCGGGTGATCAAGAATATTCGAGGAGTGGGGTACAAACTGGAACCATGAGAAAATCGATTTTTTTAAAGGTCTTTGGGGGCTACGTCGTCCTTCTCGTTTTGCTCTCCGCAGTCTTCCTTCTCTTCTCCTTCAGCACGATTAAGCGACACTACCTGGAAACGCTGGCCCGCGACTTGGAGAGCATCGGCTACAGTCTGGAAGCCCAGGTTTTTGGTTTTATCGACGACAATCGCCCCTCCGACTTGGAAACTTTCCTGCAGGAGCACGGTAGGAAGATCGGTGCCCGGCTCACCGTCATCGATCCGCAGGGGGCTGTCCTGGCGGATTCAGAGCGAGACCCGACGACCATGGAAAACCATCGCTTCCGGCCGGAGATTAGCCGAGCCCTTGAAGGACACCCCGGACGTTCCCTCCGCTACAGCACCACGGTGAAAGAAGAAATGCTCTATATCGCTCTCCCTCTGTCTCGGGGCGGCGGCCTCGAAGGGGTCCTGCGGGTCAGCCTGTTCGTGCGCGATATCAACATCCTCATCAGGGCCGTAAGAAAGGACATCGGCCTGGCCGTGGCGATCGTCATCGGCCTTTCTCTTGCCGGGGCATTCTTTTTTTCCCGCAGTCTCACCCGGCCTTTACGCGAGCTGATGAAGGCCTCTCAGAAAGTCGCCGCCGGCGATTTTAACGCTACGGTCAGGATCAGGAGCTCCGATGAATGGAAGGAACTGGGCAAGAGTTTCAATGTGATGACCTCCGAGGTTAAAACGCTCTTCGAGGACCTCAGGAAGCGCCAAGAGGAGCTGGACAATATCATGGCTTCCATGCAGGAAGGGCTGCTGGTCCTGGACAGCACCGGCAAGATCGTCCTGGCCAACCGGAGCGCCAAGATCCTGATCAACCAGGAAGGCCCGGAAGGAAAATATTTTTGGGAAGTGGTCCGGATGACGCCCTTCGTGGACCTCATCCGCCGGGTCAAGGAGGAGAAAAAAAGCAGGACGACGGAAGTTGTCTTCGGAGAAAAGAATATCCTCTGCCGGGGGGCTTTCCTTCCCTTCCAAGATGGCGTCGTCGTCACCTTCCATGATGTCAGCGAGATGCAGAACCTGGCCCGGATGAAGAAAGACTTAGTCCTCAACGTCTCCCATGAGCTGCGCACTCCGCTCACGGCCATCAAGGGCTACGCCGAGACCATAGAGGATACGGCCGACGAGAAGACGCGGGACTATGTGCTGACCATCATCCGCCATACCGATCGGATGATCAGGATAGTCGAGGACCTCATCACTTTGGCCGCCCTCGAAGAAAACGCCGTGGCGCTCGAGGTCGAGAAGGTCGATTTGAAGAAGGTCGCCGAGAACGTGATCAGGATATTTGAGCCGAAGGCCAAAGAGAAAAACTTGACCCTCCGGCTGGAGGCCGATCCCGGCTTGCCGCCCATCGACGCCGACCCTTTCCGGCTGGAACAGATGCTCGTCAACCTCGTCGACAATGCCGTCAAATATACCGAAAAGGGAAGCGTCCGGTTGGCCCTGGAGAGGAACGAAGGCCGCGCCGCCATCGAGGTCGCCGACACGGGCATCGGGATTCCTGAAGCTGACCAGGCCCGGATATTCGAGAGATTCTACGTCGTGGACAAGTCCCGATCCCGGAAAGTCGGCGGGACCGGACTGGGACTCTCCATCGTCAAGCATATCGTTTCGCTCCACGGAGGAGAGATCCGCTTGGAGAGCCAGCCGGCGGGCGGATCAAAATTCACCGTCTTCCTGCCCCTCGAGGAAGCTTGACTCGTGGACAGCCAAGCCCATAAAACCCGGGTCCTTTTCCTTTGCACCCAGAATTCCGCCCGGTCCCAGATGGCGGAAGGCCTGCTCAAGTCCCTCGATGGAGACCGATACGAAGTCTTCAGCGCCGGCATCCAGCCTGCTCCCCTCCATCCTCTGGCCGTTCGCGTGATGGGGGAGATCGG
>CAYOZW010000245.1:0-4845 GCA_964408495.1 uncultured Eubacteriales bacterium
GTCAAACGGGCTCCAGCGGTTGGCAATATCGGCTGAGCCTTACTTTTTCTCGATGAGTTTCAGGGCGTCTTCTGCGGCCCTGCGGACCATATGCCGGTAGGAAGGGACCTCCGCGGCCTTTTTGAGAAACGGGACGGTCGAGGGATCGCCGGCCTTCCCGATCGCTGTCAGGGCTTCGGCTTGAATCCTGTAACTCGGGTCCGTCCTGAAAAGTCCCTTGTAGAATTCGATATCGGCGCGGCCTTTGAGGTTCCCGAGGGCGACGAGGGCCGCGGCCCGCACTTGCGAGTCCGGGTCCTGGCAGGCCCGTTTGAAAATGGCCGTGCCGCCCTTGATCTCGAGCTGCGCCAAGGCCTCAAGCGCGCTCTTGCGGACCGCCCAGAAGGGATCCGACCGGAGACTCGCGGTCAGCGCCGCCGCCGTCCGGGGATTATCCCGGAAAGCCAGGAGCGCCTGGGCCGCGTCCATCCGGCCGATCACGTCGTCGTGCTCGAGCTGGTAAAGAAGCTCGTCCAGCTCCTTCGGGAACGAGATCTCCTTGACGAGGACGTTATCCTCATCGAACCGCACGAGCAACGGCTTCTCCTCAAGTGGGAACTCGAACGTCTCTTCCCTATTCTCGATCCAGATCTTGCGGATGTCCGTCTTCCCGGGGGTGACGAGCTTGATGGACACGGGCACCCGGAAGACGGGAATGCCCCGCGAAAAATCCTGGACCTGGGCCACTTCGAGCCGGACGACCTTTTTCGCCTCGTCCCACGCGCTCCTCACCTCGAATACGGGGTGGCCGGGCTTGAACAGCCACTGGTCGAAAAACCAGTCGAGGTTGCGACCGGTGACGGTCTTGACCGAGCGGATGAAGTCGGCGGTATCGACCGCGTCGAACGCGTAGCGGTGGAGAAAATGGCCGAGCGTCTTGAAGAACGCCTCGTCGCCGACGAGGGAGCGGAGCATGTGAAGGACACGGGCGCCCTTGGGATAGGTGTGGGAATCGAACATCTCCCCGGGCGAGTCGTAGCGGTCGGAGACGATCGGCCGGATGTAGCGTGTCCTGGCCTCCCGGAGGTACGCATTGAGCTTCCCCAGGAGGTTGACCGCGCCCTCGTCATCGCCTTTATCGAAGCGGTAATAGAGGTAATCCGAATACGTCCCGAAGCTCTCGTTGAGCCAGGTGTGGGCCCAGCTCCGGAGGGTGATGAGGTCCCCCCACCACTGATGGGCCAGTTCGTGGGAGACGATGCGGATGGCCGGAAAATCGGGCTCGCCCTTCTCGTCGACCATGATCCGGTGGGTCATGGCCGTGGCCGACGTGCTCTCGGCCCCGCCGCCGGAGGGAACGGAGACCTGGTCGTACTTCTGCCAGGGGTAATCGTAGCCGTAGATCCGGTTGAAGAATTCGATCATCTTCGGCGTTTTACTGTAGGTCGGCCCGACCTTCTCAACATCCTGGGGATAGACCCAGTAGTTCACCGGAAGGGTTTTATAGGAATCCCGGACGACAACGTAGGGCGCCGCCGCCAGGAAGATGAGATAGGTCGAATGGGGCAGGTCCTGGGACCAGTGATAGGTCACCGTGCCGGCCTCCTTGTCCTCGATGACGCTGACGAGCCGGCCGTTCGCCGCCACCTTGAGCCCCTGCTTGACCGTGGCGATGATCTCGTTGGTGACCTTGTCGTTCGGGTAATCATAACAGGGGAACCAGTGGTGGACGTTCGCGGGAAAAGAGTCCGAGTAGACCATCCGGGGGTTGTCCTCGGTTTCGGCCACGAATCGCAGCCCGATCTTGGGGTCGCGGCCGTGATAGAAACAGGTGAAGGAGAATTCCTCGCCGAACTTGTAGGGGCGAGGCAGATGGACAGTGAGTTCCTTCGACGTCTGGTCGAACGCGAGCGCCTTCCCGTCGTTGCTGAGAACAGAGGACACCGTGAATTCCTCGGCGTCGAGGACGCAGTCTGAGAGCGCTTCCCGGAAGGAGGACGCCGTGATCGTCGTCACCCCCTCAAAGGCTTTCTGGTCGAGGTCGAGCCGGATCTTAACCAAGTAGTGGAGCGCGTCGTAGGACCGGCTTCGCTCGGATTGGAGCGTCTTCTTCGACCAGTCCACGCCCTGGCCGAAAGACGGCAGGGAAACGGCGACGGCCAGGATGACAAGGAGCGCGGTTTTTCTCATGCTTTCACCTCTTCACCCGCTTCGAGAGCGAGTTGATGCAAAGTTGGAGGAGGGCGGGCTTTTTTTCATGTTATACGCTTGCACAGGGATGATCTTCACTTTTTGCCAATATACAAACGGGCCATGGCTAAGTCAATGCGCGATCGAAATGGTCCCCCTATTTCATATTTTTCGGCTCAGGTTCTATTTTGGCTTGGCACGTCCGACCTGATTTCTATATGCTGTGTGGAGGAGGGAAATCGGAAAGGTCCTGTGAGGTGAACATGAAAAGATCATCCTTCTATCTCACTGTCATGTTGTTGCTGGGCGTTTCCTCAATCTTGACGGCCCAGGATCCCATCATGCACTGGGACTTCGAGAAGGTCGAGAAGAACGCTTCCGTCGAAGTCGTCAGCGGGATCGCCGACGCACTGGAAGGCAACTTCGAGGTGGCGGCGGGTGTCAGAGGCAACGGCATCAGGCTGGACGGTTTCACATCCCTTTTGAGGAGGGAAGCCAAGAACCTGAAAAGCCCCGGCGATGCGTTCACGGTCGAAGCCTGGGTCGCATTGGGAAATTATCCGTGGAACTGGTGCCCCATCCTCACCACCGAATCGAACCGGGTCCAGGGATATCGTCTCATGCTAGGCCCTCTCGGCCAGGTCTCTATCCAGGGTGCGGTCGGAGAGCAGTGGGTGTCCTGCACCAGCGCGGAGGAAGTGATGCCTCTGCGCCGCTGGATGCATATCGCGGGCGTGTACCGCGCCGGCAAAGGAATGGAGATCTATCTGAACGGCCGGCCGATCGCCGCCTGCCCCCTGCAGGGCCGCATCACCTATGACCGCCGCTCGGACTGCCTGATAGGCATGGTGGCCGCGCCGGGCAAGCCGTCGGATATCCACCGCCCTTGGGGGACGGTCGCCGCTTACTACGGCATCGACGGCATCGTCGACGAGATCAAGGTCTATGACTCGGCCCTGACCGCGGAGCGGATCGCCGCTGATTTCGATTCGGTTCCCATACCCAAGGCGGATATCGCTCCCCGCAAGCTCCCCACCATCGATAAAAATCCGCGCCGCTTCGGAGGATTCTACACAAAGCTGAAATATTATCCGGGTTGGGACAATCTCTGGCCCGTGGAGCAGGATCCCGATGTGGTGGTCTGCTTCGAGAGATCGCCGGTCAAGCTAATATTCTGGAGGGGGATCCGCTATGGCGCTTCATGGGTTTCGGAGAACAAGAACTGGATGTCGGACCAGAGTGTCGAAGCCTGGGGGGAGGGCGACAAGGACAATGAAGGCTGCTTCGAGCACATGCAGGACCGCCACTGCCGTTTCTCCCATGTGCGGATCATCGAAAACACGGCCGCCAGGGTCGTGGTGCACTGGCGCTACGCGCCTGTCAGTGCCTACGACAACACCTGGCGGCCCGATCCCAAAACCGGCTGGGAATGCTGGGTGGACGAATATTACTATATCTATCCGGACGCCAGCGCCGTCCGCCGGGTCTCCTGGAAAAAAGGCTCCCTCGGCCATCCCCGGCAGTTTCAGGAAACCCTGGCCCTCCTCCACCCCGGCCAGAAGGTGTCCGACCTGCTGGAGAAGGACCTGGCCTTGGTGGCGGATTACGAATCCAATACGAGCGAGGTCAGGTTCGTCGAGGATCCCAACAGCCCGCCCTACGGCCCCTTCAGCTGGGACGATCCGAAACCCTACACCATCCAGCGGTACAATTTCAAATCCGAACACAAGCCTTTCATCTGCTTCGAACCCGGCAACCAGATGCACATCAGGCACAGCAGCCTGAGCTCGTACGACAGGGCCGTGGGCTGCAACCACTTCCCGGTCGGGCAGGCCCGCTGCGACGGAAGGACGACCAGGATGTCCGACCGGCCGTCGCACTGCACCAGCTTTCCCATCTCCGACCCGGTGCTCCACGAAGAGGATGACAGGCTCTACTGGTGCGGCCTGTATGGGATGAACACTCTGGCTGTCGATCGATTGATCCGGTTCGGCCGATCCTGGGCATACGCGCCGCAGCTGACGATCAACAGCTCCGGGGCCGTCTCGCAGGGATACGATAGAAGCCGCAGATGCTATCAATTGGAAAAAACGTCCGACAAGCCGACAAGCATCGATTTCACCCTGTCCGGCAGCGAGGACTCCCCCATCTTCAATCCGGCGATTTATGTGAAAAATTGGAATGCGGAGAGCTCCCGAATCATGATCGATGGCAAAAACATCGGCGAGAAAGAAATCGGTATCTACCACAAGCTGGAAGGGACGGACCTTGTCGTTTTCCTGTGGATGGAATCCGATGCCAAAATAAACGTCCGGATCCTTCCTGAATAGATGTCAGCCGCCGGCACACATTTTCATGGATTGTACTCATTTTGCGAACAATTGGGCGTCATTCTGGTACTCGCCTATCCAACCCGGCCGGAGCTCTCCTTCACGATTGAAAACAGACGGAGAGTTTTTCAGCGGCTCTCATCAGGGTGCGATCCCCGGTCCAAAGGACCGCCGAAGAAAGGCGCGCCGAAGCCAGGAGATGAACGTCGACAAGGCCGAGGCCGGCGCCCATGAGCCGATGGGAGTCGATGAACTGCATGATTTCCCCATGGCTGGCGACCGCCGCCTGGGGAAGGGCTTGCAGCAACTCAAGGATTTCCTTTCTCCTGGACAGGTTTCCGCAGGC
>CAYOZW010000246.1:0-4792 GCA_964408495.1 uncultured Eubacteriales bacterium
TACCTGGTGGCTGCGCGACCGCAAGTATTGTGATTTCCAGTGGGACCGGGATGCCTTCCCGCAGCCCGATGTCCTGATCGAAATCCTTCATCGCCGCGGGATGAGGCTTTCGCTCTGGGAACATCCCTATGTCTCGGTAGAGAGCGAATTGTTCGCCGTTGGAAAAGACAAGGGATATTTCGTCAGACGGCCGGACGGCGATGTCTATATCATCGATTATGGGCTTTCCCTCGCTCCCAAGCCGGACGGTGTTATTCGACAGGCATCGCCGGGCAAATCGTGGAACGCCCCCGCGGCCATCATCGACCTCACCAATCCGGAGGCCGTGGCCTGGTTCAAGGACCTCCACCGCCCGCTGCTGCGCCAGGGAGTGGATTCTTTCAAGACCGACTTCGGCGAGGACATCCCCATCGACGCGGTCTTCGCGAACGGGAAGACCGGCGCCGAAATGCACAATGTCTATCCCCTGCTTTATAACCGCACCGTCTTCGAGGTCATTCTGGAAGAAAAGGGCGAATCCGCGGTCTGGGCACGGTCGGCCTTTGCTGGAAGCCAGCGGTATCCGCTCGTCTGGTCGGGTGACCCGGCAGCGAACCTGGACAGCCTGGCCGCGACGATCCGTGGCGGCCTGTCGGCCGGGCTTTCCGGACTCCCCTTCTGGTCGAACGATATCGGCGGCTATCGGGGCATGCCATCGGCCGAGCTTTACGTCCGGTGGGCGCAGTTTGGGCTTTTCTGCTCCCACAGCCGTTTGCACGGCGACAGCCCGCGTGAGCCTTGGCATTTCGGGGAAGAGGCGATGTTTATAGTCCGGCGGTATGCTCTCCTCCGCTATGAGCTTTTCCCTTATATCTACAGCACCGCCTTTGAAGCGGGGCTTAAGGGACTTCCCGTCATCCGCGCCCTGCCGCTCGCTTTTCCCGACGATCCGAACGTCTATGATAAAGATTCACAGTATATGTTCGGTCCCTGGATCCTTGTCGCACCAGTGGTCGAGCCGGGAGGCAAGCACGGCATCTATCTGCCTGAAGGCTGCTGGTTCGATTGCTGGACGGGCGAAAGATTCGACGGTCCCAAAAACCTGAAGGTTCATATCCCGCTCGACATCCTGCCGCTTTATATCTACGGGGGAGCGATTCTCCCCAGGATGCAGCGCGCCTGGCGCATCCCCGAGGAACGGATCGACCCGCTCATCGTTGAGGTTTGGCCGCACGAGTCATCGGCCTATCACCTTTACGAGGACGAGGGCGTCACCGAGTTTAAATGCAGGCAGGACGGGGACGGCCTCGACTTCGAATGGTCGGGCCCGCTCCCCAGGCGCGTCATCCTTCACTTCAAAATGATCAGTCGGCCCAGGAAGGTCATCATGGTCCCGAAGGAGGAGCCGGAAAAGGCCTACGAACTCGAGGGGATCTGCCTGGAAACGACCTATGTTCTGGCCCTCCCTGAAACGGCCGGCGCCCTAATCACGCTCGAATTCTAGAGCGGGGGTGAGGCCGGAGCTTATAATTCACCCCTGGATTCATCTGAACCGGGTTGCTATTGAAATCTCTCCGGCGGGAACCCAAGACGCCGTCATGGCCTTGATCAACCATACTTACAGCAATGATCAAGGAATCCCAACTGTCATCGACGCGGCCCGGACAGCCTAGTCGATCTCCGGTTATCATACGACAATATCGGACATAATCGGACATTTTGGGACAATCTGTTGACAGAGAGCTCCCACGGCCTTATTAAAAGGAAGGCAGTAGCAGTTTAGACCAGAAATTCGAGAAGGTGGCCGCAGGAGGGCGGGTTGGCCCTCTAAATACTCGCCAAATTCAATAGATATAGTTCAACTCCACGCAGAGCATGAGCCTTTTTATTTCTTGATGACGAGGCCTTCGTGGTTGATCCAGATGCGTTCCTGGCCGTTTTCGCTTTCCAGCCAAGCCTCCCACTGGTTATGTGTCGCTTCGATCCGGGGCGGCCATTTGAAACCATCGACTTTGATATTGCCAACGTCGAGGTCGGCCAGTCGCTCTGTGTATTTGGAATGGCTAAAAAAGTAGGTTTTTTGTTTGTAATAGACCCGCCTCAGGGCCCACTTGGCGGCCTCCTCGGGCCGGCTACGAAAGATGTCCTTCCCATCCCCTGCCATGAGGTCTGAAAATTGCACATATCCCCATAGCTCGGGATAGTGGATGTTGATCAGACCGGTCGGCGCCCAGACCCAGTTGTCCTCGCGCAGGGGCTTGCCCGTGGCGGGGTCATCGACCTTCGTCGATTTCCCGTCTTTGACCTCAATGCGATACTCGACCCGGGAGAAGTTCACCCGCCATTGGTCTCCGCCCTGGGGAGGCTTTTTCGCGGGGGCGCATTCTTTCAGTATTTTCCAGGGCATGGCGATCTCGATGCTCCAACCTTTGTCTTTGTCCCCAGGATGATTGATCGAGCCGTCGCAGTAGACCTTGGTCTTGAGGCCCCGGATGTCCCACGCATGGACGGCCGGGCCGCCGTCGCGATATGGCTTGACCAGGAGAAGGTCCCACTCCGTGCCCAACGCATTGATCTCGAGCTCATAGTAGAGGTGGGTGCTGCCGGCAGGGTCGATGAAAAGTTCGAAATCGTTATCATAGAAGATGATCGAATCGCGCTCGGTCAATGTCGCCCAGATATCCGGCTCCTCCAATTCGGCCCCGACATAAAAATTATCGTCGTCCCAAAGCATCTTGGCGCGGGTTTTGAACCGGGGTTTTGGCTTGAGCGAGCCTTCGATATCGACAAAGAGCTCCGTCCAGGTTGCCCTTTTCCAGGCCGGCTCGTCCAGCCGGCCGTCGACGGCTAAGCCTTGGGGAGTGCGATAACAGATGTAGTGCGGCGGCGCAAAAGGGACCTTGGGCTCGAGGAAAGGCCGAGCCGGCTCCTGAGCGGCTCCGGAAAACCAGGGGCAGAACGCAGAGATTGCGACTGTGGCGACTATCGTTATGAAGATAAGACCATGGATGAAGATGGTGAGATTTCGGGCTTTATTCATCGCTCCCTCCCGATGTGTTCTATTCACAAATCCTGCCAAATTTCCCCACTCGCGGGGAGCACAGACTCCCCTCCTCTTCAGGCCGCCCGAGTGGGGGATAGCCACCCCCTCCCATCCGAGGCTGTATCGCAATTGCCATTTGTCATTGCGGGCGACCCTTGAGAGCGAAGCAATCTCCTTTTCTTTCGATGCATTTTGAGATTGCTTCAGTCGCTATGCTCCTTCGCAATGACATTGTGACATAGTCTCTCCAGGGAGAGGACGCCAAAAAACTCCCCTCCCCTGGTGGGAGGGGATAGAGGGGAGGGGGCATCCTTTATTATAGTCACCCTCTCCCAGACCCTCTCCCGTCCAGGGAGAGGGAATTTCCTGAAAATTGGGGACATGAACCGAATTTCTTAATTCGGTATCGTGTCCCTAATTTTCTGTCCCCTAACTTCTCCCATATCTTGTCCGGTAGGTTTTGGCCGCTTCGACCATGGCCACGACGTTCTCCGGCGGGACGTTGGGCATGATGTTGTGGACCTGGGTAAAGACAAAACCGCCGCCCGGCGCCAGGACTTTGATCCTCCGCCGGACGTGCTCGTTGATCTCCTTCTCCGTTCCCTGGGGGAGCACTTGCTGGGTATCGCACCCGCCGCCCCAAAAGGTGAGCTCCTTCCCGAACTCGCGCTTCAATCTTTCCGGCTCCATCCCCCGGGCGCTCGTCTGGACGGGGTTGATGATCTCGACCCCGACTTCGATAAGGTCCGGAAGCAAGTCGGCGATCGCTCCGCAGGAGTGCAGGAAGAGATGGATGCCTTCGCGCTTACGAATCCGGTCATAGATCAGCTTGTGCCGCGGCTTGAAAAAACGGCGGTACATCTGGGGCGAGATTTGGGGGGCGAGCTGCGTCCCCAGGTCGTCTCCCATCTGGATGATCTGGACATAACCCTCGATGGCGTCCAGGAATTTTTCCAGGTTGGCGATGTGGATTTCGGTGAGCCTATCGAGCAGGGCTTCGGCTTTCCTGGGATTTTCGATAAGGTCGACCAGGAACTGGTCGTTCCGGCAGAGGAATTGCCCCCATTCAAGGAGGTTCCCGCCGAATCCAGCCATAATGGCGAAGTCAGTAGTCTCGCAAAGATGCTTTGCCCTTTTCCTAATCTCGGCCAGATGCTCGGGGGTGAGAGGTTTGTGCCCGGGTGCGGTCGGCAGCGCCGCCCAGGTCACCTTCCCCATAAGGTCGGACAGGCGGTCCAGGACGGAGAGGTCTTTCCCATCCCAATCGAGCAGAGGATAGAAAGTCTGGCTGAGATAAAATGCGCCTCGCGGCATGGCCCCGATTACCGTACCGTCTCCGCTCTTTGCCAGGTACCCGCCGTCACCATCCGGCTCGACCGGAAGATGGGCCGGGATCTTCGCCGGGGAGCCGTCGGGAAGGATGAATTCTTTCCAATCCTCCGCGGCTGTCAAAAATGCCCGGCCCAGGTCGACGACGTCGGCTTCGAAATAATCCAGGATCGGGTCCTCGGGCTGAGCGAGCTGCTGGATGACGTCGTAGACATCGGTGGATCCGCCCATCATGCCTAGGTATTTCTTGAGCCGGCCGTAAGCCAAGGCCGTGATACCCGTGGAGCGCATGGCCCCGAGGTCGATAGGCACCTTGTCAGGCTCACGATGGGCGATAGCGCTGAGCACCCGTTCCCGCCTGGTCATAAGAACCTCCTTAGAATCGCTCTCTTCGCGGTTCTTTTCTCCCCAGATTTTGGCCTTTTATTTAAAAGAAGTAAA
>CAYOZW010000247.1:0-1736 GCA_964408495.1 uncultured Eubacteriales bacterium
CTCAGCCGTTCCCTCCTCAAGAAGCTTTTTCAAGATTTTCCCGTCGAGCCTTCCCGCGGTGGCGCACGAATTCGACGGCCATCGGGATCATCGAAAAGATGATGATGATGAGGATGACCAGGCTGAAGTTTCTTTTAACGAAGGGAATATTGCCGAAGAAATAGCCGCCGAAGATAAAGACGGCGACCCAGCCGATCCCCCCGATAACGTTATAGCTGATGAATTTCCAGTAGCTCATTCGTCCGACCCCGGCCACGAAGGGCGCGAACGTCCGGACGATCGGCACGAAACGGGCGATGATGATCGTCTCGGCGCCGTATTTTTCGTAAAAACGATGGGTCCGCTCCAGGTATTCTTTCTTGAAGATCCGGGACTTTTCTCGGCGAAAGACCTTCGGCCCGATAAAATGACCGATCCAATAATTGGCCGTGTCACCAAGAATGGCTGCAGCGCTGAGGATGACGAAAAGCCAGACGACATTCAGCACCTTGGCGGCGGCAAACGTTCCGGCAGCGAAGAGAAGAGAATCGCCGGGCAGAAAAGGAGTCACCACGAAGCCCGTTTCCAAGAAGATGACGAAGAAGAGGATGAAATATGTCCACAGGCCGAAGCCCTGGATGATCGCGCTCAGATGTTTATCGAGATGGAGGAGGAAATCGAGGATCTTCGAGAGGAATTCCACGAGCACTCCTTAACAAAAGAATCCGCGGCGCCGGCTGCCGGTGATAAAGGCCCTTATTAATATACATCCCCGCTAAAGTCAACTCGGGCAGGCCGGCATCCTGCGCCTCTACTAAGTGAAATGGTTTCAGCTGCCAATCAGAGTGAATCTCGTCACGGAAAGACAAATTCTGCTAGAATATCTTATTACAGGGTCGGGATACATGAGCAACCAGAGAAAAAGAGACAGGATCGAGGCCGCCCTGGCCCGGCTCGAATCCCACGAAACAGATTGCCGGATATGTCCCCGCGATTGCGGCGTCAACCGGGCCGCCGGCGAGCAGGGGTATTGCGAAGGCGGCCGGGCAGCCGTCGTCTCGCACTCTCTTCTCCATTTCGGTGAAGAGCCGGTCTTAAGCGGCATCCGCAGCGCGCCTGACGGCCGGCACGAGACACGAAGCGAGCGGGCCGGTTCGGGGACGATCTTTTTTGCCGGCTGCAACCTCAAGTGCCGCTTCTGCCAGAATTATCAATTGAGCTGGCTCGGCCAAGGCCGGCTGGCCAAAGACGAGGAGCTGGCCGGAATGATGCTCGACCTCCAGGGTAAGGGAGCCCTGAATATCAACCTGGTCTCCCCGACCCATTTCCTCCTGCCCATTCTGAGGGCCCTACGGATCGCCTGTTCTAAAGGCCTGAGGATTCCTCTCGTCTCCAACTCCAATGGTTACGAGAAAGCCTCTGTCCTGGCGCAACTCGAGGGAATCATCGACATCTACTTGCCCGATCTCAAGTATTTTTCCTCCCCTCTTTCTCTCCGACTTTCCGGGGCGGCGGATTATTTCATTCGGGCGGGCGAAGCGGTCAAGGAGATGGCTTGCCAGCAGCCCGTCCTCGTCTTGGATGACCAGGGCATCGCCCGGCGCGGCTTGATCGTCCGCCATATGGTCCTTCCCGGCCAGACCGAAGACACCCGGGCCATCCTGGAATGGCTGGCCAGCGAGCTCGGCACCTCTGTGCCTATCAGCCTGATGAGTCAGTATCATCCGGCCTACCAGGCTAAGCAGATACCCTTATTG
>CAYOZW010000247.1:1746-4744 GCA_964408495.1 uncultured Eubacteriales bacterium
CCTCCCCC
The DNA here is from genome assembly GCA_964408495.1 of uncultured Eubacteriales bacterium. Taxonomy (GTDB): domain Bacteria; phylum Acidobacteriota; class Aminicenantia; order Aminicenantales; family UBA8522; genus UBA8522. Next base: position 1,755 of record CAYOZW010000247.1, read on the forward strand.
GGAAGATATGAAGAGACCGCTCCAGAAAGGGGAATACAGGCAGGCGCAGTCAACCGCTGAGGATTTAGGATTCGAATGCCTGTTCGCCCAGCCGGACACCTTCGACCCGGATGAACATCTCGTCCCGGATTTCGACAGGCCTGAGCCTTTTCAATGGACCGGAAAACGGGATAAAAGCTGAGCTGCTAAGACGGCCTCAGCGCTCTGGGATCCGCGGAGTATAATAGCGCGTCTTGGGCAGACGATCTTCGGGGAATCCTAAGGCCAGGCCCATTTCCCGCAGCTTCGCTTGGACGGCCCCGACGTTCTCCGGTCCCATCCGGAGCAGATGCTTCTGGGCGTCGCTCAGGTTCTCGAGGGCAGGATCAAGAATAACATAGTTGAGGACGGCCTTCTCCAGAAGGATATTTCCTTCGACGACGGGCGTCCCCATGAGCTCAGTTATCGCCCGGAGGATCGTCTGCTCGAAATCTTGGTCGGGATACCCCAAATCCCTGTAGGCCTCCTGGCAGAGGGGTTTCATCGACCGGAAGAGGGAAACACACTGGCTGCTGTCCAAGGATACGAAAACATCAACCACGGCATGGTAACGGCTGTATCCCTCTGGGTCAGCCACATAGATGTCTCCTCTTTTCATGGCTACGAAATCGCCGGACGGCTTGAAAAAATCGATGTGCGACCGCGGACTCAGCCCGTTGGCGATGTTATCGACGGCCGCCACGAACCGCCTGATCAGGTCTTTGCTTTGAAGCCATTCGGCGAGCCGCGGATGGGTGGAGATCTCCTTGGCCAATTGGCGAACGAGGTCATCGCTCTTGTCCAGCTCGACAGGGGGTTTTGCGGGTGCTTCTGAGGAGTCTGAAGGAAGCGCTTGTTCGAGGACGGCGGCAGGAGCGACATCGACCTGGCGCTCGTCCTTGAGGGTCCTCTTATAGACCAGAAAATAATAGAGTGCGGCCGCTATAACTAGGATCAGGACGGCGTATAAGGCCTTAGGAAAGGAGCGTTTTTTGACTTCACTCTCCTCTTCTTCGAAGGCCTCTCCGGCTATCTCCTTATCTTCGATTTTTTCTTCGTTCGGGCCCTTTTCGTCTTCGGTCATAGTGATCCCTCCACTTTTCTGATTTTGATATCTCCCTGAAGTGCGGTCAGTTCCAAGGAAACCCCACCCTCCCCTGTTGTCGAAGACACCTTCTGGGAAGACACCGGCTGGTTAAGGTCGATCTCACTGGAGATTGTCCCTGCCGGGGCTTCAAGAGAGAACCGGGCGGAGATTCCGGGGTCGAGATAGACAGCGATATCTCCCCGCTCGACTTCAATGCGGATGCTGTCCTCAGGCCTGAGGTCTAAAAGCTCGGCTTCAACGTTGCCGTTCCCCAGCCGGATGTCCAGGGAACCGGAATAGTTAATCACTTCCACACGGCCTTCCTGGGCGGCTACGACGGCTTTCCCGTAAACATCGGAAATCCGAATATCTCCCCGGCCGTTGGAGACGCCGTTGATTCGAATTGATCGCGGGACTTTGAGGATATAATGAACGATCTCTCCGCTTTCCCTGTCCCTTTCTTTCTCGGTCTTGATCTTGACGGTATCACCCGTTCCTTCTGTCCGGATATCGGGCGGAGAAAAGCGTTTTCCCAGAAAATATATGCCCCCCGAGGAAGGAAGATCCCGTCTTCTGCTGGCGGTGATATCGACCTTCTTTTCTTCCCAGCCGGATATCTCGATGTCCCCGTCCGTGTTTTCTAAGATAAGGACTCCGCCTGATTTCATTCCCAAGGCCCTATGGTATTGACTCTGGACAGGCCAGGATTGCCCCTCGCTCGACCTGTCGACGACCGCGATGACACAGGCGGCCGCCGAGAGAATCAGCCCGGCTGATAAAAGGGGCAATATTCTTTTCAATTCAATCTTCCCTTGTTGCCATTGTAACTCCAACGGGAAGACATGGCAACAATTTTCACCCGAGTGTCAAGGCCGCATGAAAGCGTCTGATTTCTGGTCCTGACAGCATTTTGCCTTCACCAATCAAAACAGAATCGGCATTTTTTATGTGCGGATACGCACATAATTTGTTCAAGAACGGACATGTCGTTCCTTATTGGTTCGAAAACCCGGAAAATGATGTTGGCATGTTTTTTGCATTTTTGAGAGGGAAAGTCAGGTTTATTTCACTCTCCTGGCTTTCATCGTTGAATCTTTGACCTGGAGAAAGATCATGGTTAAAGAGTATCTGAAAATTGCCTTTAGAAACTTCAGAAGACGCAAAGGATATTCCCTGATCATTATGGCCGGGCTGACTGTCGGCATGGCCTGTTTCCTGCTTATCGCCATGTGGGTCCGCGACGAACTCAGCTATGATCGCTGGCATGAACATGCCGACCAGATCTACTGGGTGACTTTCAAACAACCGGGTTCTGCGGAATTCTCGACCTACGGATGTGGAGCACTGGGTCCGGCCCTGTGGAGCCGCTATCCCGAAATCACTCATTTCTCCCGGCATTTCGGGCCGGTCAGATCCCCTCTGGGTTTCAAGGACAAGATCTTCAACGCGGACGTGGTCGGGGTGGATCCCGGTTTCTTTGAGATCTTCAGCCTCAGTTTTCAGCGGGGCACACCAAGCGAGGCACTGAACGCTCCTGACACGCTTGTATTGACCGAGACCACAGCCCAAAAATACTTCGGGAATGAGGACCCGATAGGGAAGACGATGAATTTCGAATGGTGGGGGACTTGGCACGATTTCCGGGTGACGGCCGTGGTCGCCGATCTTCCCGGCAATACCCATCTAGACTTTGACTTCCTTCTGCCTATCGGCTTCGTCACCCGCTCGGGGATGGCCATCGACACGTGGGACGTTTCGGCCTACCGGACCTACGTCAGGTTGGGGGAGAACGCCGATCAAGGGGAGGTCAATGCCAAAATCGCGGGGATCATGCGGGAGCATATCCCGGAATTTGAGTCCGACGTGGCGCTCTTCCCTGCCCGCG
>CAYOZW010000248.1:0-4742 GCA_964408495.1 uncultured Eubacteriales bacterium
AAGCGTCCGCCTATTCCCATATCATGCTGTACCTTCTGAGCAGGTCCATGCCGTAGACCTCTTCCTCCACCCGGACGTACAGCTTGTTTTTTCTGATGGCCTGGAACGTTTCGGCTCGAGGATGATAGAACTTGGCCATATACCGGCCCTCGGAATCGAAGACATCATATCGGACCAGTTGCACCCCCTCTTTGTCCAGATAATCATAGGTGCGGACAAAAATGAGGCCTTCGTCGTCGACATAGAAAGTTTGCGCCGGTGGAAAGTGTTTGGGAATATCAAATTTGTATCCGGGCCGAATCCCCCGGTCGCCCCAGGTCTGCCGGATGAGCCTCTCTTCGTCGGCCTTGGTGATTTTTATCGGGTCGAAATCCTTGATAATCCTCCGTAGTGCCTTCCCCTCCCTGTTCATAAGCGTGAGCTCGTACTTGAGGAAATCGATCCAGACAAGGTTTTCATCCCCGGTCATCTGAATGAAGAGCGCCGGCGGAAATGCCTTGGCGACTCGCGGCGTCCTCGTGACTTCGATGGAAGCAAAACTCGCCAGCGGATCGAACAAGGGGCTGAACTTCTTGAGTTCAAAAGTGGTCTTGGCTTCGTCAAAAGTCCTCGAAATCGCGTAGAAACATCCTTCCGAGTCCACTTTAAATCTCGTGACGTACCTGTATTTTCCCATTGGGACTTCTTTGAGGAGTTCGCCCTCGCGGCTGTAGAAAATGAACTTGGCGTTTGCTTGGTCAAGGACGACGACTTTATTCCCCTGAAAGATCCCCAGGTAAAAGGGAAGGCCGATCTCGCCCGGCCCCTGGCCTTTCCGGCCGAAGCTCCGCACGTGTTTCCCGTTCCTGTCGTAAACCTTGATGAGGGTCTCCTTCCAGTCGGCCGCATATATGTATTCCTCTTCGTCCACCTGGGTGTGCTGCAAACCGGAAAATATGTAATTCATGTCTTCGGTATCTTTGCCGATGGTCAGGTCCTCCTTCAGAGTGAGCTTCGAGGGCTGGCCTTTGATCAGAACCGGTTCCTTGGGATTATAGACGACCGGAATGCCATTCTCCTTTTTGATTTTTATATCCTGCGCTTGAAGGCCGCTGCCCAAAAAGAAAACGGCGAAAGTCGTAGCCAGGACGATCCTAAAAAGAGAAATACACCTTTTCATGATTGACCCCTCCTCATTTATGTTAAGGTGATATTTCCGACGCTGTCTATTTTCTACTATATCAGCATTCCCGGCCAGTGCCAAGAATTTTCGGCGCCGGCTGCAGGAATCGCCTGGAAATTCTCAAAGGCGAAAAGGAAGAGAATCCCTCAGGCCTTTTTGTGCCGCCATCCCGAAAGACAAAGCCAGATCATGGATAAACAGACAAGCCCGAATAGAATGACTCCTCCGATCGCCAGTATTTTGGCCAAGGAATAGAAAATTCCCAGAAGCCCCCATTCACCCATTCTCCTGCCTCCTTTGAAGCTGGTTCATTTCCCTTCCCTAATAAAATAAGGAATCTTCTCGGGCCTTGGGTTAAGGAATTGTGATGATCGGGTGAAGATTTGGTGAAGGTCGTCATTGCGGCCTCTCTACTTACGTTCCTCGCCTGGATTCGCGGAAGGCAGGAAGTTCTCCATCACCCATATTTCCGGCGCTTTTTTGTCCAGGCCATGAGATGTAAAGGCGATCTGTCTGCCATTGGGATGAGGGCTTATCGTTGACGCTTCGGTCATAGCTATTCCCATTTTTTGAGGCTGCCCGCCGTCAAAAGGAACACGCCACAGCTCCCAAAACTTCTCTCCTTTCTGAATCCTGGAGTAGATGATGAATCGTCCGTCGGCACTCCATCGCGGTATGACCATGGCGTTTCTACTATTCTCATACCTGCACAGTTCCCGGGGTTCCCCGCCATCGGCCGGGATGATCTTAAGAACTCTTTCATATTTATCGGCTTGTGGTTGAATGGGCTGATCGATAATGGCCAGCGATTTTTTGTCCGGAGAGATGGTGAACAGCGGTGTGTTTTTTAAGTCGAGTTGATGGATCGTTTTCTTTTGGCCTGTTTCAATGTTTTGGACCATTAAGGGACAGGCGGAATGGATGATGTCATAGTCAAGATAAAAGAGACTCTTCCCGTCGCCGGACCATTCGGGAGAATTGGCGTGACTTCTCGCCGGATTATCGCTCTGCATAACCACCGAAAGTTCTCCCGTATTCACGTTGACTTTATAGAACCCGTGGCGGTTCTCCTGATCCGTTCCCAACACCAGGATTGATGAAGAGTCGGGCGCCCAGTCCAGATCATAAACCCTCCGATTGAGCGGAAAAACCTTTTCACGGCCCTCTTCGAGCGAACGCACACAGAGAAAGTTGGGCCCTTCCAGTCCGCCGGGGGGCGGCGGCAATGGACTCCGGACAAAGGCGATCTGCCTGCCATCGGGTGAAAATTCCGGACGGTCATTGCGTCCCTCAAAAGGCAGCAACATTTTCTTTGCCGGAGCATCGCTCAAACATGTCTTAGGATCTACAGAGGCGACGTAAATATCCTCAATATTGCTGGAAGTGCAGTAGTAGAAGTCTCCGTTCTGTGTGAGCCCCATGGGATCAACATAACCGAGATCCTTCCGGACAATTTCCGGTTCACCGTTGGGCTTTCCATCGGATACAGGGAGGATCCAGGCATCAAAGGTTCCCGTGCGGTCGCTGCCAAACAGAAGATATTTTCCATCTGGAGTCCAGCCGAGCAAAAAATCGTGGGCAGGATGCTCAACCAACGGGACCTCCATTTTCCCATCGATCGAGAGCAGATGGATATCACTCCCAGACCTCTCTCCGGATAGAATATTGAAGGCAATGAACTTCCCGTCAGGGGAAAATCTCATAGAACTATCGCCCCTTATCTTTTGCTTAAGAGTTGTGATGGAGCCGTCGGCAACAGATACAAGTGAAATACCGCTGATGCTCGCCTCCCCATAGATTGCAGCTAAGATGTATTTCCCATCGGGTGACCAGTCGGAGCAGATTATCCATCCATGGGGGCCCGTCAGGATCCTGGGTTCTGAACCATCGATTCCGATGATTCTCAGGTCGGTTTTTCCGCCATTGATGTACCAGGTGTAAGCGATCCTCTTACCATCAGGGGACCAGCGGGAATTTTCGCACCAGCTTTTATCCTTCCAGTCCGTTTTGCCCGTGAGCGGCCATTTCTTTTTCGTGGCCATTTCGAAGACAGCAAGGTTGCCGGTATCCCAGTCGGTGAAGGTCAGATAACGCCCGTCAGGGGAAGGGGTCCCCATCATTTCCAGCGCGTCAGGAGCAGTCCCTTTCATGACCAAGCGCAAATTTTTCCCTCGATCACTCCGTTTGACAAGAACATCGTCTTGGATGAGGCTGGATAATTTTTCACGGGCCACTTTGACCTCTTGGACCTGTTTTGGATAGTTATCGACGACCTTCCGAAAAGCTTCCTGCGCCAATTTTGCCTTTTCCTTGCCCAGCTTTTCAAAGCAAATGCCGATGCGGAGCTGGGCCTTGGCGGCCAGGGATTCGTCCTTGGTCTCGTCGATGACCTTCTGGTAGAGGGCGATGGCTTCTTCCAGATTCCCTTCTGCGCGCTCCTTGGCCAGGGCCTTCTGGAAAAGATCGTAGCCGTTCTGAGCAGGCAGATTTCCGAAGCTGAGAGCGACTATGGCAAGAATGGCGATCATGATCGAACGCTTTTTCATCGCGGTTCTCCTCTCATTGCGCATTTCATTATCAATCTAGCGCTTTCGGCTTTGGAATGTGTCATCAGGCCGTCCGCAAAATGTCATCTTTATGAAATATTTTTTCAGGCATTTGTCTGCGAATTGTCATGAAATTGTCATCTCTGTTGAGCGGCACCGCTGATGCCTGGGGATTGCCAATCGAGATTGCTTCGTCACGTCGTTCCTCGCAATGACACGCTGTTAAAATGCGTCTGCTTATCCCAGGATCAGCTTGTAGCCGACCCCGTGAACCGTGATCAGATGGCGAGGCCGGGACGGATCATCCTCGAGCTTAGTCCTGAGCAGGGCGATGTGGTTGTCGACGGTCCGGGTCGTCGGGTACTGGTCATAGCCCCAAACGGCATCCAGCAACTCATCCCGGGTGACCACCTCGCCTACGCGGGCCGCCAAAATGCGCAGCACCCCGAATTCCTTTCTCGACATGCTCAGGATTTTTTCTTCCTTTCGGGCCTCAAAACACTTGAAATCGATCGATATCTCGCCGAAATGAAGATCGTCTGGCAAATCTCCTGTCTTGTCCTGCTGGACCCGCCGCATGATCGCCCGGATCCTGGCCAGCAGTTCCAGCACGGAAAACGGCTTGGTCACATAATCGTCGGCGCCGAGGTCCAGACCGAGAACGCGGTCCACCTCTTCGCCGCGCGCAGTCAGCATCAATATAGGTGTCGTGTTTCCCTCTTTCCGCACCTTCCGGCAGAGCTCGTAGCCGCTCATCCGGGGAAGCATCAGGTCGAGGATCACCAGTTCCGGCTTTTTCTCGCGCATCAGGCTGTATCCCTGCTCGCCGTCCGTCGCGGTCAGGACTTCGTAAGACTCATATTCGAGGTTGTCCTTGAGGCCGCGCAGGATGGCCAGGTCATCCTCAACAATCAAAATGCGTTTCATTCACTCTTCTCCAGGGGAAGAAAGATAGAAAATGTGCTGCCTTTGCCCGGCGAGCTTTCGACTTCGACGCGGCCGCCGTGTGCCCTGACGATATGGTTAACCAGTGA
>CAYOZW010000249.1:0-2242 GCA_964408495.1 uncultured Eubacteriales bacterium
GACAATACGACAGAAGTCCGGCGGATTAAGGGGCTTCAAGTCGATAATTGGCTGGATTAGGACCATCGCGGCCAGAAAAAGAAAAATGGGAAATGATACGCTGGCCCTAATGAACTTAAGTTCTATCTCCCAGCTTCGATGACGGAAGCAAGTTTCCTGGTCTTGTGGAGAATCCGGTTCAGTTGGCCGATGCTTCCGATCTCCAGAAGCGCCTGGACCGTCGTCAGGGCGGTCTCCTTGTTCTCCGCTACGTTCAAAGAAGAGATAACGGCCTTCTCATCCTCGACGATGGAAGCGAAATCTTTTAGCCAGTCCTTACGAGTTGTCCCGACAACCCTGATGGAGGAGAGGCCGCGCTGCCCTTCCTTGCCCCAGTCCACTTCCACCAAACGGGGGCTGCCCTTCTGCTGAACGACGTTGTGACAATCGTGCCGATGGATGCTCACCCCCCGGCCGCAGGTGATATAGCCGATGACCTTTTCCCCAGGAAGCGGGCGGCAGCAGAGGGCCTGGCGGGTGAGAAGGTCTTTCTCTCCTTTCACCAGGACTCCGGCCGAACCCGGCGGCGGCGGAGCCGGGGACAACAGCTCCGGCCGGTCCTCCTCTCTCTGCCGGGCCTGGGTCATCTTGGCCGCAATTTGGCGGGCGTTAACGGCGCCGCAGGCGACAGCTTCGAAAAGGTCCTTCGAACCGCCCAAGTGGACAAGGCGCGCCATCGCCTCATAATTTTTTTCCTTTATCCCCGAGCGTTTCAGTTCCCGCTCCAACGCTTCCCGGCCCCGGGCGATCTTCTCCTCTCCGTCCTTCTTTCGGAACCACTGGCCGATTTTTTGTTTGGCCTGTCGGGTCCTGACATACCCCAGTCGGGGATTCAGCCAATCGCGGCTGGGCGCCGGCCTCTTGGCCGTGAGGATCTCCAGGCGATCGCCGGTCTGCATCCTATGCTCCAGGGGAACGAGTTTTCCGTTCACTTTCGCTCCCCGGCAACGATGCCCCAAGGTGGTGTGGATGAGATAGGCGAAGTCAAGGGGTGTGGCGCCGACCGGCAGGTCGATAACATCCCCCTTGGGAGTGAACACGTAAACGCGTTCCTGCTTGGGAGAGGATTCTATCGGCAGGTCCTGCCGCCAATCCAGGAGCCCTCTCAGGTAAGCGATCTTATCCTCGATCCCAAGCCGGCCTCCCACCTTCTCCTTATATCTCCAATGGGAGGCCACACCCAGCTCTGCCTTCTGGTCCATCTCCTGCGTACGGATCTGTATTTCGGCGATCTTCCCCGATGGTCCACTGACGGTCGTATGGAGCGACCGATAGATCCGGTTCTTGGGATGAGCGATGTAATCGTCGAATTCCTCCAGGTTGGGCTTCCACAGGCGGTGGATGATGTCCAGCGCGGCATAGCAATCCTTAATATCCGTAACGACGACCCGAATCCCCCGGACATCGTGGATCTCCTCGAAAGACCGGCCGCTGCCTTTCATCTTCTGGTAAATGCTGTAGATGTGCTTGGAACGTCCGCTGATTTCGGACGGGATGCCCTGGATTTCCAACTCTTCGCTGATTGTCTTCACAACGGCACTTATATCTTTCTCCCTGGACGCTTGCGACTCGTCCAGGAGCTGCGCGATCTCATCATAAACGTCTGGGTCCGAGTTACGGAGGGCCAGGTCCTCCAACTCTCTTTTAAAAGACCAGATGCCCAGCCGGTTGGCCAGCGGGGCAAACAGGTTCATCGATTCATCGACAATTTTTTTTCGTCTGGCTTCTTCAAATTCCCCAAGGCGGCGCATCTTGGCGACCTGGCCGGCCAACTTGATCAAAACGACCCGGAGGTCGTCGGCCATGGCCAGAAACATTTTTCTCAGCCCTTCGGCCTTCTCTTTTTCCAGGCTTTCCCAGGAAATCTTGTCGAGTTTGGAGATTCCTTCAATCAGGCCGGCTGCTTCTTTCCCGTAGGTTTCGGCGATTCTTTCCAAGGACACGCCGCAATGGGTCTGGATGCCTTGGAGCAAAGCAGCGGCGATCGTCACAGGATCAAGATGGAGCTCGGCGAGCACCCTCGCCGTCTGGAGGGAGTGACGGAAGCAGGAGCTGCCGGGTTCGGTGTTCAGCTCTTCAAAAGCCTGTTCGGCCTGGTGGCAAGCCCGGCGCAGGAAATCGGCGTCACACTGAGGACAGTATTCCTGGACCTCCCGAATAAGCGCTTCGAGTTCCATCGTCCATGTCCATCCACTCTCAAGAT
>CAYOZW010000249.1:2252-4735 GCA_964408495.1 uncultured Eubacteriales bacterium
GTCCAGGCAGGGAGGGAATGCAATCGCTTCCTGAATTGACTTTGTCCCGGCGCCGCGATATATATCTCAGCATATTTTGTCGCTAAGGATTCTGCCATGTCGCAACCGGGAAAAATGATCCTCCTTCTCGCCATTGTCTCGATAGGGCTTGTTCTCGCCGCCTGCGGGTCTCCGGAAAAAGAAGAACATGAAGGATCGACGGCCCGGAACTGGGAACAAAGACTCGCCCAGGAGCTGCCCGCGCTCGGCCACCGGAACTGGATCGTCGTCGCCGACTCGGCCTTCCCGCTCCAGATCAGCCCGGGCATGGAGGTCGTCGTCTCCGGCGAGGATCACTTTGTCGTATTAGAAAAGGTCTTGAAGGCGATCGACAAGAGCCGGCACACCCGCCCCCGAATCTATCTGGACACGGAGCTTTCGTTCGTGACCGAAGACCTGGCCCCCGGGATCGACGCCTGCCGCGCCAGGCTCGACGGCCTGCTCGATGGTCGGGACGTCTCCCCCGTCCTTCACGAAGAACTCATCGCCCGCCTTGACCAAGTGGCCAGGACATTCCGCATCTTAATGATCAAGACGAACCTTGCCCTCCCCTACACTTCAGTCTTCATGGAGCTCGACTGCGGCTATTGGAGTCCCGAGTCAGAGGCCCAGATGCGGGAGAAGATGAAATAGCCGGAGCCTTGACGAAACAAGGCTGGAAATTTGCTGATGCTTCCGGAAGAAACCAGGGAATGGCTGGATCTCCTTGAGCGGCGGCTTCGCGCACCCAAGCCCGGACTGGCCTCTCAGCTCAAGCTGGTCCCAGAACACAGGCGCGCTGACAAAACTTATCTTGAAGCCGGGGATTCCTGCAATAAGGCAGGCGTCCTCGTTCTCTTGTATCCCCAACACGGCCGCCTCCATGTCGTCCTGACTCGCCGGACAGACAAGGTCGCTCATCATCAGGCCCAGATCTCCTTTCCCGGCGGGCACCAGGACAGCCATGAGTCCATCCTCGAAACAGCCATCAGGGAAACCCAAGAGGAGTTGAACGTAGCGCCTTCATCAGTCCGGATATTGGGTGAATTGACTCCTCTTTACGTCCCGCCGAGCAATTACTGTATCTATCCCGTGGTCGCCGCGGCCGAGAGCCGGCCGGACTTCCGTCCGTCCCCCCATGAAGTCGCCGAGATTCTCGAGGTTCCTCTCGATCATCTTCTGGACGAGAAAAATATCCAACAAGAAATCTGGCCGCTGCGCGGCCTAGATGTCCGCGTACCTTTCTACCTCTTTCAAGGCCACAAGATTTGGGGTGCCACCGCGATGGTCATGGCCGAGCTCCTAGACCTGATCAGGTCCCGCTAGGATTCTAAAAATTCCCTGTAAATCGGGATTCCGCTGGACTAATCTCTAAGGTACCGCCGCAGATATGCGTTCCAAGATGGAGGTTTGACCATGCCGGAATATTCGATTTCCCAGCTCGGGACGTTCGAGAACTGCCCGCTTCAATACAGGTTTATCTACAAGGACCGGATCAAGCGCTAAAAGACCTCCTCCACCCCACATCGCCCATCAGGAAGTCCTGATGGCCGCTGAGACCTCGGCTGAATATATTTCATAACCCATTCTTCAACCGGAAGCATAAGTCTGGCTGATTTCCGGCGCTTATAGGCGTCCCGGGGCCTTTCCCCCCCCGGAATAACCCCCCACTGAATTTGACATCTCAGGAGCCGCAATTTACACTTTTCGAGGACGACCTGAGGGGAGAATGCTCACAAAGAGGCTCGCTGGACTGGCAGAGCCAAAAAGGAGATTCTTATATTTAATACCATCGCTGAGACAATTACACATTTTTTCATCATACTCTCCTTCATTAATATTGATATTTTTTATTCTATCGAAAAAAGAATTACGATGGCTACTATAAAATGGCAGGAATTTTCTTTTCCGGGCCGAGGCCTGCCGCAAGATGGGGATCTCGGAGCAGACGTTTTTCCCTTGGAAGAAGAAGTATGGGGGCTTGGCGTCTCGGGCCTTCTCCGTCTTGACAACGGCGGAAGTCAATAATAGTCTTAGCCGGAAACCGGCGACCTCGGCCCGGGGAAAGCGCCAGATTCGTTTCCCTAAGGAGGATATCCATGAAGAAGGCCGAGTTTCTTGCGGTATTTGCGATGCTCTTTCTGACGGCAGCATCAATTTTCGGCCGGCCTGTCGGAACATGGGGGAACGTCGGGGAGGACTTTCGGGCATTTGAGATCAATAAGCGGGTGCATGAATATCCAATCCGGTTTGATCTGAGCACACCCCTCGATTCATTCATCACATTCAAATATCTGAAATCCAATGGGAAACAAGGCCTCTATCGATCGGTCAATTCTTATCGGATAAAAGGCTTTTTCCCTCCGGCGGGCACTCCCGATTCCGAAATAAAGAACGACGCTAAAGAACCGATCCTCCAAACGAACATCAAAGAAATGATCATCTACGAGGATTCCGTCGCCGGG
>CAYOZW010000250.1:0-4732 GCA_964408495.1 uncultured Eubacteriales bacterium
AAGGGTCGTCGTTCCCTCACAAGCGCTCGGCGTCAGGATAGGCGTGTCCATCAGTCTGAACCCGCGCCCGTCGAAGAAATCGCGGATGGCCCGGATGACCTCGGCCCGGACCTGGAGAATGGCATGCTGTTTGCGCGAGCGGAGCCAGAGGTGACGACGTTCCATGAGAAAGGGCGTGCTGTGCTCCTTGGGGGTGATCGGATAATCCTGGGCGATTTGGAGCGTTTCCATATTTTTGATGGAAAGTTCGTAGCCGCCGGGGGCGCGCTTTTCCTCCCGGACAGTCCCCTGGATGACGACCGAAGATTCCTGGGTCAGGGCGTCAAACTGGCGGAAAAGGGGATGGTCTTTTCCGGAGCTGAAGATGGTCGATTGGAGAATGCCCGTTCCGTCACGGACGAGGAGAAAACGGACCTTGCCGCTGGAGCGCTTATTATAGACCCAGCCCCTGATCTCGACTTCACCGCCCGCCTGTCGCCCGATGTCTTCAATATAAACCCATTTCATGTTCTCCCCATTATAGAAAAAGCCAGAACCACGGTCAAATAAGCACGGATCGAGCTGGCCGATTGCTTTTTGCGCTCTTCTATTTTAAGGTGATCTCTTATGGCCGAGGCGAATCCTTTCAGTCCAGCAAAACTCGCCGTGGGGATAATCTCCTCTCAAGACCAGTATTTCATCAGGACAGAGGAGGCCCTGGTCGGACTCTACGGCCCGATCGACCTGAGGAGCCCGCTCTTCCCGTTCGACCTGACGGATTATTATGAGAAGCAGATGGGCAAGAACCTGCGCCGGCTGTTTCTGAGCTTCCAGCGCCTTATCCCGCCCCAATCGCTCAGCGAGATCAAGGTCCGGACCAACAGCCTCGAAGAAGAAGTGCGAAAAGCCCTGGCTGGAAAGGCCCGTCTGGTCAATATCGATCCCGGCATCCTGACCGCGGCCGCGCTGTTTATGGCCACCGCCAAGGATTTCGCCCATCGCGTTCCCCTCCGCTCGGGAATCTATGCCCATCTCGAGCTCCTGTTCACCAAGGAGGCCGTTCGCTTCCTTCCTTGGACATATCCTGATTTCCAGCAGGAAGGGTATCAGAAATATTTTCTCGAGCTGAGGGGCGTCTATTTGGGACAACTCCGGCAGGCCGGAAAGAATAGGGCCAAACCGGAGACTGACGGATAGCCCCGGCAGTCGGAAAAGCCGGCCGCAGAAAGCCCTTAAAAACCAAGTTGAATGATGACTCAAGAATTTGTTTAATAGAATCGATGAAACACCTCAAGCTTCTCCTCATCCTTATTTTGGTTATAGGTATCGCCAGCCTTCTGTCATTCAATGAACCTCTGCGGCTCGTTCAGATTGAGAAAGAGAACCCTGAACTGCTCGGCGTATTGACGCGGCTCCAGATCGACATCCTCCAGGAACTCGGGACCTGTTTCCTGGCCCGAGCGGACCGGGCAGACATCCGGGCTCTGAGACGCTCCGGCGTTTCCGTGTCGGTCCTCGACTCGGATACCAGAGGGAAATCCTATCTCCTGCTCTCTCCGCCCTCTCCTCCGGTCCTTTCCACGCTCCACCGCCACGGCCAGCTTCTCGAGGTCGAAGCGGGGACCTTCCTCTTCTGGACTGAGACAGGAGATCCGGAAGCTTTCCTCCCCCCCGTCCAGCCGCGCAAGCCCCTGCCCACAGGCACCATCCTTCCTTATCTTAGACCGGCTCTCCCTGTCCAGCCTAGGGCGTCCTTTGCCGAGCCGGCCAACGACCTCGTCGCTGAGATATCTGGCCGGATATCCGGGGACAATCTCCGTGGCCTCGTCCAATCCCTCCAGGATTTTCAGACGCGCTACGTCACCACTCCTAATTGTGATGCGGCCGCCCAGTTCATCTACAATTATTATCAGGCTCTCGGCTTCGACGTCCGTTTCCAGGATGTCCAGTATGGCACGAATGCTGTTTCGAGGAACGTCATCGCCGAGCTCCCCGGCCGTGTCTTTCCTGAGGATGTGCTCATCATCTGCGGACACTATGATTCGATTTCAGACGAAGCGACAATCCTGGCCCCCGGTGCTGATGACAATGCCAGCGGCACGGCCATGGTCATGGAGGCCGCCCGCATTCTCGCTTCATTTCCATTGGACTTTACCGTCCGGTTCATCGCCTTCACAGCCGAGGAGGTCGGCCTTTTCGGAAGCCGCGTTTATTCCGCGGCCGCACGGGCCCGAAGGGAGAATATCATTGCCGTCATCAACCTCGATATGATCGCTTTCCCGGACGAGCTCCCAGAAGACCTGGAGATCATAGTCAATCCGGCTTCGGAGTGGCTGGCCTCTAAGTTCCTGAGCGTCTGCGGAACCTATGGGCTTATCGACGCCAACCGGGTTGTCGATGCCGCGATCATCTATTCGGATCATTCGCCGTTTTGGGATCAGGGATATGCGGCGCTTCTGGCCATCGAAGATTATCCCGTACAAAATCCCTACTATCATGGGATCTTCGATGCCGTGGACACACTGAATTTTGATTTTTATCGGGATTCTGCCCGGGGGGCGCTGGCCCTTCTGGCCGATCTTGCGCAGCCGGTCAAGGCCGGATACCCCCTCGCTCCGGGAGGGCTGGAGACGACATCCTATTCTTACAGCTCCTTGTTCGAGTCTTTCCGGAACATCCAGCTCTCCTGGAGGCCCCGGACGGGGGCCGTTGGCTATAACATCTACCGGTCCAGCGTCCCCCACCAGGATTATCAAAAGCTAAACTCCAATCCGGTCCCGGCGACACTCTTTCTGGACCGGTTTCTTCAGACAGAAAGCTCTTATTTCTATGTCGTTACGACCGTGGGGGCCGACGGGAGAGAGAGCAACTACTCGCAACAAGCTTGGGTTTGGCCGGAGGTCGCCTCCTCGATAGAGATCCGGACTGAGGGAGGATTCGGTTTTCGGGGAGTCCAAAGATGAGAAAAAAAATCGGGCTGGCCGCCGCGGCGATGCTTTCCCTCGGCCTCGCTGGCTTCTCGCAGGAGGTCTCCCTCTCGCTGTCGTCCGGATTATTCTTCCCGAAAGAGGAAATTTTTAAGGATATCTACGGTCGGAGTATGCCCCTGGCCCTTGAGTTCAGGATAGGCCTAAGTCGGTCCGTCGGCCTGGCTGCGGGCATCGAATACTCCTCCGCCAAGGGCACGGCTCTCAACGTCGACCAGGGAGATGCAGATTATCCGGTCCGCTTCCGGATGATTTCCTATCCGGTCTCCGGCTATTTCCTCGTCCCGTGGGGAAAGCTCTCTTTCTATGCAGCCGCCGGAATCAGCTTTCACTCCTACAAGGAAGAATGGGAGGATCTGGACCTGACTCACGAGGGAAAGAGGACCAAGCCTTTTTTATCCGCGGGAATCGAGTACAAGATGGTTCCAAGGCTGTCCGTCCGATTATTCATCCGCTACGAGAGCATCGCCGCCGAGCGCAGTCCTTATATCCAGAGAAAGGTCGATCTTGGCGGTCTGTCTTTTTTTGGCGGTCTATCCTTCCGAATTCTTTAGGGACGCCGCGACGAGATAAGCTTTTTCCTTCTTTTCCAGGAACCTGCGGACAGGGGAGCGGCTCGAATTCAAAGGCTCGTCGGTGATGATCGGATTTCGCCCGAATTGGGGCGATTCGGCCAGCTTTCGCTCAGCTCTCAGGATCGAAAGATGAGATTTGGCGGAGTTTGGCGATGATCTCAGGAAGGTCTTTGAGAGTGTCCCGGACGTCCTCTTCCGTATTAAATCGGCCCAGGGAGATTCGCAGGCAGGAGCGGGCAATCTCAGGCTTTAGGCCAATGGACAGCAGGACATGAGAAACATCCTCGGATTCCGAACTGCAGGCAGAGCCGGTCGAGACGCATATTCCTTTAGTGGCCAGGGCTAGGAGAATGGCCTCGGCCTCCAACCCGGGGAAGGCGAAGTTGAGGGTATTCTTAACCCGTCTTTCCCGATGACCGTTGAATCTAATCTTGGGAATCCGGTCTTCGATGCCTTTCCTCAAGCTGTCGGTGAGAGCCTCGATCCTCTCTCTATCTTTCTTTCCGCGCTCCCTGAGGAGGCGCGACGCCTCGCCGAACCCGACAATACCGGGCGTATTTTCTGTCCCGGCGCGGAGACCTCTTTCCTGGTGCCCCCCATGAAGCAGCGGAAAGACGTCCGTCCCCTTGCGGATATAGAGAGCACCCACTCCTTTCGGGCCGTAAATCTTATGGGCGGATATGGTCAGGAGATCAACACCCAGTTTAGCCACATCGAGGTCGATCTTGCCGAAGGACTGGACGGCGTCGGTGTGTACGGGGACGCCTTTTTTCCGGGCCAGGCCGACGACCTCCTCGATCGGCTGGATGGTCCCGATCTCGTTGTTAGCATGCATGACGGAAATAATAGCGGTCTGAGGAGTGATCGATTCTCGGAGGAACTCCAGGTCCACGATCCCGTCGCCGTCGACCGGGACATAGCTCACCTTGTATCCTTTCTTCTCAAGGTCATTGGCCAGACGAAGAACAGCCGGATGTTCGATCGTCGAAGTGATGATTTCCCGCTTATCGGGGCGAGCCTCGAGGACCCCAAGGACAGCCCAGTTATCCGCCTCGGTGCCTGAACCGGTAAAAAAGATTTCACTTCTCTGGGCGCCGATGGCCGCAGCGACAGATTCCCGAGCTTGGGTGATGTTTTCTTTGACCGCCCGGCCGAGGGGATAAAGAGAGGAAGGATTCCCGAACTTCTCCT
>CAYOZW010000251.1:0-564 GCA_964408495.1 uncultured Eubacteriales bacterium
TTCGGTGGAAACCATGGAACATCCGAGAAGCGCCGCTCCGCAAGGAAGGGATAAGCCCCAGAGATCCACGGTCGCTGTCGTCGCCTGCTCGAGCTATGAATCCGACCCGCTTTCCCGGGCAGTGAGGCAAAGTCTGGAACTCCTGGGGAGCTTGAATCGTTTCTTCGGCCGCGGGATGAATGTCTTTGTCAAAATCAATCATCTTGCCCCCCAAGCGACTCCTGATCGGGCGGTCTGCACCCATCCTCTATTTGTCCGGGAGGTCCTGCGGCTCCTTCTGGACCACGGTGTCCGCGCAACGGTCGGCGACGATGTCAACTCTGGCCGTGGAGACGAGTTTCTGACCACCGGTTTTCGCCGGGTTTGCGAGGAACTGGGAGTGCCTCTTGTTAACCTGAGGGAAACCGGATTTGTCGAAGTTCCTGTGCGCGGGTCTGTTTTGGAGTCAGTTTTTATCGCCCGCCCCGTCCTCGAAGCGGATGCCGTCGTCAACCTCCCCAAGTTGAAAACACACAGCTTCACCCTCTTCACCGGCGCCGTGAAAAACATGTTCGGCGCGATCCC
>CAYOZW010000251.1:574-4722 GCA_964408495.1 uncultured Eubacteriales bacterium
TTCACAAATGCTCGTAGACGTTTGCGCCGCGGCTCCGCCTCGCCTGACCATCATGGATGCGGTTATCGGCATGGAAGGCGAAGGCCCTTCTTCGGGACTGCCCAAGAAGGTCGGTCTGATCATCTCCGGTCGGGATCCCGTAGCCGTGGACGCAGTCGCCTCCCGGGTCGCAGGGCATGACCCTCTTTCCATATTCACAACATCCATAGCGGATACCCGCCGGCTCGGCGTCGGTGATATGCGACGTATCGATATTATTGGAGAAAAAATCCAGGACGTCGAGGTCAAGGATTTTCGGCCGTCAGCGAGGGCCACCGGGATGTTCAGTCGCTGGCTTCCCTCCTTCATCTATGCTCATATTTCGGGTCAGCTCATCCTGACCCCGGAGGTCGTCCGCAAGAAGTGCACAGCTTGCCTGGAATGCATCAAGATCTGCCCGGCCAAGACGATCCATGAAGTCGCCGGAAAGGCCTGGGTTGACGAGACCGGCTGCATCCACTGCTTGTGTTGCCATGAGGTCTGTATCCACCGGTCCTTTCGACTGCGCCACCGTCCTGTGGGGAGGCTCATCAGAGGCGCCGAACGCCTCTATAAGGGGGTTAAGAGGCGGATCAGGAAAATCTAGCTTTTTGTTTTTCCGCTGAGCTGTGCTACATTAGAAAAACCGGAGGCGCACTCATGGACTTCAATCAATATTTCAAATCCCGCCAAGGAGAGATGGTCCATCTCCTCAAGAATATCGTCAACAGGGAATCTCCCTCTCAGGACAAGAAAGCTGTGGACGCCTGTTCAGCTTTTGTCGTCAGTGAGTTCAAGAAGACCGGGGCCAAGATCACCCGATTCCCGCAGAAGAAGATAGGGGATCTCTTTCTCGTTGAATATCCGGGCTCGGCCAAGGTCTCAACAGAAGGTCAGATCCTCGTCCTCACCCATATAGATACCGTCTGGCCCGTCGGCAGGCTCACCAAAATGCCTTTCTATGTCTCCCAGAACAAGGCCTTCGGTCCCGGCGTCTTGGACATGAAGGCGGGGCTGGTGGAAGTGATTTTTGCCCTGAAGGCCCTTCACCAATTTAGCCTCCGGCCGGCGCGGAGAATCGCCGTCTTTATTAATTCCGCCGAAGAGGTCGGCAGCGAAGCAGCGAACGAACTAATCGCCCGGCTGGCCAAGCGGTCAAAGCTGGTGCTCTGTCTCGAACCCGCCCTCCCCGGGGGTGCGCTGAAAACGCAGCGCAAGGGCCGGCTGGTCATCCGGCTCGAGGTCAAAGGCAAGGCTGCCCACGCCGGGACGCCGGAAAAAGGCATCAATGCCGTCGAAGAGTTGATCACCCAGCTCCATCGCCTGAAAAAACTAGGCACAGGCGGCACCACGATCAGCATCGACCAGATCGGAGGCGGGGAAAAAGCCAATGTCGTGGCCGAGTCGGCCTGGGGGGTCATGGATATCCGCTTCTGGACGACCGCAAAGAAGGACAGAATCCTGAAGGCCCTCAAGATGATGACCCCGGACCGACCCGGCGCCAAGATCAAGTTTTTCGTCGATAGCCTGACTCCCCCTATGGAAAAGACAAAAATGTCCATCCAGCTCTTTAGAAAAGCCCAGAAGACAGCCGCGGCCTTGGGCCTCGGCTTAGCAGAAGGGAGATCAGGAGGGGGGTCGGACGCCTCGATCGCGTCGAGCATGGGGGTGGCGACGCTGGACGGCCTGGGGCCAGACGGCGACGGCATCCATGCTGAAAACGAGCACCTCCTCGTCCCCTCTCTCGTGCAGCGGACAGCTCTATTGATGGAACTTCTCCGCCAGCTTTGAGGCGCGCGGACGGTTGACCTCGGGGCGTTCTGATTGACTCTGCGAGGCGTTTCTGATAACGTGAAAAAGACAATTTAATTATATCCTTATATCACTTTTTCAGGAGGCCTTTTATGATAAAAAAGTATTATCTCCTTTCCCCCGGTCCGACTCCGGTCCCTGAGGAAGTCCTGGCGGTCGCGGCCAAACCCATTATCCATCATCGGACGCCGGAATTCAGCGAGATTTTTATGCAGGTGTCGGAAGGACTCAAGTATGTCTTCCAGACTAAGGAGGATGTCTTTATGCTGACCTCTTCAGGAAGCGGCGGCATGGAAGCGGCGATCGTCAACACGCTGAGCCCCGGCGATAACGTCATCTCCATCAACGGCGGCAAGTTCGGTGAACGATGGGGCGTCATCTGCAGGGCTTACGGAGTGAATGTCCGGGAGATCAAGCTCGAATGGGGGGCCGATTTCAGCGCAGAACAGCTGGCCGCCGAGATCAAGGCCAATCCCGGAGCGAAAGCCGTATTTTCGACTCTCTCGGAAACCTCGAGCGGCGCGATCTATGACATCAAGGGATACGGAGAGGTCGTCTCCCAGACAGACGCCATTCTCGTTGTCGACGGCATTTCCGGCATGGGAGCGACGCCCTGCCCAATGGATGAATGGAAGGTCGATATCATTGTCTCCGGGTCCCAGAAGTCGTTCATGATTCCGCCAGGTCTTGCCTATATCGCCTTCAGTCCCAAAGCCTGGAAGCTTGTCGAAACGGCCAAGCTCCCCCGGTTCTACTTTGATGCCAAAAAAGCCAAAAAGAGCCTGGAAAAGAAGACTACCCCTTGGACCCCCGGAGTATCGCTCATCATCCAGCAGAATAAGGCTCTGGACATTATCAGGGCGCAGGGTCTCGAAGGCATTCTGGAACATCACCGGATCCTGGGCGAGGCCACCAGGGCCGGGGTCAAGGCCTTGGGGCTCGAGCTCCTAGCCAAGAATCCAGGGAATATCCTGACGGCGATAAAGGTACCGGCCGGGATCGACGGCGTCCAGTTGGTCAAAACGATGCAGGGCAAGTACAAAGCCTACATCGCCGGCGCTCAGGATCCCAACAAGGGCAAATTCTTCCGGATCGCCCACCTGGGCTATATGGGAGGCTTCGATGTCATCACTTCGCTTTCTGCCCTGGAACTGACGCTGGCCGACCTCGGCTACTCATTCCAGAATGGGTGTTCCATCGGAGCGGCGGAGATCGTCCTGAGGGAGAACTGGAAATGAAGAAGATCCTGCTTGCTGATTCTTTGGACAAGGACGCCACCGAGAAGCTCGAGTCCAATCCGAACTTTGCGGTGACGATCAAGACCGGGATGGATGAGGGGGAGCTGGTCAAGACCATTCCCGGCTACAATGCCATCGTCGTGCGCGGCGCGACCAAGGTGACGCGCAAGGTCATCGAAGCGGCCCAAGGGTTGGAGATCGTCGTCAGGGCTGGAATCGGGCTGGATAACGTCGATACCGCAGCCGCCAAAGAAAAGGGCATCCGAGTGGCCAACACTCCGGCGGCGACGACGATCTCCGTTGCCGAGATCACTTTTGGGCTAATGCTGGGAGCCGTCCGCCAGCTCGGCCGGGCCAATCTCTCGATGAAGGAACACAAGTGGGAGAAGAAGTCGCTCTCCGGGACCGAACTCTATGAGAAAGTCCTAGGGATTATCGGGGGCGGCCGGATCGGTCTGGCTGTCGCGGAGCGAGCCTTGGCTTTCGGGATGAAGGTTCTTGTCTATGATGTTGTCCGGATCGAGACGAAGCACGATATCAAGCAAGTCGGAATGGACGAGCTCCTGGCTGAGTCCGATATCGTTACGTTACATACTCCCAAGCAGGCCAAGCCTTTGCTTGGCCGCGACGAGTTCCTGAAAATGAAGGAGGGGGTCATCCTGGTCAATGCATCCCGCGGTGGTGTCGTGGACGAAGCCGCGCTTTTGGAAGCCCTCAACTCCGGCAAGGTTCGGGCGGCCGCCTTGGATGTTTTTGAAAAAGAACCGCCGGTAAATTTCGGGCTGATCGACCATCCCAACGTGATGGCCGCCCCGCACATCGGTGCGGCCGCCCAGGAGGGACAGAAACGGGCGGGCCTGGAGGTAGCCAGGATCCTGGAGAAAAATCTAGCCTGATCGCGACCCCACCAGTCTGAAATATCGATTGGCCCCGGCGAAAGAAGCGCATGATTTACCTCGATAACAACGCGACTACCATGGTTGCCCCTGAAGTAATCGAAGAAATGATGCCGTTTTTTAAAGAGCGGTGGGGTAATCCGACGAGCATTCACCGGTTCGGGGGGAGCGTCAGACGGAGCAT
>CAYOZW010000252.1:0-4707 GCA_964408495.1 uncultured Eubacteriales bacterium
AGTCCTTGTGAATTGATAATGACTCGCTTTTGATAGCGTGTTCCGGCTCTCTACCGGGGCGATATTGTTCTCACCATGCGCCCGCAGCTCAGTGGATAGAGCGGTGGGCATCGCATTGGATTCGACTCTTTTCAATAGCACTCTGGGGACGGTGAAGGCCCCCAAAGCTTCAATCCGGGACGATGTGCTTAAGGGTGTCCGGGTCGATGGTGAGGTAGAAATCGGAGCCCAGGTAGAGCAGGGGATGGACTTTCATAGGGTTGAGGACGCCTTCGGAGTTGAACGCTTCCGCGTCATGATGAACGGCCAAAACCTCGCCGACGAAAAGGTCGTGGTCGCCAAGGGGACGGACCTCAGCCAGCCGGCATTCGAAGGCCACGTAGGCATCTTTTATGATCGGAGATTTGATGACCTTGCCTGGTTGGAGAGAGACTCCGAACTCCTTGATCTTATCGACCTCGTGGCCGGACTTGCGGCCCATCTGCGCTGAAAGCCGGACTCTGTCGAAACTGAGAAAGTTGACGGAGAACTCACGCGCGGCGGAGACGATCTCGTGGGTGAGACGCTTCTTAGCGATCATCACGCCGAAGAGCGGCGGCTCGAAGGAGAGTGCTGTATGCCAAGCGCAGCTCATGAAATTCACCCGGTTTTCCGCCCGGGCCCCCACCAGCACCACGGGATAAGGATAGAAATACTGAAACTTTTTGAGCTGGGTTTTGATGGATTTCATGGCCTATGACAACCCTTTGATGCGGCCGGCTATCTTGAGCAGCCATTCTTGAGTGAACAGGTGTTCCCTCTTCAGACCGAGTTGGAGGTTGATCTGATTTCGGGTCTCACCCTCTGGAAGAAGGGGAAGAAGCTTTTCGTATTTGCTGATGAGCTCCTCCTCGGCCGGGACGAGCGACTGCAGGGCGGTGAGCCGGTCGTGGCCGCTGTAAAGGGAAGGCATGGGGCTGCGGCTGATCTCTTTTCCGTCGGGTTCGCGCACGGCGTTCTCGATCTGGATGACGCTGCCCAGCTTTACCAGGATTCCCGAGTTTTTGTCCCAATGGCGCATATGGTTGATAGAGTTCTTGAACAGCCGCTGGGACAGGTCCTGGTGTTCGCTGAAGAGAAGGACGAAACGGAGATAGCGGTGCATCATCTCGTTCTCCATCCGGGTGATCTCGTGGAGGAGCTGGACCTCCGGCTTGGCGGCGGCCTCGGTGCTCTCCTTGAAACAGAGGGTCTCCGCGGCGCCCTCCTGTTCCATCGTCCTAATCATGGTCTGAAACTGCCGGCCGTGCCGGACTTCGTCGTAGGAAATGTTCAAGACCATGTTCTGGATCTTGGGAAATGCCCCCTCCTTCCACTCCGCCGACTGGTAGAGGTCGGTGACCAGGTCTTCGGTCAGTTTATCCCGTTTGAGGTTGTCGAGGACCTTGGGATAGCGAATGATTTCGTCGGTCTTGAAGGACGGGTCTCCGCCCATCTGCCGGATGATGATGCCGAGTTGGAGGCTGTGGTACATCTCGTCGATGCCGATCTGGATGGTCTGGGCACGGGCGTCGAAGGGCAGTTTCATGATCGGATCTTGATAGAAGAATTTCCCTTTGGCCATTGAGTAGGCGTGAATGGTGTATTCGAAGCTCACCGCCCACTCATGTTCCAGAGCGACCTGGAGAAGATGGATGGCTTCCTCTTCGGTTTCGATGCGGCGGACTTTTTCCATGATTCCTCCTCTCGGCACGGTTCGAAAAAATTATACCAGAATTCAGGCATCGCTCCTAGCCTTCGCGGGGGGGAGGAAGAAGAGCGAAAATTCACCCCCTGAACCCCCCCGGGAGGTGATTGCCAGGCTAAATCCTCTATGAAAAAATAAGGCCATCGCAGCCTCTATGGCTCGAATTCACTCTCATCCAAGGCGAAGCCGAGGTTGTGAAAAAGGGAGAGAGGGGCTAAGATCCCTCTCTCCACCCCCCACCCTCCTTTCAGCTCCCTTGAGTCAACAGAGTCAAGGGAGTCTTTTATCCCGACGAGCCCACTAAGGATCATAGAAAATCTTGATGGTGTTTTCATTTTTTCACCTATGGCGAGGGCATGGGTGAGGAAGTCCGTCGACGACTGAGTGGGCAAGGTTTCTCGACTGCAGGGAGAGAAGAGCGAAGGAGGAGTCGAAGCGAGTTTCCTCGCCGGGGAAACGAGCGGGCTGACGAGCCCATGCCCGAGCCATTGCAATTTTGGCCAAAAAATTGTAGTTGTATCGGTGTAGAAACCGAAATGCTTAAAGAAGAGTCAGTCCCTCCGATCAGAGAAGACCTGGAAGTCATAGCGACGTCCTACCAGGGGGAGAAGGCGCTGCTGGTCCGCGATTTCCTGGGCTTGATCCGCGACCCCGTCGTCCTCCAGGGTGATGTGCTGAATATTGTCAGCCTCATCGACGGGAAAAGGACCGTCCGGGACATCCAGTTCGAACTCGTCCGGCTGAAAAGAGGGGTCCTGGTCGATGCCGCCTCAGTCGGCCGGCTCATCCGTGAGCTCGACGGAGCATGCCTCCTCCAGAGCGACCGCTATCGTTCCGAAAAAAGCAAGGCCCTTATGGACTATTTGCGACAGGAGGTGAGGACGTCTACCCATGGAGACGTTTCCTATCCCGGGCGGCAGGAGGATCTGCGGGCGTTCCTTGAAAGTATCGTGAGGAGCGCTGATGGGGAAGAGGGAAAAAGGCCACTGGAAAAAATCTTCGGGCTTGTTGCCCCCCATATCGACTTGGGAGTCGGGAAAAGAGTCTATGCTGAGGCCTATCGTTCCATCCGCCGGCTTCGCCCGCGACGGGTGTTGCTCCTCGGCACCGGTCACAGTCTCGCCGATGCGTATTTCAGCCTGACTGAAAAGGACTACGAAACGCCCCTCGGCCGGGTGACGACGGACCGGGAGGCTGTCGAGGCGCTGAAAAAGGCTGGGGGGAAGGCCGTCTCTAGATATGACATCCACCATCGATCGGAGCATGCTCTCGAATTCCAGATCATCTTTCTCCAGCATCTCTTCGGTTCCTCCTTCACCGTCGTGCCCATCCTCTGCGGCTCGTTCGTCAGCGATCTGACCCGGGTTTCGCGCCCCTCCGAGATACCGGGCGTGGGGGGATTCCTGGCAGCGCTCAGGGCCCTGTGGGAAGAGGACCCGGCCGGCACGCTGGTTGTTGCCGGTGTCGATCTATCCCATATCGGCCCCAAGTTCGGTCACCGCGAGGGGGCATCCTCGTTGCTCCTGGAAGCCAGGACACACGATCAGGCCCTTATCGCCGCTTTAAGCGCCGGCGATGGGGAGGCGTTCTGGGCGGAATCCCGGAAGGTCAGGGACCGCTATAATGTCTGCGGTTTTTCGACCCTGGCCGCCCTCCTCGATGCCTTCCCCGGGGTGAGGGGCCGGCTGTTGGATTACGAATTCTGGCGGGAAGAAGCGACCCAATCCGCGGTCAGCTATGCGGCGATCGCTCTTGCGGTTGAATGACAGAAGGAGGTCAGCAATGACGGATTTTGGAGGCGCGGTCCAGGACAGCTCCCGGTATGAGCTGGCGATCATCGGGATTCCTTTCGATGAGAAATCCTCCTACCTCCGGGGCGCGGCAGGAGCGCCCGCCGCCATCCGGGCCTCCTCGACGGGCAAGGCCAGGAACCCTGTCACCGAGCTGGGAGTGGACCTCGAGCACGACACGGTCCTGGTCGACCTCGGGGATGTCGATACTTCTGGCGATGTGGACAAGACCTTCCTCCGCATCGAGACGGCCGTGGCCGGAGTCTACAAGAAGAGAGCCAGGCCGATTATATTGGGCGGCGACCACTCCATCACCTACCCTGTTCTCAAGGCGGTGGCCAGAGCCCATCGGGGGGTGGACATTCTTCATTTTGATGCCCACCCCGACCTTTACGAGGATCTCTACGGCGACCGCCTATCACATGCCTGCCCGTTTACCCGCATCATGGAGGAAGGGCTGGCCAAGACGCTCGTCCAGGTGGGAGTCCGGGCCGCCACGGCCGATCAGCGGGCTATGGCCAAGCGGTACGGAGTCCGGATGGTCGAGATGAAAGATTTCCGGGACGGCTTGACGCTCGAATTCAAACATCCCCTTTACATCTCTTTCGACCTGGATGCGCTCGACCCGGCCTTCGCTCCCGGCGTTTCCCATCAGGAGGCCGGTGGACTGACCACACGCCAGGCCATCGACCTCATCCACCGCCTCAAGTCCAGGATTATCGGGCTCGACGTCGTCGAGCTCAATCCCGAGCGGGACCCGTCCGGGATCACGGCCTCTGCGGCGGTGAAGATCGTCAAGGAAGTAGCCGGGATGATGATAAGGAAATAGCTGGAATGGCTTCGCTCCCACTCAGGTTTTTAACGCCGTTCCCTCAATGCGCTTCTCGGCGGCTACGGAACTCGCAGATACTGTCCTTCCATTCATCCATGATTTGTGCTTGCGCATACTCGGCATCTCTGCTCGTTGACAGCGTGCTCAGACATCCTCGCCGCCCGGAACCCGGGGTTCCCTCGAAGAGCATTTCGGAAAGGCTAAACCTTCGATGTTCGCTCCAGTCATTCCACCTATTTCAGGGAATTGAGGTGGCTTCGCTCCCACTCAGGTTTTTTGCGTTGTTGAGGCTCGCCTAGGAGGATTTGGATGCAAAAACGACTTTCGATGCTTTTGATCGCTTGTTTTATTCCCGCCCT
>CAYOZW010000253.1:0-4693 GCA_964408495.1 uncultured Eubacteriales bacterium
ACTCCAACATGGATGTCTACGATCGCATACAGAAAAGCGACATCATGCAGTCGGCCGTGATCATGGCTTCCTTTGTGTACCATACGGCGATGCGCGACAAGATGTTGCCTCGAAAGCCTATGCCTGCGCCCCGGACTCAACCCGTGCGGTGATTCCGGCAGAAGCCTACAGCGCCATCTTCTTCAAGGTCTGTATCGGTGTCATAAAGTTGCCCAAATCCGCCTAAATCTGACTAATGATGCTTAATAAGAAAATGGTGACAGTATATTCTTTCCCCAAATTCGAGCAGGGCCGGAGTCCTAGAAAAAGAGAAAATGATATACTGTCCCCAATTATTGGAGGGATTTAAGACGGCCTTCCACCTTGAGCGCCTCATCCTCCCGGTTCATCTTTCGAAGCAAAAGCACATAGTTCTCCAGGGTTTCGACGATGTTGGGCCGATTCTCATCCGGGTTCTTCTCGAATATCTGGAGCGAACGCCTATAGAGCTCCTCCGCTTCATTATATCGATCCTGATCTCTGCAAAGATTGGCCCGTTCTTTCAAACTGATCGCGATATAGGGATGATCGGGCTCTAAGGTTTTTTCCCAAATGGCCAAAGAGCGTAGATAGAGGGGCTCCGCCTCAGCGAACCTGTCGAGGTTCCGGTAAAGATTGGCCAAGTTGTGCACGGCTATGGCGACGTCGGGATGATCGGGCCCCAGCGCTTTCTCCCATATGGCCAGCGAACGCAAGTAGATCGGTTCTGCGTCCGCGCGCCTGCCCTGATCCTCGAATAAAGAACCGAGGTTATTGAGGATCGTTCCCAGGTCGGGATGATCCGCGCCCAGCTTTTTTTCTGAGATAGCCAGTGCTCTCTTAAAGAGGATTTCGGCTTCCTCGTACTTGCGCTGGGTGTGTTTAAGAACGCCCAGGTTGATCAGCGAACTCGCCAGTTCCTGTGCGTCCGGCCCAAGGGCCTTTTCTTTGATGGCCAGAGACCTCTCCATCAGAGGCTCCGCATCCGCATATTTCCCCTGGTTCCAATAGACGATTCCAAGGCTGTTGAGGCTTCGGGCCACTTCGGGATCGTCCGGGCCCAGTTTTTTTCCCCGGATCTCCATGGACTGTCTGAAGAGCGAGGCGGCCTCTTCGTATCGGCTCTGGTCGTCATAGACAACACCGAGATTGTGGAGGGCATCCGCCACAATGAGATGGTCACCCCCGTAGAAACCACGCATTATTTCGAGAGCATTTTCAAGCATCGCTACGGCCTGATCGTAGAGCCCAAGGCTCCTGTAGACTCTCCCGATGGTCTCCACGAGCCGCGCTCGGACCACCGGCTGATCTTCGAGGCCCTGATCGATCCGGGCGGCTCCTTTATCCAGGATCTCCCGGGCCGTGATGGTGTTGCCCCTGGCCTCGCTCGGGTCGGAGACCTGGAAAAGGTCAACCAGGAAGTCCGACACTCGCTTGGCTGTTGCCGCCTCCTCCACCGCCTTCCTCTCCGCCCGGACCGCCCGCAAAAGTCCGATGGTCGTCCCGGCCGTCCCGATAAGCACGGCAACCGTCACCAACGCTGCAGCCGCCACTCCCAGCTTGTGCCGCCGGACGTACTTCCTGATCCGATAGGCCGCGCTCGGAGGACCGGCCGACACGGGCTCATTGCCCAGATATCTTTCGATATCGGCCGCCAGCTCGGAGGCCGTGGAGTACCGGTGCGTCCGGTCCTTGGCCATAGCTTTCATCGTGATCCAGTCGAGGTCCCCCCGGAGAAGCTTTAACAGCGAACCCGGGTCGGTGCCCCGTTGCTCGGCGATCTTGACCTGGGTGTCTTTCAAGGTGCTGAGCCGGGTGCTGGCTTTCGGCGGCTCGGTTTCGCGGATGATTCTCTGGATCTCTCCGAATCCGGCCGACCTCAGCTTCCCGGCCTCAAAGGGGAGCGCGCCGGCCAGAAGCTCGTAGAGGACCACCCCGAGGGAATAGACGTCCGTCCGGGTGTCGACATCCAGGCCGGACATCTCCGCTTGCTCCGGGCTCATGTACTCGGGCGTCCCGATGAGCTGGCCCTGTTCGGTGAAGAGGGTCTGCTGGGAGAGGCGGTGATCGGTCGCCTTGGCGATCCCGAAGTCGATGATCTTGGGGACCGGTCGGTCGTCCTGGACGACGACGAGAATATTCGAGGGCTTGAGGTCGCGGTGGATGACGCCCTTCTGGTGGGCATGCTGGACAGCCTGGCAGACGGCGATGAAGAGCCGGAGGCGGTCCCGGGTGGAGAGCTTGTGCCTATCGCAATAGTCGGTGATGGAGATGCCCCGGGCGAGCTCCATGACAAAATAGGGACGGCCTGTCCCCGTTGATCCGGCATCGAGGACCTTGGCGATATTGGGATGGTCCATGACGGCCAGGGCCTGCCTCTCGGTCTCGAACCGGGCGACGACCTGGCGCGTGTCCATGCCGAGCTTGATGATCTTGAGGGCGACGCGGCGGCGGACCGGCTCGACCTGCTCGGCCAGGTAGACGACTCCCATCCCGCCGCTTCCCAGTTCCTCTAGAAGCTTGTACTTGCCGTCCAGGATCTCCCCAGGCAAAATATCCTTGCTTTCAGGGCGAAGCGTCTTAGTAGGATTAGCAGGTGGATCCTTGGGGGATTTCATGACCCTTTATGTCCTCTGCGCTGGTCTTACTTGAACCAGGATTCTCTAAGGATCCGGCGGATTTCCTTTTCTTCCTGCTTGAGCAGCACGCTCCGGTCTTCCTCTTTGAGGAGCCCTAGCTCCAGGAGTTTGTTGAATGTCTTGTTAGCCGCGTCCCAAGAGGATTCTTTATCGGCGTCTATGACCACCTCTGGATGGGGGGACTCTTCATAGGGGATGGAGATGCCGGCGACGTTTTGAAGCTGACCCTCCTCCGCTTTCCTGAAAAGACCCTTTTTATCCCTCTTCTTCAAGACCTCCAGGGGGCAGCGGTGATAGACTTCCACGAAATTCCCGACAAGCTCGCGGCATTCCTCCCTCAGCTCCCGGTAGGGAGATATTGTCACCGCGATGGCGATGACCTCATTCTCGCTCAAGAGCTTGCATTCGAAGGCGAGCCGGCGGACGTTCTTATAGATCTCTTCCTTGGTGAACCCGAGTTTCTTGTCGTACTTCCGGCGGATCTGTCCGCCGATCAAGACCTCGGTCCGGTAGTTCAGCAGATTCAAACGCCTGGCCAGGATTCTGGCCGTGTCTTTCTTCCCGGTGAAGGGCAACCCCGTAATCCAGACGGTGAAGCCCTTTTGGCGATTCGTGTCTTTCTTATCGGTCATGATTCAAATTCACCCAACCTCGATTATTTAGTCATCCCTGGCCATATATCGTCAGAATACGATTCTAATTTATTTGATAACCAACGGCCAATAGAATTTTACGAAAAGCAGGAATATTCCCCAGGAAAGCACACTGAGAAGAAGAGCCGGCTTGATGATTTTGCGAAGCGAGAAATATCCAGAGGCATAGGCGATCGCGTTCGGCGGTGTGCCCACCGGAAGACAGAAGGCCAATCCCGCCGGGATGGTGATGGCCAGGACGAGAACCTCCGGCGACGCGCCGAGCGACGAGACAAACCCGAAGGAAAAGGGGACCAGGATGACGACCGCGGCGGCGTTGCTGATGAGTTCGGTGAGGGCTTTGCTCAGGGCGGATAGGACGATGATGAGGAGGAACAGGGACACCGTCGAAGTCCCCAGGAGATTCCCGGCGAGCCAGTCGATGGCCTTCGTTTCTGCCAGGGCTTTGCCCAGGGCGATCGCTCCTCCGTACATGACGATGACGCCCCAGTTCACATAGTCCATCACGTCCAGCCATTTGGCGATGTTCAAGGCAAAAACCATGACGGCGGCTGCCAGCGAGACCACGGCCAGGCCGAGACGATGTCCTCCCCAGATCCAGAAGAAAATGGTGACGATGAGCAGCAGCCCGATTTTTATCTCGTTCCGGCTGAGGGGTCCGATGCGTTGGAGTTCCTGGGCGAGGAGTTTCCGGGCGGGAGTCATGTCCTGGATTTCCGGTTTGAAGAAAGTCACCAGGATCCAATAGACCAGAAACGTCAGCACGACGGCGATGGGGACGGCTGCGATGGCCCAAGAAGAGAACGTTATCGTCCGCCCGAAGGTGTCTTCCAGCAGCTCTACCGCCAACGGGGCTCGAGCGCCCCCCAGGAAAGTGCCGATCCCTCCGACCACCGCCCCCCAGGCCATGGCCAGGAACAGGGCCGTGGCCAGCGCGCTTTTTTTCTTTTCCAGGTTCAGGCTCTGGACGATTTCCATGACGAGGGGAAAGAGCATGGCCGCTACCGCATGCTCGGGCATGATCAGGGACAAGAGAGAACCTATTACCAGGACTCCGAGGATGGCCCGGCGAGGACTCCGGTCGAACCGGACCAGGAAGCTCAGGGCGAGGCGTTTGGAGAGCCCGGTATGGATCATCGCCCCGCCGAGTATGAACACTCCGAGGAGGAAAAAGACGGCGCTGTTGCCGAAGTAAGAGAAGACCAGGTTTCGGTCCAAAATCTCGAGCGCGGGAAGAAGGATGATGGCGGCCAGGCTGGTCGCCGCCAGGGGGATCGGGGTGAAAATCCAGAGGGTGACACAGATCGTGGCGACACCCAGGCATTTCATGCCTGCGGCGCTCAGTCCGGAAGGCGCGGGGAGAAGAATGAGCAGCAGCCCGAG
>CAYOZW010000254.1:0-4684 GCA_964408495.1 uncultured Eubacteriales bacterium
CAGCGACCCTGACGATCGTCGTGACACCGACCGTGGCGAAAACAGCGCTGAACACGCACGTAGCGATACAGACGGCCTTGTAGCGGAGCTTCCCCCAGGATAGGTTGCTAAAATAATCCCCGACCGTGGCAGTGAGCCCGATCGAAGTGGTCAAACAAGCCAGAGAGACCGCCAGGCCGAGAGCGACCTTGCCCCCGTTTCCGAGCAGGCCCTGGGCGATGCCGATGAGCAGCTTCGTCCTCTCGACGTCCGCAGGAAAGAGACTCACCGCGGTCGCTCCCAGATAGGCCAAGCCTCCATAGACAAGGCCCAGTCCGGTCGCCGCAATCACTCCGGCCAGCGAAGTCATTTTAACCTGATCGGAGATCTGGCGGTAGCCCTTGAAGATCATCGTCGCGATGATGATCTCGGCGAAGACGACCGAGGCCAAGGTGTCCATCGTTTGGTAGCCCTCGCGGAAACCGCTCCCGAAAGAGCTGGTCAAAGTTCCGCCAACGGCTTCCCCCAGGGGACGGAAAATGCCTTTCAGGATGATCAGGGCCAGGGTGACCAGAAGAAACGGAGTGAGTATCTTGCCGATCTTGTCAATGACCTTTTTCCGGTTCAGGGCGAAGTATAAAGTGATGGCAAAATAGACAACTGAAGCAAGGGCCGGCGGCACACTGGGCAGGTTCGGCCGGACGCCTATCTCGAAGGTCGTCGCCGCCGTGCGGGGGATGGCCAGCAGCGGTCCTATGGCCAGGATGATCACCATGCTCAGGAAACGCCCGAACCAGGGGCTGACCCTGTCGGCAAGATACTCGACCGATCCCCCCGCCCTAGCAGAGGCCATGATACCCATGAGGGGCATCCCAATCCCAGTGATCAAAAAGCCCACCAGGGCGATCGACCACTTGGCTCCCGCCAGAAATCCCAGAAGCGGGGGGAAGATCAGGTTTCCGGCGCCGAAGAACATGGCGAACAGAGCCAGCCCGACCCAAACGACGTCGTTGGTTTTCCGGCTCATTCGATCATCTCTTCAAATTCAGGACTTCTATAGCAGAGCGACCGACCGAAGTCAACGCCGTACGGGCGTGCTCCTCTTAACCACGGAGGTGTTTTTCATGTGGGAATGGGTGGCATGACGCCTGGCTCCGAGCGGCCGAGCGGAATGGGGGCGGGTGGGCGGGTCTTGAGCGAGGACGGAGGGGACGCGCCGTGACAGGTCCCGTTCCCACAAAAGGAAAAATATGCCTAAGTGCTGTACCTGCTGTTTTGACTTAACTGCCGTCTCTAATATAAGCTGATTCAAGAAGTGATGATGAGAATTGACCTTCCGCCGGAAAGGAAAAATCCATGAGCCTCCAGCAAATTCTCTTTGGACTCCTCGAATTCTTGGTCTCTGTGGCCATCAGTTTCATCCTCGTCTTTGCGACCTACCGCTTTATCCTGATGCTAACAAAAAGGTTCGACGAAGAGAACCAGCTCAAGCACAAAAATACCTCGGTCGGGATCGTCCTGGGGAGTATCATCCTCGGCCAGGCGATCATCGTCCGTCAGGCCATCTATCCCATCATGGCCGTCATTCAGATTTTCATCACGGGCGAGGCCGAAGGGGGACCAGTCTACCTCAAGATCCTGGGGTTTGGCATCGGCTATGTTTTTCTGTCGGGGTTTCTGGCCATCCTCTGCATCGTCTTCGGGCTCTGGCTTTTCGATAAGCTGACGCCCGGGATCAAGCAGTACGAAGAGATTAAAAACAACAACCTGGCCGTGGCCGTCTTCCTGGCCTTCGTCATCATCGCCATCTGCTTTCTGATCAGCGCGGGTGTATCGGGATTGACCCGGGCGCTCATCCCCTTCCCGAAGATCGGCTCGATCCCCCTCACCTGATATTCCCGATGAAGAGCGTTCATCTCTCCGCCGCGGTCGTCGTCCTCCTGATCGCCGGCTCCCTGCTTTTCCTCCAACGAATCTCTATCCAGAAGAAAAAAGCCGAAGGACCCACTCCCCTGCAGTTCGAAAAGAAAGAGACAGAGACCCAATACGACCTGTCCTATAGATGGAAAGGCTACCGGGAAGAATCCTTCCGGGCCGTTTTTTCGGTCTCGAAGACCGGCCTCGCCGAGGCGGAGGGAGAATTCGGCTACGAACCCGCAGAGCTGGCGCATGTCCTGGCGGCGGAGGACTTGAGGATGCGGGAAGAGATCATCCGCTCGCTCAAGGACATGGCCCGGGAGGAGATCGCCAAAAGCAGGTACGCTCCCTATTTCGTGATCGAAGAGAAGGGTGCGCTCGCCTTCAACCTCAATTTTAGCGCCTCCCCCAGGCTTCATGATGCGGTTAAGGCCGAGTTCGACCGCATCTCCGCGCGTTTGGCCGAAAAGCAAGACAGCCGTCAAAGGAAGTCCGTTCTGGAGCTCGAGTCCAAGAAGAGGGAATTTTTGGAATCCAAGGGTCTGCGCTATATCGGAAAAAAGCTGGGCATCAATTACGGGCTGGTCATCGACCGGAATCGGCCGCGGCTCAAGCCCGTCCTGGAGTCCATCCAGAAGCAGAACTCCGATTTACCGCTCCGCCGATTCCTGGACTTCCTCCTCTCCTTCCTTCAGCAAGTCCGCTACCGAATCCCGCCTCTCCAAGAAAATAACCGCTTCATCCTCGGACTCTGGATTCCCTACCGGGTCCTCGTCGAGAACCTCGGGGATTGCGATTCCAAGGGCGTAACCTTTTCTTGCCTCTGGACAAACCTCGCAAAATATCCGCTGATCTTGGTCAAGGTCCCGAACCATATGTTCGTCGGCGTAGCGGTTCCCATGTTCGGAAACGACACCGTCACCGTGGGCGGCCTCCGCTACACCCTCTGCGAAGTCACGGGGCCGAGCCGCCTTCCCCCGGGCCTTCTCACCAATTACAGCCGACTCTGTCTCGAGGGAGGGCAGTACGTCTACGAGCTCATCCGCTAGGAAACTTGACGGGAATCGTCCGGCGCAAAAAACTAAAAGTAGTAGGTGAAGCTCCCCCAGAGATCCTCTTCCAGTTTCAAGTAGGCGGCGACGGCGTCATCGGCTATTTTAATGCAGTAGTCGGTCAGGAACTCCTTCGCCTTGGCCGGGTTTTCTTTATAGAGACGCGCGGCCTCTTCTTCGATCCCGGCCTGGTCGGCGAAGGCTTTTTCCTCGATGGCCGTCCAAACCCGGGCGACCGTCTGGCTCATCGTCTGCCACCGGAAAAGGGCCAGCTGACTCGGCTTCCGAAAGGCCCACCAGGCACAATCCCGGCGGTATCCCCTCCGGCCGTCGACCATGTAGGAGTCGGGCATCCGGGTGATCCCGCAGTAGAAGGGGGTGTGAGGCGTGGTCGCGGGATTGTCGTAGCCCAACCAGACCACACCGCCGATTGCATCCGGGAGCCAGTTGCGCGACTGGGTGATCTGAAGGTAGGTCGCCCTCGCGCAGCAGATGGTCCGTTCGGGTTGGACCTTCAGGAGCCCCATCAGGTCTCGGTTCATAAAGGGCTGGGCCACCTGGCTCTTGGATGCCTGCCCTTCTCGATTGACCGCGATCAACGTCCTGGTCATGTCATAGGGAGTGTCCTGATAGGTATCCCGGAAAATCTCTAGGACATCCTTGACGGTCAGTTTTTTCTCCGGCTTGACAGAAAAGGGGAAATTCTCATCGTTAGGGTCGAGCCTGAGCGACGGGGCCACCCGGCTCAGGACCCGCCATTCACGGCGCCGGCAACCCATGCTCTGCCGGGAGGCGTAGGCATAGCAGAATTCGAAGGGCTCCCCGCTGGCGGGGTCCCACCAACCCAACTCCTGGGCGAGCGAATGGACGTTGGCCGAGGCCAGGTAGTTGTCCGGGTCCTGGAGGTTGAGCTGGCGGATGCGGCTGGCGTTGGCGGAGACGCCGACCTGGTCGTCAGGGATGCGCACAGCAGCCCAAAGGGCGCCCTTTTTCCCCGTCCCGGGGCCAAGGATCTCGAAGTGCCAGGTTTCCTGGGGGTCGGCGAAAGTGAAGCACTCTCCATAGTCATTATAGCCGTATGTTTTGGTCAGCTCGTCGGCGATCTTGATCGCCTCCCGGGCGGTCCGGGCTCTCTCCAGGATGAGGCGGTAGAGCTCGGGGCAGTCGATGATCCCCTCTTTGCTCCGCAGCTCCCTCTTGCCTCCGAAAGTGGTTTCGCCGATGGCCAGCTGGTGCTCGTTCATGACAGGGTAAGCCGTGTTGATATAGGCATATGTCTCCGGAACCTGCGGGATCTCTCCGCTGGGAAGACGATCCTGGTCGTCAGGTCCTCTCGTCTGCTTGGGATTATGATAGACCACGCACATCTCCCCGGGTTTGTGCTTCATATGGGGAACGATGTTGATCCAGGTTCTGTCGGTGGTGCTGTCGCAGGAGTGCGAGGTCATGGTCGAGCCGTCCGCCGAGGCCAGCTTGCCGACGATGATGCTGGTGCAGGACTCAAACGATTGTTCGTCGAGCCGGCCGGTGTGCCGATCAGCCCGGTCCGCCGTCACCCCGGCGGTCAGAAAAACCAGGGCCAAAGCGGACAGGAAGGCATATCTCCATTTTTTCATCTGTATCTCCTTTCCTTCGGGATCTCGTCCGCTTATAGCACAGGATTCGAACATCGTCAAACCGGTGTAGGTTCGCACATGATCGATTACACCGTAAGGCCTGCTCGTTCTCGAAAGCGT
>CAYOZW010000255.1:0-4671 GCA_964408495.1 uncultured Eubacteriales bacterium
CTGGCGGTCGGCATCGTTCATGTCGTGCTGGATCGTCCCCACCGAGAGGCCAAGGAAAGTGTAGATGGGGCCCATCCATTCCGTGTCGCGCTTGGCCAGATAATCGTTGACGGTGACGATGTGGACGCCCCTCCCTTCAAGGGCGTTAAGATAGGCGGGGAGGGTGGCGACCAAGGTTTTTCCTTCACCCGTCTTCATCTCGGCGATCTTGCCTTGGTGGAGGACGACGCCGCCGATGAGTTGGACATCGAAATGGCGCATCCGGACGGTCCGGCGGGCGACCTCCCGGACGACGGCGAAGGCTTCGATCAGAATATCATCCAGACCCGCTCCCTGGTTCAATCGCTCCCTAAATTCTCCCGTTTTAGCCCGGAGCTCAGCATCGGAGAGGGTCTGGATGCGGGGTTCGAGCTGGCTGATGGCGGCGGCGAGCGGCTGGAGCTTCTTCAGGTCCCGTTCATTCTTGGTCCCGAAGATTTTTGTGAGCAGCCACTTTAACATTTTCTATTTATTATCAGAAACTTGCCTGTCTGTCAATTTAGGGAAGTCCCCTAAAGGGACACCCCGCAGAGGTGTCTCCATGGGGAGCCTCCCCGCTTTTTGACTTTTTTATCGCCCCTTTATTTCTTGCCCAGAAGCTCATCCACCAGCGCACCGGCCTCATAGATCTTGAGCAGCGCCTCGATGATCCCCTGGCCGTGAACCATGACCGAACGGGGGATATCCTCACGGTAGACGAAATTGTTGGGAAGGGATTGGATGTTGCCGTCAAACAGAACCCCCACCACCTCGCCTTTGCGGTTGACGACCGGGGATCCAGAATTGCCGCCGATGGAATCCACTGTGGCCACGAAATTGAGAGGTACGGACAGCTTGAGGGCCGATTTCTTCTGGAGGAAACTCGCGGCCAGTTCATAGGGAGGCTCGTTGCCGTTCTTTTCGGACTTCTCGTAGAGCCCCTTGAAGGTCGTCCGGAAGGCGACTTTCTGCCCGTTCTCGACATATCCCTTGACGACACCGAAGCTCAGTCGCGGGGTGCCGGTGGCGTCCGGAGGGACCGCTGTCCCCTTGAGCTTAAACAGCGCTCGGGCGAGCAGGGCGCCGTTGCGAGCCTGGACCGAGGCGACCTCATTTTCATAGCGAGCCCGCAGACCTCTGGCAACCGGATCAACGAGAAGCGCCAACTTGATCATCGGATCAGGGGAAAGATAAATCTCCTCGGGCTTGGCCTGCATGTATTTTTTCCGGACATCGATGTCCTTGAGCTTGGTCTGGCCGATCAGTTCCCTGGCGACGTCCTGCGGCGAACGGGTGGCCAGCAGGCACTTCACCTCCCAGGAGGTCTCCATGTCCTCACGAAGCTGGGTGAGCGAATCAGCCAGTTTGAGGACCTCGAACTCATCATAGATAGGAGCAGGGGAGAGGAGGGCCCTCTCGAGCGAGGAGAGGTTGGAGTCTCTGTATTCCCGGAGACGCTCTTCGTTAGGTTTGGACTTCTCCACCGCCAGGCGTACGAGCGACCGGGCGATCCGGAAATAATTGGAGTTGAATCCCGTTCCTCTTTCGAAAAAGACATAGGGCTCATAAAAAGATGCGTAGGTTTCCTGCGCCGCTGCGATCTCATCCCAGGCCCGCCCGAATTCCTCGGCCATCGCCTTGTCCTTCCCGACCTCATCCCGGAACGCCCGCTCCTCTTGAGCTTTTTTCTCCATCAGCTTCTGATCGAGGAGGCCCGATTGATAGCCGCCGATGGCTTTGAGGCTGTTCTCGATGCCGAAGAGGGTGCGCAGGGCGATCCGTGACTCCTCGGGCCCTTTCTTGCTGTACTCGGAGAGCAAGGCCCGGCGGCGGCTGTTCGTTCCGATCATGAATGGGTAGCCGACGTCGCGCAGGAATTCGAGTTGAGAGAAAGTCATCAGGCGGCCGGTCGACCCCGGATTCCCGGAAGCGAAGACGAGATCGCCCTCTTTGACCGGTTTGGTGGCCCAGCGGAGAAAGTGAGCGGTCGAAAGGGGCTGATCGTTCTCGTAAACCCGGAAGAAGGTGACGTCGAGGTCGTACCGGGGATAGGTGAAATTATCGGGATCGCCGCCGAAAAAGGCCATTGCGTATTCTGGGGCAAAAACTAGCCGGATATCGGTATAGACCTTGTACTTGTAGAGGTGGTAGAGGCCTCCGGCATAGAGACTGACCACCTGGCAGCGCAGACCGGTCTGATCCGAGGCGTCTTTTTCGAGTGAGGCTATGGATTTCTCCCGGGCCGCGGCCGCGGCGGCCGGACTCTGGGCGGATTCTTCGGCGGTCCGGACACGCTCGGTGATGTCCTCGATACCCTGCAGGACGAGGAATTCCATGCCCGGGCACTTCAGTTCTTCTCCCTTGGTCCGGGCATAGAAACCCGTCTTTATCAGGTCTCGCTCTTTGGTGCTGAGGTTCTGGAGCGCTCCCGAACCGACATGATGGTTGGTCAGGACGAGGCCGTCTCCCGAAACAAAGGATGCCGAAGCTCCGCCCAGCCGGATAGAGGAAAGCTGCAGATGGTTCAGCCATTCCGGTTCGGGCGTGAACTTGTACTTGGCCTTGAGAAGCTGCGTGGGGGGCATATTGAAGAGCCAAAGCCCCTCGTCGGGAAACATGGGGAGAAGAAAGATCAGAAGAAGAATCGAGATCAAAACCGTCCTTTTGATGGCTTTCATAGAGGACCTCCTGGAGGGCTTGAGAACGCGACATCTTAGCATATTCCTCCGGCTGGCGGAAGCGGAGTTGCTTTTCATCGGGGATTGAGCTAGGATGTTACTGAGAATTATTCTCAATTAGAATACGAACAAAGGACCGATAAATGATCAGTTTGGCGCGGGCGCCGCGGGGCCGACAGCTGAGGATAGTGGAGATCGACGGCGGGGAAGGGGTTCGTCGCCGTCTGTTCGCTCTAGGATTCCACAAGAATGACCTTATCGAGGTGAACTCCCACGGTATCTTCCGGGGACCGCTTCTGGTCAGGAACCTGACCGCCGACACGAGCGTTGCCCTGGGCCGAGGCATCGTCAGCAGGATCATGGTGGATATCGTCTCCGATGAAGGATGAGGCGCCGACCGTCATCTTTTTAGGGCAGCCGAACAGCGGCAAGAGTACGCTGTTCAACGCCATAGCCGGCCCCAAGGCTCTGACCTCGAATTTTCCGGGCACGAGCTGCAAACACACCCATAGCCTGGTCAACATCGAGGGGCGGTTTCTCAATGTCGTCGACTTGCCCGGGGCATATTCGCTGAACCCCTCGGACCCGGCCGAAAAGGTCATCCTCAGCCATCTCTTCCAGGAAAAGCCGGACCTGGTTATCAATGTTGTCGATGCCTCTATCTTGGGGAGAAGCCTGGAGCTCACCCTTGAATTGCTCGAACTCGGTTTTCCTATGATCATTGCCCTGAACATGGTCGACCTGGCGGAAAAAAAGGGAGTCCATATAGACTCCGAGAAGCTGGGAAAGAGGTTGGGGGTGAAGGTCATCCCCACCATCGCTTCTCACGGCCGGGGGATTAAAGAGCTCCTGGTAGCGGCTTTTCATTGTTTGGATGAGTGGTGTCCCGTGTCTCCCCCACAATGGTCTGGAGACGTCGAGGAAGAGATCGGACATCTGGCCGCAAAACTGCCATCCACCATCGTCGTCTGCGATAATCCCAGGTTCACGGCGATCAAGCTGATCGAGGCGCACGAGGTCTTCTGTCTCGAGATCCTTGCCGAAGCCGACCCGGGACTTCAAAAGGAGCTTGTCCTGGCCAAGGCTGCCATTGCAGGCAAGCGCCACGCCCCGGCTTATGAGGTCATCGCGGCCGAACGCCATCACTTGGCCCTCAAGATATTCGAGGAGAGCAGCCGCGTCAGCCGAGGGAAGCGGTTGAGCTGGGAACAGAGGATTGACGATGTCATCATGCATCCCATCCTCGGTTATCCCATTCTGGCGGCCGTCTTCCTCGTCTTTTTCTTTCTTATCTTCAAGATCGGCAGCCCGTTGGAGGGGATTCTGCTCGGCCCATTGGGACAGCTGAGGACGGCCCTCTCCGGCTGGCTGGGGACGGGCCTGGTCTTTCATCTCGCCGACGGTCTTATCCAGGGAATCGGAGGCGGTGCGGCGATCGTGTTACCCTATTTCATCCCGCTTCTCTTTTTTATGGCCTTTCTCGAGGACCTGGGCTATCTCTCCCGGGCCGGTTTTCTCCTGGATACGTTCATGCACCAAATCGGCCTGCACGGGAAGTCGGTTTCGCCGTTCGTGCTGGGATTCGGCTGCAATGTCCCCGCCGTACTTTCCACCCGTATCCTCGAGTCCCGGCGCGACCGGGTGATCACTTCACTCCTCATCCCCTTCATCCCGTGTTCCGCCCGGACGACTATCGTCCTGGCGCTCGTTGCTTTCTTCTTGGGACCAGTCTATGCGCTCGGCTTCTATTTCTTCAACATCCTTATTGTGGCCGTGATCGGCCGTCTGTTGTCATTCTTTTTCAAAGACCCCTCGCCAGGGCTCATCCTGGAGATCCCCTCGCTCAAGGCGCCCTCTCTGGCCAATATGGGTCGGAAGACCTATCTCCAGCTCAAATATTTCGTCAAGTTCGCCTGGCCGCTGCTCGTCGGCGGCAGCGTCGTATTGAGTCTTCTCCATTACCTGAATCTGGACA
>CAYOZW010000256.1:0-793 GCA_964408495.1 uncultured Eubacteriales bacterium
CGGCTTAAGAATAAAGACGAGTCCGCTTCCCTATAGCTGTCCCGTTTTGATAGAATGTCGCCGTGATCATGGATCGAAGGAGAGAATCGATGCCATCGCGATTATGGAAAAGTCTATTTTTTTTATCTTTTATCGGGGCCATCGGGCTGAAGCCGATTTGGGGAGGTCAAGAAATATTCGGGCCTCAGGCGCCAACGGGGCTGCGCTGCGAATACACGGCTGATCCCATGGGGGTCGATACCCCGGCGCCAAGATTCTCCTGGATCCTGCAGCATAATGAAAGAGGACAGGGGCAATCGGCCTATGAGATCATCGTTTCTTCCCAAGCGGGGGCCGAAACCGGAGATTGTTGGGCGAGTGGAAAGGTGGTTTCGACCGATTCCACTCAAGTTGTCTATAAGGGGAAAGAGTTGAGCAGCGGCGGCTCGTATCATTGGAAGGTCAGATACTGGGATAAAAGCGGCCGGCCGAGCCCCTTCAGCCGGGTGGCCCGTTTCGATACCGGACTGCTGGTTCGGGCCGATTGGAAGGGAAAATGGATTGGCGGGAAAAAGCAGCTGCGGAAGGAATTCGAGCTGGGAAAAAACGTCGTCCGGGCGCGGGCCTATGTGTGCGGGCTTGGATATTATGAGTTTCGGCTGAACGGCCGCAAGGTCGGTCGAAATGTCCTCGATCCCGCCTGGACGACCTATGATAAGAGGGCGCTCTATGTGACCTACGATATCACCCGGTTTCTTAGACCTGGAAAGAACGCCGTCGCGGCGATGCTCGGTCAAGGGTGGTTCAAATCGAC
>CAYOZW010000256.1:803-4316 GCA_964408495.1 uncultured Eubacteriales bacterium
TCAAGGACAGCGTCTACAACGGAGAAACCTATGATGCCCGGCTGGAAACGCCCGGCTGGGACCGGCCCGGATATGATGATAGGGCTTGGGCGGCCGCGGAACCCGTTTCCGGGCCCAAGGGCGTTCTCTCCGGCCAGATGATGCCGCCCATCCAAGTCGTGGATACGATTGTTCCGTTGGCCCTATCAAACCCAAGGCCGGGCGTCTATGTTTATGACATGGGCCAGAATTTCAGCGGCTGGGCCGGGCTGAGGGTCAAAGGGCCGCGGGGCTCGGAAGTCAAGCTTCGGTTTGCTGAACTGGTCTACGAAGACGGGATGATCAACCAGGAGAATCTGCGAGGGGCGCGCGCCGAGGACGTCTACATCCTGAACGGGGAAGGGGAGGAGGTCTGGGAACCCCGCTTCACCTATCATGGGTTCCGGTATGTCGAGCTCTCCGGATTCCCGGGAGTTCCCACCATCGATTCTCTCCGGGGCCGGGTCGTCCACACGGCCGTCGAACCGGTGGGAAGCTTCGCCTGTTCCAAACCCATCCTGAACCGCCTGCAGAGAATTATCATCTGGGGCCAGAAGACAAACCTCCACAGCATCCCCACCGATTGCTGCCAGCGGGATGAACGGATGGGCTGGATGGGGGATGCCCAGGGGACGGCGGAGGAGGCCATTTATAACTTCGACATGGCTGCATTCTACACAAATTTTTTGCGCGATATCCGCGACGTCCAGGACGAAAAGGGAACGATCACCGACACGGTCCCGCATATCTGGGGACAACGGCCTGCCGACCCGGCCTGGGGTACGGCCTATCCGCTAATCGCCTGGTATGTCTATCAATATTACGGCGACAAGCGCATCCTTAAGGACCATTACGAAGGGATCAAGAAGTATGTGGAGTTCCTGCGAAGCCGGGCGGAGAACGGCCTAGTCAAGTTCAGCTATTACGGCGATTGGGTGGCGGTCGAGAAACCGCCGGGAATGATCGTCTCTTCATTCTATTATTACTATGACGTTAAAATATTGAGCGAGGTGGCCAGGGTCCTGGGAAAGGAGACGGACGCGAGAACTTACGGAGATCTGGCCGCGGCGATCAAGACGGCGTTCCATAGGGAGTATTTCGACCCGAAAACAGGGAGCTATGCAGGAGGCACCCAAACCGCCAATACTCTGCCCCTTTTTCTAGACATGGTACCAAAGGAGAGCCGTGGAGCCGTCTGGGGTAATCTCTTCAACGACATCGTCTATAAGCACGACTCCCACCTTACAACCGGGATCATTGGAACCAAATATATCATGGAACTCTTGACAAATTCAGGGGCCTCCGACCTGGCCTATGACATCGCCACTAAAACCACTTATCCGAGCTGGGGCTACATGATCGAAAACGGCGCCACAACCCTCTGGGAACTCTGGCAGCTCCGCCAGGGACCGTCGATGAACTCCCACAACCACCCGATGTTCGGGAGTGTCGGGGCGTGGCTCTATAAGGCACTGGCCGGGATCAGCTTGGCGCCGGGGTCTGTGGGATTCGAGAAAATCCGGATCGCGCCCCAGATGGTCAGGGACCTTCGTCATGCTGCGGGGTCGACAAGAACGGTGAGAGGGGAGGTCTCCTCTTCATGGTCACGGGATGAGCGAAGCGTCCGGCTCGAGGTCGTCATCCCGGTCGGCAGCGAAGCTGAAATCGTCATCCCGAAGTTCAATATCGAGAACGTGGTCATCCGGGAGGGCGGCCGGGTTATCTATGACGCGCAGGGATTCCATACGGGGCCGCCGGGTGTCAGGGGCGTTGAGACGGCGCCAGCCGGGTTCGTGATAAAGATTGGCTCGGGGCGCTATGATATTGGACTCTCGGGGGACTGATCCGGTTATCGGCGGACTCGCGCCCAAAGAGTCGCGAACACAAACCAGCCAGTAGAGGCCAGCAAGAAAACGAGCCTGAAATCCGGGGCTGAGAGCCTTCCCAGGAAATGAAGTATCGCCGAGACGAGACAGACGGCCAGGCTGAGCAAGGAAATCGATCCGAGCGCGATTTTGGACAATCTAATTTCTCCTGACCGCGCTCAATAGGGTGTAGGAAATAAGAGCGATGAAATAGCCCGGGAGCCAACGGAAGAAGAGATGGATGGGCATCAGGAAGCAGATGAGGAGTGTGCCGGCCCAGACGGTCAGGGCGGTCCAGTTAAAAACCCAGCCGCGTTTTTCGGCCCGGTACTGGTCGATCTTGAAGAGCGGAAAAAGCCAGTGCTCGGCGAAGACAATGGCCCCGATGGGCATCAGGACAAGACCGTAGATGGCCACGTAATCGAGGAGCTTCAGGAAGAAAACGGGAAAGCAGGAGAGGATCGTGGTGATCATCCCGGCGACCAGGGTCACCTTCCAGCGCGGCCAGTTCGGGGTGATTGCCTGGAGGGCCAGGCCGGCGCGGTAAAGCGTCGGATTGGCCGTCGTCCAGCCGGCGAGGAGGACTCCCGCCACACCCGCAAACCCCACCGCCTCGAAGGCCATCAACCCGGGGTTCATTTCGCGTCCCACCGCAGCGACCATGATTCCCGAGCAGATCCAGGCGAGCATATGACCGGGATACATCCCGAAGGCCGAGTAGAGGCCGTAGGTCCATCGTTTGGCATAGCGGAAAAGCGCCAGGTC
This sequence comes from uncultured Eubacteriales bacterium, assembly GCA_964408495.1. GTDB lineage: Bacteria > Acidobacteriota > Aminicenantia > Aminicenantales > UBA8522 > UBA8522. The sequence continues at coordinate 3,452 of CAYOZW010000256.1, forward strand.
AGAGAGTCCGATATGCATCGCCAGGTTACAGAACCAGGCGAAAAACATGACATGCCAAAGGCCGAATGGGTCTTGCCCGGCGACCGGGACGCCGTTCCAGACCTTCGTTGTGGCCACCTCCCAGAAGTTGTCCAGGCTAGGATGGACCCCCAGGCGGGGAAGCATGGCCACCGCTCCGGCGATAAATACGATGAAGATCCAGGGCGAGGCGACTTCGGCGAAGCGGCTCAGCTTTTCGAAGCCCAGGATGGCCAGGATGACGAAGAGCGACCCGATGGCAAGGGTCAGCAGCACCCAGGCAAAGCTGTTCGGCAGGACATCGTTGAGCGATGGCGTCCTGATCCGGAAAGCGAGGCCCACGGCAGTCGCCGCCACTGAAATCATCGCTCCGGCCAGAATACAGTAGAGGATGGCGTTGGCCAGGTTGTAGATGAAGGTCAGCCCGGGTCCGGCGATCTTCCTCAGGTACCAATACAGGGTCAAACGCGTCCTGACGGCGATCGGAGCACAGATGAACGTCCAGGAGAGGATGGCCAGCAGATTGCCTACGAGGAGGCCTATCAGGAGGTCCCGGGTCGTCACTCCGTGAAGGACGAAGAAAGCGCCGATGACAAACTCGGTAGCGGCCACGTGTTCGCCGGCAAAAAGTCCGGCGAACTTCCCTCCCGATTGGAGCTTGTCGGCCGAGACCGGCTCGCGGTCGAACTCGTAGAGCCTGTCCATTCGGGCGGCGATCGAGGAAAACCGGTCGGCCATGGGTTTCCTCACTATACACAAGTATAATATGTTATGCAAAGAAATCCCGTACGGTGACAGCCCTCATCTTTTTTTGGTATAATCGGCGGCGATGCTAGACCCCAAATTC
>CAYOZW010000256.1:4326-4670 GCA_964408495.1 uncultured Eubacteriales bacterium
TTGCCGAAATCAAGAAAAGGCTCGAAACCCGAGGCCCCTTCGGGTCCCTCCTGGAAGAGTTCCGGCAAGTGACTTTGAAGGAGAGGGAGAAACTTCGGGAACTTGAAGATCTCAGGGCCCAGAAGAATAAGCTATCTGAGCTTTTCGTTAAGGAAAAACAAGCAGGAAAAGAAGCTGAACACCTGATTTTGGAGAGCCGAAAAATCGGCGAACAGATCAATGCTCTTGCCCGGGAAATGGAAAGCGTCGCCAAACGCTGGAATGAACTCAACCTTTCCATCCCCAACATCCCGCACGAGTCTGTGCCGATCGGAAAGAGCTCGGAAGACAACGCAGTGGAGCGT
>CAYOZW010000257.1:0-4621 GCA_964408495.1 uncultured Eubacteriales bacterium
AGACGGTGAACTTAGAAGAGACGCCTCTTCCGCCGCGCGGCCTGATGCCGCGCAAGTTCTTCCTGTTCTTCGATTTCGCCTACAACACCCCCAAGGGGCTCATCAAGGCCAAGGAAGCGGCCCTCCATTTCATCGACTCCCAGCTGCTGCCGACGGATGAGGTCGGTGTGCTTTCCTATTCCGGGATGGAGAATCTGGAGCTCTGGGAATATCTGACGACTGATCATATGAAAGCTCGCGAGGTCGTAGAATCCTTCGGTCTTAAGAAGCTTGCCGGCCGGGTGGATAATCTTCAAGAAAAATACTACGAAGCCGTGACCGGGCAGAACCCGGCCGATATCGGGGCCTGGGGACGGGCGACCCTCCGGGGTCCGGAGAAGCGCCTGCCGGACATGGGCGCCAAACCCGATCTCGATCGGTCTTTGGAACTCCGGTCTTGGAAGTTCGCCGAGAGGGGTGAGCTTCACGCCGTGATGTTCGCCGACCGCATCAGGGATCTGGCCATGGCTCTGCGCTATATACCAGGCCAGAAGAATATCGTTCTATTCTCTTCCGGAGTTCCCTATTCCCTCATCTACGGAATCCAAGCTCCTTACGGAGATGTCCGTTTTGGGAACTTTGGGAACTCCCTCCTCAAACAGCGATACGCGGACATGCTCAACGAGCTGACAGCTTCGAATTGCCTCATCTATGCGCTGGACACCGAAGACGCCGGAGCGAGTCTCAAGAAAGAAATGCGGACGATGGGCATGTTCACGCTCCAAAAGATGACCAGCGCCACGGGAGGCAAGTATTTCGGCAACATCAACCGTTATGAGCAGCATATCGAGAGGATCCAGAACCTGACCGGCTGCTATTATGTCCTGGGCTATTCCGTCGACGAAAAATGGGACGGAGCCTTCCACGCGATTAAAGTCGAAGTCGGCCGGCCGGGCTGCGAAGTTCACGCCCAGAAAGGATACTATAATCCCAAGCTGTTCAAAGAATATAATGAGCTTGAGAGGATGCTTCATCTCGTCGACCTCGCCCTGAACGAGGAGCCGGTCTTCCAGACGCCCATCCGCTTTCCGGTGGTGCAGAGACCTTGCCCGCCTGACAATACGTCCAATCTTTGTCTCGGCGCCGAGCTGCCATTCGATAAGATCCGAGAGCTCCTCCAGGGCAAATTCGAGATTGTCAGTATTGTTTTCGATGAAGCCGGGAACACCATCGAGCTGAAGCGGGAAGAAGGGAAATTCCCGAAGTCCTTGAAAGACAGAGTCACCTTTGAAGCCGATTTCAAGCTGGCTCCCGGAACCTATGAATGCCGGGTCATCATCCGCAATTTGGAGACGGGAAGGGGAGCCGTAGGGGGCGTTTCGGTCACCGTCGTTGATTCGCCCAGTTTCTGACCGCTGAGATGGGGGCGATTTAGCGATGGTTTTGCGGCAGCATATCCAGCTTTTTGGAGCTATCAGAATGCAGCTCGCAAAAAGGATTATGAGAGGCTGTGGCTTTCTGGCGGTATTGCTCTATGGAAGCTCCCTTGGATTTCCGCAGAAGCTTCCATCCCTTCCGGGCTCCGACCAAGAGCTCGAAAGAATTCTCAGGTCGGCCGCTGACTACTGCAAGAAATTGGAAAACAGCGCCCTGGAATTTGTCTGCATGGAACAGATAACGGAGAAGATCAACATGTCCAAGGATATTGTCTCCAGAAAGCCGGGATTCACGCGGTCCACAACATGGACGCCCAGCGATGCCATTTTCAAGAACACCTATCTGTATGATTTTCAGTATATCAGGAAGGCCGGAGAGACCACGGAAACCCGCGTGCTGCTCCAAAAAAACGGCCGGACTGTCAACCGCCAAGAGACAGATCTCAGGACTGTCAATTTCCAGTTCCGGGATGTCCTTATCGGGCCGGTGGGAATTCTGTCGGAGCGGTCCTGGGCTGCCTATGATTATCGAATATTGGGAGAGGACAAGCTCGAGGACATCCCCGTTATCATACTCGATGTCGTTCCCAAGCCCGGAATGACCAGCGATGATCTTTACGGCAAGGTCTGGCTGGATAAAAACCGCCTCGAGTTGCTCAAGGTGGAGTGGAGCCAGAAGCGGGTCGGAAACTTTCAGGTTTTCGAGGATAGGGCAAAGCGGTACAAATCTGAGCCCCTGATCACTATTAGCTCTGAGTTCAAGGTCGAGAGGAACGGGCTTCGTTTCCCCAGCCGCTTCTTCATTGAGGAAGCCTATATTGACAAAAATGGGAAGAAATTCGTCCACTCCGAGACGACGACCACCTATTGTGACTTCAAGTTCTTCACCGTTGAGGTCGAGGTTAAACAATAGGCTCAGCGCCGGACTCAAAATCCGCTTGATTCTCAATCCCTCAGAAAGTAAGATAAAAAAGCCATAATCAGGGAAGGAGTGACCCATGGATTTCTTGTTGTCTGAAGAACAAAAGAGCCTCCGGGAATCGATCCGCAATTTCGCCCAGAAGGAGATCCAGCCGCTCATCAAGGAGTTCGATGAGAAAGGGGAGTGGCCGGAGGTCCTGACCAAAGAATTGGCCGATTTGGGCCTCTTGGGAATCGTCGCTGCTCAAGAGTATTCCGGCTGCGGCTATTCCAACATCGATTATGTCATCATCTTGGAGGAGCTTTCCAAGGTCGATCCTTCGGTCGGGTTGGTGGTTGCCGCTCATAATTCTCTTTGTTCCAACCATATTAACCTCTTCGGCACAGAGGAACAGAAAAAGAAATACCTGACCCGGCTGGCCGAAGGGAAAACCCTCGGCGCCTGGGCATTAACAGAGGCAGGAGCGGGTTCCGACGCCGCCGCCATGAAAACGCGGGCTGATAAAAAGGGCGACCACTGGGTCCTGAACGGGACCAAAATGTTCATCACCAACGGGTCTCTCGCCGAGATCTGCGTCGTCATGGCGATCACGGACCCGGCCAAGGGGAGGAAGGGCATTTCGGCCTTCATCCTGGAAAAGGGCATGCCGGGATTTCTTCCGGGCAAGAAGGAGGACAAGTTGGGTATCCGGGCGGCCGACACCTCCGAGCTCGTTTTCGAAGACGTCAAGGTCCCCGCCGAAAACCTGCTAGGCAAGGAGAATGACGGTTACAGGGGGGCCATGGCCATCCTTGACGGCGGCCGGGTGAGCATCGCCGGTTTTGCCCTTGGGATTGCGGCCGGCGCCCTGGAAGCGAGCCTGAAATATGCCAAGGAGAGGGTTCAGTTCGACCAGCCGATCGCCAATTTCCAGGCCATCCAGTGGATGCTGGCCGACGGATTCACCGAGCTCGAAGCGGCCCGACTGCTCACTTACCGCGCTGCCTTTTTAGAGGACCAGGGCAAGAAGATCCCCAAAGAATCGGCTATGGCCAAGCTCTATGCCTCAGAGCTCGCTGTCCGGGCTTCCTCAAACGCGGTCCAGATTTTTGGCGGCTACGGCTTTGTCAAAGATTATCCCGTGGAAAAGTTCTACAGGGATTCCAAGCTGGCGACTATCGGAGAGGGCACATCCGAGATCCAGCGTTGGATCATCGCTCAGAAGGTCCTATCGGAGTACTAAGAGACTTGATCAGAGAGATCCGGAGAGGGAATCCTCGGGCTATTGCCAAGGCTATCTCTCTCGTGGAAAACAACGCGGCCGCCGCCCAGCGCCTGATGAAACAGGTCTTTGCTTGGCGGAAGGACGCTATTGTGTTGGGGATAACCGGAGCGCCGGGGACAGGGAAGAGCACTCTGGTCGACCAACTCATCGGGCGGCTTCGGAAGGCTCGCCATAAAATCGGAATCGTGGCTGTCGACCCTTCGTCTCCCTTCAGCGGGGGAGCTATCCTTGGCGACCGGATCAGGATGATGCGGCACAGCATCGATTCCGAAGTTTTCATCCGGAGCATGGCCACCCGAGGCCACCTCGGCGGCCTGGCCAAGGCCACGGGAGAGGCCATCACCATTTTTGAAGCGGCCGGCAAGGACTATGTCCTAGTCGAGACCGTCGGCGTCGGTCAAGACGAAGTTGAGGTGGTTAAGCTCGCCGACCTCATCCTTGTCGTCCTCACCCCAGGCGCGGGCGATGAGATCCAGACATTCAAAGCCGGGATCATGGAGATCGCCGACATCTTCGTTATCAACAAGGCCGACCATCCGGGCGCAGAGAAAATGGAGCGACAGATCCGAGCGATGCTCGAGCTGGGTCTCTCCACTCCAGATCTGCCGGCGGTGGTGAAAACCATAGCCACCAAGGGGACAGGGATGGATGGCTTGATGGCCGAGATCGAGCGGCGCAGCCTCACCGGGGACCGTCGCACCAAAGAGGCCCGCCGGAAAAAGCTCCTCGCCTGGATGCTCAGGGATGTGATGCGGGAAAAGATCGATCGGCTCATCAGCCAGGACATTCCGGACTCGGTTTTCGAGGAATTTGTTGACAGAATCTATCGTCGCCTGACCGATCCCTATACCGTAGCGGATGATTTGATCTCTCGCCTGAAGGAGAAATGATGAAGTTCAAGGGCATCCACCACATCGGGATCGCGGTATCCAATCTGGAAGACAGTCTAGCGAAATGGGCGTCCCTGTTCGGAGCCACGCCCGGCCGGATTGAGGAAATTCCAGAGAGGGGGGTGCGTCT
>CAYOZW010000258.1:0-4612 GCA_964408495.1 uncultured Eubacteriales bacterium
AGCCACCTCCTTCGTTTGAATAATATCACCATCAAGACACCTAAGGCCAGCATCACCCCCAGGACGAGAAAATAACCCCACCGCCATTCCAGCTCCGGCATGAACTTGAAGTTCATCCCGTAAACCCCGGCGATGAAGGTCAGGGGGATAAAGATCGTGGCGATAATGGTCAGGACCTTCATGACCTCGTTCATCCTGTTGCTGAGGCTCGAAAGGTAGATGTCGAGCATGCCGGAGAGCATGTCGCGGTAGGTCTCGACCGTGTCGATGACCTGGATGGTGTGGTCATAGACGTCGCGGAGAAAGATTCCCGTCGACTCCTTGATCAACTCCGACTCCGTCCGTTCCAGGCCGCTGATGACCTCGCGAAGCGGCCAGACCGATTTGCGCAGGTAGATCATCTCCCGCTTCATGCGGTGGATCTCGTGGAGCGTTTCGCGGTCGGGGTTGCTGATCAGGGCTTCCTCGATCTCCTCGACGTTCTCGCCCAGCTTTTCCAGGACGAGAAAGTAGTTGTCGACGATGGCGTCGATGAGGGCATAGGCCAGGTAGTCCGGCCCTTGTTTTCTGATGCGGCCCTTGCCCGACCTGATCCGGTCCCGGATGGCGTCAAAGACATCTCCCTCGCTCTCCTGGAAGGAGATGACGAAGTTCGAACCGAGGATCAGACTGATCTGTTCCGAGCGGACCTCATTTTTCTTATTCACCAGGTCGAGCATCCGGACGACGATGTAGATATAATCCCCCATGTCCTCCATCTTCGGCCGCTGGGCTGTGGTCATGATGTCTTCGAGGATCAGGGGATGGACGCCGAAGCGGCTGCCCAGATCGCTGATCAGGCGGCTGTCGTGGACGCCATCGACGTTGATCCAGCTGACCGTGGGTGTTTCCTTCAAAGCGCAGCATTCCTCGATAGACTTCGCCTCTTTCTCCTGGAATGTATCCCCGTCATAGTCGATGATAGTGATCTTGGGGTGCTCCTCCTTTTTATCCCCGATGTGGACCAGGCTTCCGGGGGGAAGCCCGGCCTTGCGCGACCGTCGGTGACTGATCTTAACCATGATTGACCTCGTATTTCCGGGAGTAAGCGTCGGCGTCGAATTTTCGCCGCAATCCCGAAGCTTTCATAATCCGTATCTTGCCGAGCACAGGATGGGTCGGCCAGGCGCGGTCGTGCTTGCCGAAACACCAGGCAACCCCCGTGAACCCGTTGGGATCGCGGCCGTCGAGCTCGTACTTGTTGTTGAGTTGAAGGGCGGTTCTGAACGCTTCCTCTGGCCTCCGAGTCCACTCGATAATCCGCTTTCCCCAGTACATTCTCATATAATTGTGCATTTTTCCAGTGACGACCATTTCCCGCTGGGCGGCGTTCCAGTACGGGTCCGCCGTCCGCGCCTCCTCAAGCTCGGCGGACGAATAGAGCGCCTCCCGCTCGTCTTTCTCGTGCTCCTTCAGGGTCTTGCGCGCCCAATCCGGCAGGCCCTCGAACCGGTCATACTTCCTGTTGTAGTAAACGAAATTCATGCTCAGCTCGCGCCGGACGATCAACTCCTCGAGATAGACTTCGGCCGCGCGCTTCTTAGACTTGAGCACCTCGAGGGCGATATAAAGGGGCGAAATCTGACCGAAATGGAGGTAAGGGCTCATCTGGGAAACGGCTTCGACGTTGGGATCGTTTCGCCTTTTAGCGTATACGGCGAGCTTCCGGTCGATGAACTCCCAGAGCCGTTTCTTGGCTTCCTTCGTTCCGCCGATATAAGTTCTGACGCGGCCGGCGCCGCGGTCGAGAGGCAGACGGGCCAGCAACCCGTCCAGATTCGCCAGATTGAGCGTTCTGAATTCCATCTTCAAGGAAGCCTTCCGGAGGGGGACCTTTTTCATCGGAACAAGGTATTTCTCGAGCTGTCCCCTGATCCGGGGCCGGAGAGTCCGGGCGGCGTACTCTTCCTTGGGAGAAGCCTGCTCCAGCGGCACGACGACGTTCGTTTCGACCTGGACGAGGGGGCAGTCGATCTTCCGGGCAACCTCCTCCCGCCAACGGCGCTCGGCCTTTAGATAGCTGCGGTCGACGACGGCCAGGTCGGCCCGCCGGGCCATCCGGATGGCGCCCTCATCGGGCGATTGATGCCGGATAACGAAACGAACCCCTCTTTGCTCGAGCGCCCGGCAGGTCTCCTGCAGGCCTTCCAGCATGAAAGCATAATGGCGCTCGTTGGCTTCCGGAAACTTCTCGGTCAGGCCGAAGAAGACGACGAGCGGCTTTGCTCTGACGTTGGCCTGTTCAGCCGCGTATTCCAGGGCGTGGTTGTATTCGCTTCGCTGGGCCGCTTGCATCCAGTAAAGAACGTAATCACGGCTTCTCTCCTTCTCGTTGTTGAGCGGCCGGACTCGCTCTTTCTGGACCATCGAGAGGTCTTAGCGGAGCCTCGCTGCGGCTGCCTTCCAGCCGATATTCTTGAAGAAGGCCTCGATGTAGTCAGCTTTCTTCAGGCCGTAGTCGATCATGAAGGCGTGCTCGAAGACATCCAGGACCAGAATCGGCTGGCAGCCGGCCGGATGGCCCGCATCATGCTCGTTAATCCAGAAATTGGCCAGCCTGCCTCCGGCCGTGTCTTGGTAAAGCACGACCCAGCCGATACCCCGCATGCCGCCCACGGCCCGGAAATCTTTCTCCCAGGCTTCGATGCTCCCGAAGCTTTCGACAAGTTTCTTGGCGAGCGGAGCGTTGGGGTCGAGGGTCTCTTTTCCTCCCAGGTTCTCGAAGTAGTACTCATGGAGCCGCATGCCGTTGAATTCCCAGCCCAGGCGCCGCTTCAGTTCGGCGAACTCCGGTGTTCCGGTCTTGCCCTCTTTGAGCATCGCCGCCAGCAAATCCAGGACCTTGTTGGTGTTGGTCACATAGCCCTGGTACAGGGTGAAATGATTCTTGAGCAGCGTTTCGCTGAAACCTGCCATCCCGATGAGTTTTGAGTAATCCTTCGCCGTATAGGCCATTGTCTTTTCCTCCTGAGTGCTTTTTTTATTGGCTGGGAAAGCCGCCCGGGCGAAGAGGGCCGCTCCGCCCCAGCCCGTTAATGCCAAGAAATTCTGCCGGCGCAGCATCTTATTTCTTGGCCTCCTTTTTTTCTTCTTCCTCTTCAGGGAGAAGGCCGGCCTTCTTCCGGATATCGCGCTCCAGGCCGGCCGCCAGCTCCGGCTTCTCCTTGAGCAGCCTCTTGACATTCTCCCGTCCCTGCCCGATTCGCTCTCCGTTGTAGGAATACCAGGTCCCGCTTTTCTCAATCAGGCCGAACTCCACCCCGCAGTCGACGAGGTCGCCTTCCCTGGAGATCCCCTGGCCGAAGATGATATCGAACTCCGCAGTCCGAAAAGGCGGGGCCATCTTGTTCTTGACGATCTTCACCCGGACCCGGTTGCCGATGACCGCATCGGCATCCTTGAGGGAGGTGATCCGCCGGACATCGATCCGCATCGAGGAATAGAACTTGAGGGCCCGGCCTCCCGTGGTTGTCTCCGGGCTGCCCAGGAAGACGCCGATCTTCTCCCGGATCTGGTTGACGAAGATGAAGCAGGTTTTAGAGCGGGCGACGATAGCGGTCAGCTTGCGCAGCGCCTGGGACATCAGCCTGGCCTGGAGACCCATGTGGGCGTCGCCCATTTCCCCTTCGAGCTCGGCCTTGGGGACGAGGGCGGCGACGGAGTCGACGACGATGACGTCCACCGCTCCGCTCCGGACCAGGACTTCGGCGATCTCCAGGGCCTGCTCGCCGTAATCGGGCTGAGAGATAAGGAGGTTGTCCACGTCGACTCCGATGCTGCCGGCATAGGTTGGGTCCAGGGCGTGTTCGGCATCGATGAAGGCCGCCTGGCCGCCCTGCTTTTGGGCCTCGGCGATGACGTGGATGGCCAGAGTGGTCTTGCCGGTGGCCTCCGGCCCATAGATTTCGACGACGCGCCCGCGCGGGAACCCCCCGATCCCCAGGGCCAGATCAAAACCGATGGACCCCGTGGGGATGGCCGCGATCTTGATGGCCGCCTCTTTCTGGCCGAGCTTCATGACCGAGCCCTTGCCGAACTGTTTCTCGATCTGGGAGACGGCCGCCTCGATGGCCTTCGACCGCGAAGCCTGCTTCTGGTCCAAATCTTCGTTTTTCTGCTTATCCATCGTTTTCCTCCTCACCATAAGGGACGCCTGCCGAGGACGGATTTTATCAGAGACCAAGGCAAAAGGCTTCCCTTATTGTAGCATGAAAAAACGGAAAAATGGGGACGGCCCTATTTTTTTCTATTTCGCCTGATAATCATAAAAGCCGCGGCCGGACTTGCGGCCCAGATAGCCCGCGTCCACGTATTTCTTGAGCAGCGGGCTGGGCCGGTATTTAGAGTCCTTGAACCCCTCGTAGAGCACTTCCATGATGTAGAGGCAGACGTCGAGACCGATGAGGTCGGCCAAGGCCAGCGGTCCCATCGGGTGGTTCATGCCGAGCTTCATCACGGTATCGATGGCCTCGACCGAGCCGACGCCTTCCATCAGGGCGGTGACGGCCTCGTTGATCATCGGCATCAGGATGCGGTTGGCGATGAACCCGGGGTAATCGTTGGCTTCGACCGG
>CAYOZW010000259.1:0-4605 GCA_964408495.1 uncultured Eubacteriales bacterium
GATAGGTCCTGACCTTCACCGAGTTACGGACTATGGCCCGGATTTCGCTGAGGGTTCCGACATAACCTAGGGCCAGAGCCTGGACCATAATATTTCCGGTGGCCGTCGCCTCAGCCGGTCCGGCCAGGATAGTCGAGTCAGTGGCCTCAGCCGTGAAACGACAGAGCAGGTCGTTGCGGCTCCCCCCGCCGATCACATGGATACGTCCGACCTCCTTGGCTGTGAGGAAACGGATTTGGTCGAGCGTCTGACGGTATTTGAAGGCCAGGCTTTCCAGGATGCAGCGGACGGTTTCAGCCGCGGACGGGGGCGGCACTTGACCGGTCCGGAGGCAATAATTCCGGATGGCCTCAGACATGCTTGGCGGGTTCAGGAAATCGGGGTCGTCCGGATCGACGAAAACCTGGAAAGGCGGCGCCTCGCCCGCCATCCGCGTCAACTCATCGTAGCTCAAGTCCGTGCTCCCGGACCATTCTTTGCGGCATCGCTGAAGAAGCCAGAGGCCCGCGATATTCTTGAGGAACCGGATGGTCCCGGCAACCCCTCCCTCGTTGGTGAAATTGGCGGCCAACGTCTGGGGGCTGATCAGAGGGGAGGGGAGCTCGACACCCATCAGGGACCAGGTCCCGGAGCTGATGTAAGCCCAATCTTCGCCCGAAGCGGGGATGGCGGCGACGGCCGCCGCGGTATCGTGGCTCGCCGTTGCCACGACCGGAATCTCACGAATCCCCGTCTCTGCAGAGATGGAAGGGAGCGAAGTTCCGATCATCGTCCCTGTTGCCAGAACATCCGGCATGATGCGGGAGGAAAGGCCGAGCGCGGACAGAATCACCTCATCCCAGATCTGGAGTCTCGGGTCGAGAATCTGCGAGGTCGAAGCGATGGTGAATTCGCTGGCTCTTTCTCCGGTCAGGAGAAAGGTGAAGAGGTCGGGCATGAAAAGGAGGGTTTCTGCCCGCTCCAGCAAGCCGGGATTGTCCCTTGCCGTCGCGAAGAGCTGGAAAAGGCTGTTGAAAGGCAGGAACTGTATCCCCGTGCGCTCATAGATATCTTCCCGCGGCATCCGCTTGAAGAATCCTTCCATGGCGCCTGAAGTGCGGCCATCACGATATGCGTAGGGGAGGCCGAGGATTGTCCCGTCGCCGGACAGCAGTCCGAAATCGACTCCCCATGTATCCACCGCCAGGCTTTCCAGCGGCTTACCGGGTTCCGCCAACGCCGCTCTTATCCCTTTCTTGATCTCTTCAAAAAGGCCGTAGACGTTCCAATGCTGATGACCGAGGACACGGATAGGAGCATTGGGGAATCGGGTCAGCTCCCGGATGTGAATGCGTCCTTCGGACAGCCGGCCGAGGACGCTCCGGCCGCTTTCGGCCCCTAGATCAAAGGCCAGGAAAAGCCTCGAGTCCATTGTCCTCCCTTATATAATCATTCCCTTCCGATTTCAAGCTCCTCCATTGCAGTTCAGGGTTCCGGCAAACAAGTCTTTAACCCCAGTGACGCGCCGATCTCATGGGTTTGCGCCGCTTCCCGCTCCGCTTCGCTCGCGGCTTCGGCAGCACTGACAGATTCCCCGCCGGGGAAGCGACCGGGGTGACGAACCCATACCCCGAGCCTTCTTTGAAAACAACCCCGAAATAATCTATGATGATTAAAGGTGGCCCGGAATATGGATTTCGAGAAAAGACTGAAGCAGATCAAGAAGGAGCGGACTTCCCGGACAAAAACAGACTCGATCTCCTCGGCCTGGCAAGATCTGGCCAAAAAACCCGACCTCACCACCAAAGAGAGACTGGAAAGGCTGATCACCCTTACCGGAAAGTCGAAAAAGAAAGAACCTGATATCTCTCCACCCGAGCCGATGAAAAGGAAGGGGCTTGAAATATTCGAGAACCAATATCATCCGCAAAGCCGGTACGGAAAAATCCCCGTTGGCGCCGGGCTCAAGATTGACGGCGAAATCCTCTCCCTCCTCAGCCGGGACCGGGCTTTCGCCGACCTCGACCTATCCACGGCTCTTTTCCTGGACCTGGAGACGACGGGGCTCTCGGGTGGAGTCGGGGTTGTCCCGTTTCTTGTCGGACTCGGCTTCTTCCGGGATGAACAGTTCCGGATCTTCCAGTTCTTCCTTGGAGACCTGGCGGAGGAAGAGGCCCTTATCCGGCAGCTCGGGCGATTCTTCATAGAGATGGATTTCCGGTCGGTGGTGACCTTCAACGGCAAGGCTTTCGATGTGCCTCTATTAGAAACCCGGTTCATCCTCCAGCGGGAGGCTCTGCCTCTCAGCGGCCTGCCCCATCTCGATTTCCTGTTCTCCGCCCGGAGTCTCTGGAGCCATAAGCATGAAAGCTGCAGGCTTTATCATCTTGCCCAAGAGGTCCTGGAGGCGCACCGGGAAGAGGATATCCCTTCGGCCGAAATTCCCTTTCGCTATTTCGAATATTTGAGAACGGGCGAATTCTCCCTCATCGAGCCCATCCTCTACCATAACCAAGAGGACCTTCTCTCACTTCTCGGCGTGGTCATCAGCGGTGCCGCCTTCTTCACTGGGGAACGAGGCAAGGAGCTTGACCTTCCGGGCGATGCGATGGATCTCTTCGGAGCGGCCCGGCTTCTGGAACGGACGGGGGAGAGGGAGCGCTCCGCCCTGTACATGAGCCGGGCTTTGGAGAGGCAACTTTCCGGAGAGTATGCCGTCCTGGCGAAAATGAAGCTGGCTTCCCATTTCAAGAAGAACCGGGAATGGGAAAAAGCCTTGAGTCTCTGGAACGAGATGACTCCCCTTCATCAGCTCGACTGTTTCCGCGAGCTGGCGATGTATTACGAACACAGGGAAAAGGATTATGAAAAGGCCAGGGAGGTCGTCCTAGAGGGATTGGCTTTGGCCGGCGAAGCTTCCCAGAGCCGGCAGGAGGACTTCTCTCGTCGGCTCGAAAGGCTGCGGCAAAAGATAGAACGACAGAGAAAAAGGAAGGTCCCAGGGTGAAAAGAGGCTTCAGCCGGTTCGAAACTTACCTGAGGGATAACGGGCTCAAGATGACCCGGGCCAGAGAACAGATATTCAGAGAGATCCTCTCTGCTCCGGGGGTCCATCCCAATGCCGAGGAGATCCACCGCCGGCTGCGATCCAAGAAGAAGCCAGTCGGCCTGGCGACCATCTACCGGACGCTCAACCTGTTGGTCCGGGGTGGCCTGGTAACCGCCATCGATCTGGGCGAGAGCCATAGTCACTTCGAACCGGATTGGAACAGGACCTCCCACGGCCACCTCATTTGTCTTTCCTGCGGACGCGTTCAAGAATTCAGCCACGCCGAGATCCAAGCGGCCATCAACAGGATCGGGGAAGAGAAGGGATATCTTCTGGACAAGTTCTCAATCCAGGTCTTCGGATATTGCCAAGACTGCACGGCAAATCGCCGCTGAGCGGAGAAATCCAAACTATCTAAAAAAAGACACCTCCCTAGATTCCCTCTTCGGCTAGCAGAAAGGCGAGAATGGAGGTGGCGACGGCCCCGAGCTCGAGCTCGCGCGGATGAACTGAAGCCAGGATATCCCGACGGCAGTGATGGACGTCGAAATAGCGCTGGGAATCCGGGACAATTCCCATCAGGACCGTCCCGGATTGAGCCAGTGGTCCGATATCGACTCCGCCGCCCCCCGGCCTGATCCAATGGATCCCCGCGGGCTGAAGGAGCGGCAGCCACTGGCGGACTTTCTGGAGCGGCTTTTCGCCCCCGCCGACGCCGAAGCCGACGGGAAGGAAGCCGCCCCTGTCTGATTCGATAGCGGCCAGATGGACCTCATTTTTCCGGCGCTCCGACCGGGCATAATCTCTTCCCCCCGTCCCCCCGAACTCCTCGTCCATAAACAGAACACCACGGACCGTCCTCCGGGGCCGGAATCCGGTCAGCTTCAACAAGCGCAGAGCCTCGAGGACATGGGCACATCCGGCTCCGTCATCGTGGGCGCCTTCGCCCTGGTCCCAGCTGTCGAGATGGGCGCCCAGCAGAATGATCTCACCCGGATTTTCTCGTCCTGAGATCTCACCGACGACATTGTAGGACGTCACCGGCGAGAGGGATTGACAGCTCGTCCGCAGATAGACGAAGAGATCCGGATCCGTCCTCAGGGCTTCACTCAGAATGTTCGCTCCGTGGGTGCTGACGGCGGCGGCCGGAATCCTGGGGACTTGCGGGTCGTAGATCATCAGTCCGGTGTGCGGATCGTCGTTCTCCCCGAAGGTCAGGGAGCGAACAAGTGAGGCCACCCCTCCGGCCCTGGCGGCTTCGACCGCGCCCCGAACACGCTGTTCGGCGGCCCCGCCGTAGGACGGAAAGGTGTCGATCAGGGTGGGATCCATGGGCCGGTTGAAAAAGACAATCTTGCCCCCCGCTTTCTCGCCAAGGGCTTTTAGCTCGTCGAAGGACCCGACTTCAACGACTTGGGCTGAGATACCCTTTTCTGGAGTCGCTGTGCTCCCACCCAGCGCGCAAATAGAGAGTGGGATTGTCCCCAGACGGGAGGAGGCCAGCCGGCCCTCTTCGATATCGCCCCGAATCCAGCGGCCGACGAGGTGCGACACCACACCGATCGCTGCGCCGATCA
>CAYOZW010000260.1:0-4592 GCA_964408495.1 uncultured Eubacteriales bacterium
GCCGAGGCCCGTTCCCGGAAGCCGCTCATTCTCCTGGGAAGGGACACGATAGAACTTATCGAATATCTTCTTCTGTTCTTGCGTCTCGATGCCGATGCCGCAGTCGATGACTTGAATAATAGCCAGGTTGCCGTGTCTCCGCAGCCGCAATTCGATTTCGCGGGAATTGCCCGAATACTTCATAGCGTTGTGGAGAAGATTGAGGATAGCTTGCTCGAGAGCATCGCGGTCGACAGGCACAGCGGGCAAGCCGTCTTCGACTTCCACCTTCAGTTTGAATCCATGCTGGCTCAAGGGATAGTCCATCGCGCGCGCTGCCGCCTTGATCACTTCGGGAAGCGAAGCCGGCTGAGGCCGGTAGATTTTTTTCCCCTTCTCGATCTTGGAAAAATCGAGCACATTGTTGAGGAGCCGGGTCAGCCGCTGGCTCTCGTTGACGATGGTGTCGAGGTATTCCTCCTGAGTCTCGCGGTTTTGCAGCCGGCCCAGGCGCAGCGTTTCGGCGAACATTCGGATCGCGGTGAGCGGGGTTTTGAGCTCATGGGAGACGCTGGAGACGAACTGAGACCGCATCTCGGCCATCCGGACCTCGCGGCGGACATCCCTGAGGAGAAGATAGGTTCCGAACAGGGTCATTCCCAGCACCAGGATGACGATCAGGACGTAGAAGAGAGGCTGGAGGCCTCCCTTACGGGAAAGCCATTCCTCCGGTGTTCCGGCGAAAGCGACCTTCAAACCCCGAAAATTCCCGCCAAGATCTTCTCCCGCCGCATCCATGTCGGTGACAAGATGGAATTCCCGAGGGAAGGTATTGAGCAACTCAGGGTCGGATTTCAGGGAGGTTGAAATATCGGACAAACTGACGGCCACGAATACCTGACGACTGTCCGATAGGGGAAGAGAGACACTCAGCAGCCAGGGATTTTCTCCATAAATCGTCCAGAGCGGCTCATCCCTGTTTCTTCCCTTTGACGATAGGAGAGATAAGCCGAGGGCCTGGAAATCTTCCTGAAGCGCCAGCGCCTGCTCGAGCTTTTGGATATAGGACTGGAGTGCCTGCCGGCCTTCTTGGACCATAATCTTGAGGGATGGTTCTGAAACATTCCGGTTGAGCGTCTCGATCAAATCTTTGACCATATACGCCGCAGGGGGGGAGAGCCAGCCTTGCGATTCCAGCTCTGTACTGATCCGCTCGGCGACTTCGTCCAAAGCGGCGTTTTCCTCAATGAGAATCCCGGCCGCATAGAATGAAAGTGGAATTCCGAATTCATCGCAGATGTCCGCAGGCAGGGCAAGAATTTTGTCTGCATGTTCTATCGCCCGCTGTGTTTGACCTGATTTCGCCAGGGCCCTGGCCAGGGCGAGATGGGCATATTCTTGTTGGACGAGACTTTTGGACTTGATCATGGCCGATTCATATAGCTTCGCCGCCTGCTGTGGATTCTTCCTCGAGAATTCCGTGTTTTCTCCGTCGGCCATCATTTGGCGAAAAGAGCCTTGGTTCAACAGCCTTCCGGACGCCACGATGCTCTGTTCAAATTCCCAAGGGAGTTCGAGCCGGTTGTCCCTGACATAGCCGACGAGAACGACTTCCGGGTCAACATAACCGGCCTGGCCCGGCGGCACTTTCTTTGGGCTGGGCTCTCCCTCGCCGCCTGGTTCTGTCCCCCTGCCCAGGGCGATAACTTCTTGGAGCTTTGCCTTCTCCAGCCGGAGAAGCAGCCGTTCGCCGAAGTCCCGGCCGAAGCGGCTGCGTTCCTCAGTCATCCGTTTCTGGGCGAGCTCTTTCTCCTGATTGATCATGCGCAGGGTGAAGGCGACAAGGACCAGGCTGGGGAGAATCACGGCGAGCAGGAAGAGAAGAATTTGTTTGCGATGGCCGCTCGTCTTCATCAGAGCAGAATTCCCCTCCGGAGGGATCAATAGAACATTCTTCTTTTAGAAAGATGTCACGAAATTGTCATGAGAAAATGTTTGGGCCAAATCGAACCCCTGTCCAGCCATAATTATTACATAGCTGTTCCGAAGTCAATATGTGCGGCGATCGTAGAGATTACCAATAAAAGTCTTGATGAGCGAAGAAAGCTTATCTCAAAAGCCTCCCTTGAGATTGCCGCGCCCCCTTCGGGGGCTCGCAATGACATGTAGGTCAACGACCCTGTTCATTTTGGCAATTTCACCGGCAATCTGGAATAGGGAGCTATCCTCATGGCATACTGAGCCCAAGGAGATCATGATGAAGGCGAGCAAGGCGAGCCGAAAACTTCGGGTCCGGCTTGTCCATTGGCATGAAGCAGAGGCGGTGGAGAGGGGGGAGCGGCTGCGGGCCCTAGGCTATCAAGTCAATCCGACTATTCTGTCCGGGCCCGAGGGATTCAGGGAGCTCCGGGACAACCCTCCGGCGGCCGTCGTCATCGACCTAAACCGCGTGCCTTCGCATGGCCGGGACGTCGCCATAGCGCTCCGCTCTTATAAAGATACTCGACTCGTGCCGATCGTCTTCGTGGAGGGTGATGCGGAGAAGGTCGAAAAGATCAAAAAACATCTGCCTGATGCCGTTTACGCTGAGTGGTCGGACATCGGAAAGGCGCTGAAGCAGGCTGTCTCAAGTCCTGTTGTCGCCCCTGTCGTCCCCCGATCCCGCATGGAGGCATATGCGGGATCGCCCCTGCCAAAGAAGCTCGGGATCAGGCCGGATACGGCGGTCATCTTCGTCGGCGCCCCGGAGGGATTCCGTAGTACGCTCGACAATCTTCCGGACCGGGTATCGGTCGAGAGAAAGTCGATAAGCGCGCTTCCAAAGGTCTCCGGGAGCTTTAAGGCAAAGGCCGGGGCACGCCGGTTGATCCTCTGGTTTGTCAGGACGAAACGTGAACTCGAACGGGATGTCGGGAAAATGGCGGCAAGGACACCCGACGGCGGCGTCTGGATCATCTGGCCGAAAAAAGGATCCGGGCTTCCCTCCGACCTCACCCAGAATATTGTCCGCGCCGCCGGGCTCGCCGCGGGCATCGTTGACTACAAAGTCTGCGCCGTGGACGAGAGTTGGTCGGGGCTTCTCTTCGCCCGCCGCAAATAAAATTCATGAGAATTCCGGGTAGAATTCCGGGAATTCCGCGGAATTTCCCGGAATTTTAGCGGACGACCGGCTGTTTGTCCGGCCGGAGTCGCTCTTCCCGCCACTTCGCACCCACGATCCGCAGGTCATCGACCCAGAAGGTCGTCGTGCCGTTGCCGCTCCGGTCCTGAAGGGAAAAGCGGGAAAGGAATCTTCTGGCCGCGCCCAGGTCGGCGAGCGGGATGGAGACGGGCTTCCACCGCGCGGCCTCGACGGTCCCTCCCTCGATATAGCGGCCGTCGTTCACAGTCACCCGGATGAGCGGCTTTCCCTCGCGATCGTGGAAGAAAGCCCAGAGCAGGGGCTCCATCTCTCCAGATGACCTGATATTGAACTCGAGGAAATAATAAGAATATGAGGGGAACACAGCATGCCCGAAGGAGACACCTCCCCAGGGAGCCAACCTCGCCCGGAGCGAAGAGTTTCCGTTGTGGGCCTCGTCGGTCGCCGAGAGGTCATGCTCGGCTTCCCAGGACAAATCCTCCCAGCCTTCGGCGAGTCCTTCCCCCAGAATTTCAATCTTCCGGTTCCGGTTCGGCTCGGGCGAACGGAGTGGCGACCGTCGCGGCGATCCCCCGAACCACGTCCTGAGAACGTCTTCGGCGGGCTTGCCGTGGGGAGAGTATCCGGTGTCGTCGGGTCCGCCCTCGAACGGGTCGGGGCTCCACGACCACCAGAAGATGCCGGCAAACCAGGGCTTGTTATAGACACTTTCGAAGGCCGCCCGGTAACAGCCCTCCTGCTCTTTGAGGTCGACCGTTCCCTGGATTTGCCAATCCCAGGGATGCATCGCGGCCCCGTCGATGCTTCGGTAGCCGATTTCGGTCAGGATGAGCGGCTTCTGCCATTTCGCCGCCAGGGCAGACAGCTCATCGACGCGGGGGCGCCAGGCGGCCTTAAGAGCCTCCAGCGAGGGGTCCATCGTGTTGCTCAGCGGATAATAGGCATCCACTCCGATGAGATCGACCGCGTCCCACCAGTTCATCCTGACCTCTTCGCCGCCGTGGTTCCCGGCATAGATAAGCGGGCCGGAATAGCGGGAGCGCACAGCGGCCACAATCGCCCGCCAGTCGGCCTCCCGGTGGGTCGTGTTCTCGAGCTCGCAGCCGACGCAGAACTGGTCCGCGCCGTAGGCGGCCGCCAGGTCGGCGTAATGTTCGATAAAGGCGCGGTAGGAAGCGAACCATTCCGCCCACTCGACTTCGCTGCTGAAGGCCTGGCCGATCTCTCCCCTCCAATGCAAAGAGTCATTCCAGAGGTCGAGATGGGGCTTGAGCATGAGCTTGAGACCCAGGGCGTGAGCCTGGGCGAGGACATGGATCAAATCATCATCGGTCGGCGTCGACTCACTGGCGAAGATTTGGGTGGAGCCGAGGTTCTCCTGGTAGCAAGTGACGATCAGGCTGATCCAGCCGGCGCCCGTCTCGGCGAGCTGGGAGAGCGAGACGTCCGAATCGGGCAGGGAATAAAGGCC
>CAYOZW010000261.1:0-4588 GCA_964408495.1 uncultured Eubacteriales bacterium
CCTGCGGAGCACTCCCCAGGTCACAGGTGCCGCCAGGGATGCCCTCATATGGGCCCGCTATATGTTCGAGATCGAACTCAACAACGCCGCCGATAATCCCGTTTTCTTCCCTGATGAACAGCTCGTCCTGACGGGTGCGAATTTCCAGGGCACGCCGCAGGCTTTTGCCCTTGAGCTCCTGGGAACCTCGGTGACGACAGTGGCCGTCCTCTCCGAACGCCGTCTCAACCGGCTGATGAACCAGCATCTCAGCGTCGGACTTCCCGCGTTCTTGACCAAAGGGGCGGGGATGTTCTCGGGGATGATGCTCTCCCAATACACGGCCGGGGCGCTTATCTGTGAAAACCGGGTCCTCTCCCATCCGGCCGCGACCGGCTCCATACCGGCCGCCGCCGACCAGGAGGACTTCGTCAGCATGGGCTGGACCTCGGCGCTTAAAACCCGCCAGATCATCGACAACGCCCAGGCGGTCCTGGCCATCGAGATGATGGCCGGCGCCCAGGCCGTCGATTTCCGCGCGCCGCTCAAGCCGAGCCAGGGTGTCCAGGCCGCTCATGGAGTCATCCGCAAATATGTTGCCCATCTCGAAGAAGACCGGCCTCTTTACAACGACATCAACACACTTAAAGAGGTTGTCGAAAGGGGAGAGGTCCTCGCGGCTGTAGAAAAGGCCGTCGGCGAGTTGAAATAACCCAGCGGTCTTTGCGACGGGTATGCTATTCTAAGCAAAATTATTTGTGTTGAGTTGTCCTTCTGAGCGACCTTTGGAAGCGAACCAACCAGGCGAAATCGTCACGAGGAACAAAGTGAAATGGCCATCCCGGGAGATTGTTTTGCTTGGCTCGCAATGACATCGCCCTATGATAAACTTCAGATTGGAGCACGGCATTGTACAAGGCCTTAATCTTTGACATGGACGGATTGATGATCGACAGCGAACGCCTCTATTGGGAGGTCGAGAAGGGAATCGCCCGCCAGTTCGGCAAAGAGGTCACGGAAGAAACGCTCTGGAAGATGATGGGCCGGAGGCCGATCGAGGGGATGAGGATTTTCGTTGAGGACCTGGGGCTACCCTTAACAGGCGAGCGGGGCCTGGAAATAAGGGACGAATTGATGCGGGAAAAGTACCGGAACGAGTCCGAGCCCATGCCGGGATTGATTCATATTCTTGACGCCTTCTATGGACAGCTGAAACTGGCGGTCTGCACGGGAGCCCAGCAAGAATTCATGGAGATCGTCGTCGACCGGCTGAAGATTCGGGACAGGTTCGATGTCCTCCAGGCCTCAGACGAGATCAGCAAGGGAAAGCCGGACCCGGAGATCTATCTTGCGGCCTGTGCGAAGCTGGATGTTTCGCCCCAACTGGGCGTCGTCCTTGAGGATTCGGCCAACGGTTGCCTCGCCGGAAAGCAGGCTGGCTGCCACACGATAGCCGTGCCCTCGGATTATTCGCGAGGGCAGGATTTCAGCTGCGCCGATTTCATCGCGGCGGACCTTTTCGCCGCCGCAAGGCACATCTCCGGTTTATTGGGCTAAACGCCTCAACCGCATCGGCGATGCTTGTCATTTTATTCTGGTTTTCTTCACGCCCCGCGTTATAATAGAGCCGTCTTATAATCTTGATTTTTCGCGAGGGAATACCGTGAATAATCGTGTCGCTCTGGTCACCGGGAGCAGCCGGGGGATTGGCCGTGAAATTGCCCTTATCTTGGCTGAAGACTTCGATGGTGTCGCCGTTCACTATAAGGAAAATGAGAAGGCCGCTGCCGAGGTCGTAGCGGAAATCGAGAAAAAAGGAAAATCCGCTAAAGCGTTCTCTGCCGACCTGACTTCCGAACATGGAACCAAGGAATTGATTTATGGAGTGGAAGCGCATTTCGGACAGCTCGATATCCTGGTCAACAATTTCGGCCCGATCATCGTTAAGCCCTGGCTGGAGCTCACGACTTCCGACTGGGAAACGATGTACCGGAGCGTGTTTCTGAGTGCCGTATGGGGAATCACCGTCGCGCTCCCGGGAATGAGAAAGCGCGGCTGGGGGCGAATCGTCAACATCGGCTACAATCGCGTCGAACAGCTCAGCGCATTTTCCAAGATCACAGCCTACGCTGTGGCCAAGACGGCCCTCCTCATCCTGACCCGCTCCGCCGCCTCCTCAGAATTCAAAGCGGGGATCACGGTCAACATGGTATCGCCGGGCTTGATCGAGGGCGGGATCATGCCCGCGGGCGGGAAGATCGATCCTGCCTATTTCGGTAAAAAGACGGATGTGGCCGAGGCCGTCAGCTTCCTCGTTTCCGACAGGGCCGCTCATATCACCGGCACGAACCTTATTGTCGCCGGCGCCTGGAAGCTTTAAAGCTTTCCCCCGCGGGATTTCTTGAGCCGCGCCAGGAATGGTTTGTAGAGAAAACTCCGCTCGTCCAATTCACAGAGCCTCTTGAACATCATCCTGGTGACCGTAAAGGCCAGCATGTCCGGGGGAAGGTGTTGCCGCATGGCGATGTCGGTGGCGCCGATCGACGCCTGGGCGATGCTCAAGTTTTTAAAGGGGAGAAACTGGGAACAGCCCGAGCCAAACGGTGCGATGACCGGAGGCGGATCTTCGGGGGCGCTGTGGTATTGGGCGCCGATGGCCAGGGCGCTCAATTGGTCCGGGTTCACCAGGAAGGTGATGCTTTTGGCAAAAGGCCAGGCTTCTTTTTTGACGGGTCCAAGAAAGAGATGGGGGTGCTCAGCGTTGTAGGGTTTTGCTGCGTCTATCCATTTGCCCATGAGCGACCGCGAGACCTTCAGCCCTTCGTCGTCGGCCAGGAACTTGAGGAATTCCTTGCTCGTCCGAAGCTGCACTCCCCACATCCAGTGGCCGGCGCCGCCGCAGCCGTATCGGTCCTTGGTGAGATGGAGCGTCTCGCCCCGGAGCCAGCACTGATAAAAACCATAAACGCATTGGCGCTCCTGGGGGGAGACGAGCGGTACGAAAATCGCCGGGTCAGGCGCATCGTAGAAGCCGATGAGAGGCGTCTCGATATCTAACCTTTTTTTGAGATGTTCGGGGCGGGGTTGCTTTTCTTTGGCCATGGATTATTTATGGCATTCCTGGTCTATTTTGGCAAGGGACCGAGACAAAAGTCTCAGCGCTGATCCGCATAGAAAAAAGAGCTTGACAATGGCACAATATTAAATTAATCATATGCGTATAGGTTGTTGTAATAAGATGTAGCATTATACGTATAGGTATAATATGAACAATCACATCTTCACCCGGGATGAGTTCATCTCCAAGTTCGGGCTCTGCGAGGCCACTCTCCGAGACTGGGAGAAGGCCAAGCTCTTAAAACCGGTCGGGTTCACCGACGACAAAGTCCCTCTCTATTCGGAAGAGACGACGGCGATGATCGCCCATATTCAGAAGCTCACTGATCTGGGATACGAAACCGAGGAGATCCAGAAGATCCTCAAGAAAGTGGGGCTGCCGAAGACCGTCGAAAAAAAGCGGAAGCCCAAGGATGCGGACCAGTACCTGACCATCGGAAACCTGGCCGAGCGCGTCGGGCTGAGCCCGAGGACGATTAAACACTGGGAGGATAAGGGCATCATCGAGCCCGACATGCGGAGCGAGGGAGGGTTCCGGCTCTATTCAGGCGTCTATATCTATCTTTGCGAGCTTATCCGGGACCTTCAGCTCTTCGGCTACACTCTCGAAGACATAAAAAGGGCCTCCGATTATTTCCGGTATTTTCTGGCTGTCCAGGAAAACCCGGATGCTTTTCCCAAAGTTGAGGTTTCCAGCAGGCTTGATGACATGCTCACGGAGATCAAGGTCCTTTTCGACAAGATGAGCCTGCTCCAGAGGGGGATCGAACGTTGGGAAGACCTTATGAAAAAGAAACGAAAAGAGATCTTAGATCTGAAACATAGCAACAAGAAGAGAGAGGAAAAAAAGACCAAGGAATAATGAGATGAGTAAAATCGTTTTCATTGAGCCTAAAGCGCCGAACCTTCACATTTTTTCGCGCTTCCCCCTGCCGCGGCTGGGCACAATCATCCTGGGCACGATGATGAACCAGCGGGGCTGGGAAGTGGAAATCTTTATCGAGGAATTGCGGGAGATCGATTTCTCCATCATAGAATCCGCCGACCTGGTAGGGATTTCGACGATCACCTCGACGGCTCCCAGGGCGTATGCCATAGCCGACACGGTCAGGAAGCTGGGGATCCCGGTCCTGATGGGGGGGCCACATGTGACTTTCATGGCCGATGAGGCATTGGAGCATGCGGACTTTGTCATCCGCGGGGAAGGGGAGCAAACCCTGATGGCTTTTATCGACGCCCGGGAAAAAGGAGCGGGCTTCTCGGATATTCCCAATTTATCCTACAGAGAGAACAAGCAGATCATCCACAATCCTCTCCGGCCATTCATTAAAGACCTCGATCAAATCCCGTTCCCCGACCTATCCCTGCTAAAATCCACGAAAAAGGGGATATCCGGGCTAAGCAGCATCCCCATCCAGACGTCAAGGGGGTGCCCTTTTGACTGCTCTTTTTGTTCGGTGACCGGAATGTTTGGGAAAAAATACCGCTACCG
>CAYOZW010000262.1:0-4569 GCA_964408495.1 uncultured Eubacteriales bacterium
CCCCAGACTGTGATGGGCTTCCCCTGTTGGATGACCATGTGGTCCCCGATAACGGCCGGAACCCTGATTTCAGCCTGAAGAGATGGAAGGAAAACCAGCCAGACGATGGTAAAAAAAACAGGATAGAGAGCTTTGCCTAACTTCTTGGCCACTCACTCCTCCTCTCAAATAGCGGATTTCGCTTTTTACACACTGTTATAAAAGGGGGACTGTCAAGGCCGAGGCAGCACGAGATGGTTGGCTCCTTCAGCTGGTCGGACATCGCCCCTTTTTCCGCAATATGTTTATCCAGCAGGTCCCAGGCATGAGCGACGGATTAGACTTCCTATGTTCCTTGATCGATAATCTTTTGGTAAAGGAAGGCCGCCCGGATGTACGCTTCCGCCGCAGCTTCCTGATCGTTCTGGGCAAGAACGTTCCTGGCTTCGTCCTCGCTCTCCTTGGCCATGTTGAAGAGCCAAGGGTCAGCTTTTAGGGAGGACGATTTTTCCGCCGTTCTTTTCATGCCCTCCACCAAGCCAACCAGGCTCTCCAAGCAACCCCCCGGTTCTCGACACTGGCCGCTGAGCCGAAAAACGCGCTCCAGGACATAAGACAGCGCCCGGCTGCCGGAGAAATCCCCCTTATTCATGGCGTCTTCTGCGTCCCCCTCGCGCCGGCCGGCCACCCGGTAAAGCACATTCCCTCTATCCGTTCCAGCCGCTTGAACGAGGCGCTTCGTCTCAGCCAACTGGGACTTCGCCGCCAACGCCTTTTCTCTTTCCGAAACCAGGGTCAACAGAGACTGCATCTGTTCCTGTCCTTCCTGTCTCCTCTTCAACGCCTCTTCAACACGCCCCTCTTCACGGAGCTTCTGGCCCTCCCGGATTTTGCTGTAGGCGTTGTCCCAGATCTGGTTGAGCACGGGCTCGTCGGGAATAGCCGTCTTGATATTGACCATCTGTTTATCGAAATCCAGGATTCCCTCGAGTTCCTTTTGACTCAACTTCTTCAGGCTCTCGGGGCTGAGAAAGGAGAGGATTTTCAGGCCCGTCTCGGATCTCAAAAAGGTGGATTCATCCGGCTTAGAGCCCGGCGTCCCCGGCGGCGGTGGTGGCTTGACTAGGCCGGCACGCTTCTCCCGGATCGCGTCGTGGACAGAGAGGCGGGAAGGCTCTTTCCTTAGAAACTGATTCCAGATCATGAAGATGAACGCGCCGGCAACGATTGCTACGATGACAGGCCAGAGCCACCGCCTGGTCGGCCGCCTGGATATGGGGCGGGCTTTGGCCATCGTATCCTTTTCGGCCTGGAAAAGACCTTGCTCGGCCTTGGTCAGGTCTTCGAAAAGTTCTTCTGCGCTCTGATAGCGTTTGTCTCTTTCCTTCTCCAAGCACTTGAGGATGACGCGGGTGAGGGCCAGAGAGACTAGGGGGTTGGAGTCCTGGGGGTTTCGAGGCCGTTCGCTCTTGTGCTTTATCAAGACGGCCAGAGGAGTTTCGCCTGCAAAAGGAACATGGCCGGTCACCATTTCGTAAAGGATAACACCCAGGGCATAGATATCCGCCCGTCTGTCGACATCTCCCGTTTCCACTTGTTCCGGCGACATATACTCGGGCGTACCGATCATGACACCAGAGCCGGTGATGCCTTTCGAATGGGTAAATCGAGCGATACCAAAATCCATGATCCGGGCGCTTCCTTCCCGGTCGATCATGATATTCTGCGGCTTCAGGTCGCGATGGATGACACCCAGCCGATGGGCCTCTGATAATCCCTCACAAATCTGCTTGGTCAGGCTGATGGCCTTTCTCGGCGTCAGGTGGCCGGACCTTCGGATGAAACTCTTGAGGTTTTCCCCCTCCACATATTCCATTGTGATGTAAAACTGACTGTCCTGCTCGCCGAGGTCGAACATCCGGCCGACATGCCGGTGACCGATCTTCCGGGCATACCTCAGCTCATTCCGGAAACGGTCGATAGCCTGGCTGTTGACGCTGATCTCGGGATGGATAAGCTTGAGGGCGACGACCTCCTGGATCTTCTGGTCGTACACCTTATAAACGCTCCCCATCCCTCCCCGGCCCAGCTCCTCGATGACCTCATAGCGCCCGGAAAACAGCGTTCCGCGTGCCAGCACGGCAGGAGGTCTTTCGAAAGTGAGGGTTTTGTCAATAGCGCCTCCGTCGAGAGTTTGAAGCGGAGTCGCACAGCGCCGGCAAAAGCGGCTATCGGGCTGGTTTTCGGCGCTGCAATTGGGACAGTTCATAGCTTATTCTCTTTTCTACAAATACACCGCCTCAGGGGGCTTGTCAATCCGACCGACCTATCCTGGACCTGCGGAATGACGTTCACCTCATGTATTAGACGAGCCTAGGCCGTTTTTCTTCAGTTTTTTCCGGATTGTTTGGCGGCCTCTTCATTCCTTCAAAAAATCGAGCAAAGCGGGGATATCCATTTCATGCTGGGCTCCGGGTGTCACGATCAGGCTGACTGCTCCCTGCGCTCCAAAGGCATCATAGATCCCCCGCAATTCCTCCATGGACTTGGGGACCGTCTCGTTGTAAGAGGCCGACGCATTGGTCGGGCTCGGCGTGTCCAGCTCGCCGTAGTGGATGGCCAAGGGACGCGGGACGTTCAGCCCGGCGATGTCACTCCGGTCCATCCATTCCAAGATTCCCGGGATGCAATGAGCAGGGGCGTTATAGCAGCGCTGAAATATGACCGAGAAGGAACCCAGGGTGCCGCTGGCAAAAATCCGCCGGACCCGGTCGCTGAAAACAGGATAGATGAGGCTGAGGTCACCGCCGTAGGAGATTCCGGCCACGTCGATATCCTCGACTCCGCAACTCTCCGCCAGCCAAGCTTCCCATCGCAACAGATCCTCGACCGTCTCGCCGATGAGCGTCCTTCCGGTGAGGAATCCGTCGGTGACCAGGGTGAACTGGCTGTAGCGGCCGATCCAATAATCCAACCGGTCGATCTCGAGACCCTCCGCCAGGTCCATGAGCGCCCCGAAACCGCGGAGTTCCGGACAAAGCACCAGATGGCCGGCCCTGGCCAATTCCAGGGCGAAACGATGGTGATAGTCGTCCTCAGCGCCTACGCAAGGCTCGGCCCGTCCGTGGCCGTGAATCGCCATAACCGCGCTCTTCGACGCCTTTCCAGGCTCGGGGATAAGGAGATAGGCGGGGATAGAAAGATGTTCATCAATTTTCATGACCAAAGCCTTTATGGTGATTCCCCGGTGGTGGATTTCCCGGACCTCGCGCACCTCTCCAGCGGCTCTTGAGCTGACCTTCAGGAGAACGGCCAATTTATCCGTGGCTTGCTTTTTCCATTCCCCGGGAGCTCCCGCGAACCGGCGGAAGCTCAGGCGACGCTCTCCCGGCCCGTGACGGAACCTGAGCGTCAGCTCTGAGGGAACGATGAAAAAGTTCTTCGGCAAGACGAAATCCGCATCCTGATTCCCCCACGCGGCAGAATCGGGATAAACTGCGGGCGGCCGGGGAGCAGACGTGAAGGCCAGGATTGCAATTCCGAGATAGGCAAGATGTTTCATCCCGCCCCCCTTTCTTCGACCTCGAGTTCCGCTACGCTGACAGATGTCGGCGGGAAGGTCCAGGTCAGGGGATCGCCCGCGGGAACGGATTTGGTTAAAGGAGTGAAGATGTCCGGCCTGTTCTGGTTCACATATTCAAGAGGATCCGGCGGGGCAAGCTCATGCACTTGAGCCTTGATAATCTTCATGCCACGGACGGCCAAAACGGCTGGGACGGGACGCCTGTAGCTCATGTTCAAGACGTGAAGATAAATCTTGCCGCCTTTTCGCGTCGCCGCCACGTCCAGATCAACAGGAACGGTTTCGACGCCAACTCCCTCCGTTCCTTTGCACCTCTTATAAAGCCTCATGATCGAGCCGATGGGCAGAAGGAAGCTTCGTCCCCTGGGCACGGGCATCATCACGGCGTTGACCGTCCAGCGGGTCCCGCAAAAATCCGCGCCCGTGCAGATCCTCACCCGGTCGCCGTGCCGAAGATAGGTATTCATGGTCCGGGCGTGGTAGGCGGCTGAAAGCCAGGTTGTCAGCACGGGGGCGACATTATATGGTTGGAGCGAGAGATGTCCTTCGGTGATGGCAATCCCTTGCGGGGCGCCCGCCGACCGAAGGCAATCTTTCATCGCCTGGATCCGGAAATCGGCGATGTCGGCTAGACGGAGCAAAATAGACCAAGCTTCTTCGGGCTCATTCAGGAATTCAAACCCATTGAGCCGGTCGCTCTTCCTGGGATAAATCCCCATCATGTGCATGGCGATATAATCCAGATGAGGGCCGGCTCTTTCTATGATCTTCCCGGCCCAGAATTGCACATCCGCGTCGTCGCGCGGCGTTTCCGGCCGGAGCTTTTCGGGGTTGCGGACGTCTCCCCAGCCAATAATCTCGATAGAGGACTCTCTTTCCTTCATGGCCCGGGCGATAGGGTATATCGTAGCGATGGCAAAGCCGCCGGCAACGCAGACCACGGTGCCGAAATTCTCGATGCGGGTCGGCTTACCTAGAGGGCCAACAAAATTGCTGATGCTGTCGCC
>CAYOZW010000263.1:0-4561 GCA_964408495.1 uncultured Eubacteriales bacterium
CAGGGTGATTCCTCTAAACAGTTGGAATTATTTAAGTTATAACCGGACACTAGTGATGGTGTCACCTTAATTCAGGGGCTTGATGAGCCGGAGTTCTTGACTTCGATTCCCGGACGGGAATATCCTTCATCACGTCGAGGGTTGCGCCTAAAATCCTTAATCTATTTATTAGGAGGACGATCCATGTTGCCGATATCGAATAAGACAAAGCGAATCTTCCTCATGGCCTTCGCCGCCGCGTTCGCGGTTTTCTGCGCAACTGGGATCGCGATCGCCCTAGCCCAGACCTCTCAGACTTCCCAGGGCTCGGACGATCCTCTCGCCCGGGGCTTTGAGGCCCCTCCCGACAACGCGAAACCGCGCGTCTGGTGGCATTGGATGAGCGGCAACGTGACCAAGGAAGGG
The DNA here is from genome assembly GCA_964408495.1 of uncultured Eubacteriales bacterium. GTDB lineage: Bacteria > Acidobacteriota > Aminicenantia > Aminicenantales > UBA8522 > UBA8522. The sequence continues at coordinate 406 of CAYOZW010000263.1, forward strand.
ATCAAGGCCGACCTCGAGTGGATGAAGCGCGCCGGCATCGCCGGCTTCCAAAACTTCGACGCGGGGCTGGAAACACCGCAGATCGTCGAGAAACGACTGGTCTACATGACGCCCGAGTGGAAGGACGCTTTCAAGTATGCCGCGACACTGGCCGACGAGTTGAACCTGGAGATGGCCATCGCCGGCTCGCCCGGGTGGAGCGAGAGCGGCGGGCCGTGGGTGACGCCGGCGCAGGCGATGAAAAAATATGTCTGGAGCGAGACGCGGCTCGAAGGCGGCCGGCGGTTCTCCGGCACACTTCCCAAACCTCCGGCTGTAACTGGGCCCTATCAGAACATGGGCGGGAGGCACGAAGGGTATATGGAAGGGACCAAAGCCGCGCCGCCCGAGTTTTATGCCGACAGCGCCGTGGTTGCCTACCGGGCTCCGGAAAGCGACCGCACGCTCGCTGAGCTAGGAGCGAAAGTGACCTCGAGTGGAGGGGATTTCGACCTCTCCGTCCTCACCGACGGTGACCTGGCCAAGGCCTTTATCCTGCCGGCTGCTCCCGTCGGTCAAAAAGCCTGGATCCAGCTTGCATTCCCCCGGCCGCAGACAATTTATGGGCTCACTTTCGTCATAGGAGGAGAACGCCGCCGCGGGGACAGCGCCGGCATTCAGGAATTGGAATCGAGCGATGACGGCCGCGAGTTCCGCACGGTCACGGCGATTCCGGCTGGTTCCCGGACGATCGCGTTCCCCGGGACGACCGCCAAGTTCTTCCGCCTGACCGTCCGCACCGAAGCTCCGCCGGCCGGGGCAGGCGGCGGTTCCCCGGAGGGCACCCGGGCTCAACCTGCTCCCGCCGGAACGCCGGTCGCCGAACTTTCACTTAACACTTCGGCGATCGTAAACCGGTTCCAGGACAAGGCGGCCTTCTCGGCCGCGGCCGGCCTCTACGGCATGGCCACTCCCGCCGCTCCGGCCGCCGATGTCGTGCGAAAAGGCGACGTCATCGACCTCACCTCCAGGATGCGGGCCGACGGCAGGCTCGATTGGACCCCGCCCGCCGGCCGCTGGGTCATCCTCCGCTTCGGCTATTCCCTCACCGGAGCCCGTAACTCCCCCGCGTCTCCGGAAGCCACCGGACTTGAAGTGGACAAGCTCAGCCGCAGCCACGTCAAATCATATTTCGATAATTACCTCGATCAGTACAAGGATACCGTCGGGGCTCTCATGGGCAAGCGCGGCCTCCAGTATGTGATCACCGACAGCTGGGAGGCCGGAGTGGCCAACTGGACCGACGCGATGATCGCTGAATTCAGCAAACGGCGTGGCTACGACATGCACCCCTGGTTGCCGGTTCTCGCCGGCCGGGTCGTGGAGAGCGCCGAAGCGAGCGACCGGTTCCTGTGGGACTTCCGCAAGACACTCGCCGACCTCGTCGCCGAGAATCATTACGACCAGCTCACGACGATCCTCCACGAGCGCGGCATGGGCCGCTATACCGAATCGCACGAGTACGGGCGGGCTTTCATCGCCGACGGGATGGAGGTCAAACGCGGTGCGGACGTGCCGATGAGCGCCATGTGGATTGAACAGCCGGGAAAGCCCAGCCCCAATCACGATGCCGATATTCGCGAGTCCGCCTCTGTCGCCCATATCTACGGTCAGAACCTGGTGGCGGCCGAGTCCCTGACCGCCTACCTCAACGCCTGGGCGTACTCCCCTGAAACTTTGAAGTCCACCGCCGACCGCCTCATGGCCATGGGCCTGAACCGGTTCGTCATCCACACGTCGGTCCACCAGCCCGTCGATGACAAGATCCCGGGCCTCGGCCTCGGGCCGTTCGGCCAGTGGTTCACCCGGCATGAAACATGGGCGGAGCTGGCCAAGCCCTGGACGACGTACCTGTCGCGCAGCTGCTACATGCTCCAGCAGGGAAAGTTCGCCGCCGACATCCTTTATTATTACGGCGAGGATTCCAACATCACGGCCTTGTTCCTCGGGAAGCTGCCCGACATTCCGGCCGGCTACAACTTCGACTTCGTCAACGCCGATGCGCTGAAGAACCGGCTGTCGGTAGCCGACGGGAAAATCACGACCGCAACCGGCATGAGCTATCGGGTGCTGGCGCTCGACCCGAACAGTCAGCATATGTCGCTCGCCGTGCTGCGGAAGATCCGTGACCTGGTGAAGGGAGGTGCTGTCTTGGTCGGTCCGAAGCCGATCGAAAGCCCCAGCCTGGCCGACAACCAAGCGGAGTTCCGGGCCATTGCCGACGAGGTTTGGGGGCGCGGAGTCGGAATGGGCCAAGTGTACGGGAGCAAGACGTTGGCGGAGGCGCTCGAGGCGCTTAAGGTGGAGCCCGACTTCGAATACACCAAGCCGCAACAGGACACGAGCCTCCGGTTCGTCCACCGCAAGCTCACAGACGGCGATGTCTATTGGGTCAGCAACACCAATAATCGCCCGGAGGTGCTGGAGGCGTCCTTCCGGGTGGAGGGGAAAGAGCCCGAGCTCTGGCATGCCGACAGCGGCGTCATCGAGCCTGCTCCCTATCTCATCGCCGACGGACGAACGACTATTCCGCTTCACCTCGACCCCAATGACGCGGTGTTTGTTATCTTCCGCAAGGCGGCCGCTGAGCCGTTGCGCGCGCTGTCCTTGCCGGCTGAAACCTGTCTCGCGAGCGTCACCGGCGCCTGGGACGTCGCTTTTCAACCCGACCGTGGCGCTCCGGGCAAGATCACTCTTGATAGCCTGAGTTCGTGGAGTGACAGTCCCGACCCCGGCGTGAAGTATTTTTCCGGAACGGTGACGTACACCAAGACCATCCAGGCGCCGGCGGACTGGTTCAAGGACGGCGCGAAGCTGTGGCTCGACCTCGGCGACGTGAAGAATATCGCCCAGGTCTCGGTCAACGGCCGGCCGTTCGGCATTCTCTGGAAGCCGCCGTTCCGCGTGGACGTGACCTCGGCGCTCAAGGCGGGCGCCAACACCCTGGAAATCAAGGTGACCAACCTTTGGGTCAACCGTTTGATCGGCGATAAGCAGCCCAACGCTACGAAAAAATACACGTACACGGCGCTCGAGTTCTACCGGGCCGACTCGCCCCTGCTTCCCTCGGGCCTCCTCGGTCCCGTGCTCATCGTGAGGTCCGAATAGCCCGCGAACAAAGAATTCTCAGTGCCCGATCTCAACCCAAAGACGCAGCCCGGGGATCCGGGCGAAATGATCATCGTATGTCACCAGGATTGAGCCCGTTTCCAGGGCATGAGCCGCGATCCAAACATCATTGATCGGGATCGGGTTTCCAGACTTTTTGAGAGAGGCCGCAATAAGCCCGAAGATATCCGCCGTCTCTGTCATCGCCTCGAGTACGGTCACGGTTGGCTTGAGAAGGAATCTCTCCAGAATCTGCCTGTTGTCTTTTTCCTTTCCGCCGGCCTTGAAGCCCGCATACAGTTCACCAAGGACAAAAACGGACATATAGACGTTGTCGGCCTGGGCCAGATAAGTCATGACTTTTTCGTCGCCTCTCAAGAAGCGCACATAAGCGTTTGTATCCAACAGGATTTTCTTCATTTCCAGTCCCCGGGCTCAACAATCTCCAGTTCTTTGACGGCCTCCAGAAATCGCTTTTCGTCATCCTCCGTCCAGACGCCAAAGAGATCGAGAAACTCATCCCGATGATCCTGCTTGTCTTGGCCGATCCCGAGAGCCTTGGCGAGGAGTTCCTTCACAACCTTATTGACGCTTGTTCCCGCGGATTTCGCTCGCTGACTGATAAGTTTTTCCGTTTCCGTGTCTATTCCGTGGACTGTAATTGATTTCATCTGCCCTCTGTGATTCATATTATGATTCAAAGTGAATTATATTATGATTCATTTTTGATCAAAAGGCAAGGGAAATTTGAAGACGGCACCCGAGCTCCCTAATTTCTAACCAGCGAGGATCTGGAGAAAACCAAACCCTCATTCAAAATGTGAAGCAGAAAAGAGCCGCCTAAGGGGCAGAACGTGCGCGGAAAATCTCTTAAATCATTTCCTTTCAATCATTTGTCTCGGTCTGACCCTGTATTAGTATTACTGTATCAGTCGTCGTCTTCATCAGGGACGAGAGTGACGGCCCAGGCCGGATAGGGCGCCACGCTCCCTTTGACCGCGTGCCAGAG
>CAYOZW010000264.1:0-4497 GCA_964408495.1 uncultured Eubacteriales bacterium
CGTGAGCTGGGTTTAGAACGTCGCGAGACAGTTCGGTCCCTATCCACGGTAGGCGCAGGAGATTTGAGGGGAGCTGTCCCTAGTACGAAAGGACCGGGACGGACGAACCTCCAGTGTACCAGTTGTCCCGCCAGGGGCAGCGCTGGGTAGCTGCGTTCGGCAGAGATAACCGCTGAAAGCATATAAGCGGGAAGCTTGCCTCAAGATTAGATCTCCCTCCCGTAAGGGCTGAAGGGCACTCGTAGACTACGAGTTTGATAGGCTGGGTGTGTAAGCGCAGTGATGCGTTCAGCTTACCAGTACTAATAGCCCGTGAGGCTTGACCATAAAGTTTATTAAGACAAAAAAGCATTGATTAAAATCTCGGCAATCATAACGGAGGAGTCACACCCGTTCCCATTCCGAACACGGAAGTTAAGCCCTCAGGTGCCGATGGTACTGCCAGGGCAGCTTGGTGGGAGAGTAGGAAATTGCCGGGTTTTTTCTATTAGGCAACGGATAAAGGAAGAGGGCACGAGCCCTGGTCGAAGAGATCGGCATACTCCTCTCCTTTATTTCGGATATCTTTTTATTCACTCATAAGGAGAGTTGTATGAACATCTACGTGGGCAATTTGTCCAGGGACGCGTCGGAAGCGGAACTCAAAGAGGCTTTCCAAGTCTTCGGCGAAGTTTCGAGCTGTAACATCATCAAGGACAAGTTCACCGGCGATTCCAGAGGTTTCGGTTTCGTCGAAATGCCGAACAAGGAAGAGGCCGATAAGGCCATCGCCGACATGAACGGCAAGGACTTGAAGGGCCGCAACTTGACAGTCAACGAAGCCCGGCCCCGAACCGACAAACCCCGCTCGGGCGGTGGTTTTGGCGGCGGGCGCGGCGGAGGCCGTGGCGGTTTTGGTGGCGGCGGCGGCAGTCGACGCTACTAAGTCAACCTTCGAAAGACTGAGTCCCATTTGTCAATCAGGCGGATTTCAACTGCGGTTGGAGTCCGCCTTTTTTTGGCTCGGATAGAATAAGGGAAGGGGCAGAGGCCCTGACCGGTCGAACACTCCTCTCCTTTATTTGATTCGATATCTTTAAAGGGATATCCGGGAATCCCGGACGGATCCATCGTCAAAGGAGACGAGTATGAACATTTACGTAGGCAACCTATCTTTCACCACGACCGATGCCGACCTGAAGGAAGCTTTCCAGGCTTTCGGCGAAGTCTCGAGCTGCAACATCATCACGGACAAGTACAGCGGCCAGTCGCGCGGTTTCGGCTTCGTCGAGATGCCGAACAAGGAAGAGGCCGATAAGGCCATGTCCGCGCTGAACGGCAAGGACCTCAAGGGACGCACCCTAAAGGTCAACGAGGCCAAGGCCCGCACCGAGCGGTCGGGCGGCGGTGGCGGCGGACGCGGCGGTTTTGGCGGCGGCGGCGGCCGGCGCTATTAATCCATTCGCCTGTCTGGGGGACTTGTCCCGGATCTAAAAGATTCCGGCTCGTGCCCCACCAGAGCTGACCTTTTTTCGCACGCGGAGGGCGGATGCCTGCAAGGGCAGTCCGCCCTTTTTTTTATGGGGTCAGACCGACTTATATATTTGATATTAAAGTAATTAGGTTTAAGATGTTATCATAATGACTCCTTATAATGCCTTTTTGAGGCAAAAAATGGACCTATAGGAGTAAATTGGATGTGTTAATTTTAAACAGGAGGGTGAAAAGAATCCTTGTCATTCCGATGCTGAACCAAAGCCTTAGTGACAAGGCAAAATGCAAGAAATATGGATTCGAATCTTCAGATCATAGAAGCTACCTGAGGATATTTGTTCCCGTAAGCAGGTATTTTTGACATGAAAAATGCCCATCTAAGAGGAAAAATTTGTGGGAGGCGGGCATTATTTTATTTAAATCAATTGCTTAAGTCGGTCTGACCCCCTAGTTAAAAACACAGACTGTGCGTATGTTGGAGTCTGTCTTAGGAACAAAATGTGCCCGCTTGCGTAGAAATGTATGTGGATACGCCGAGGAGGCAGGTCCCGAATCGGACTATCGAAATCGCCCCTGCCAGCTACTCTGAGACGACGCCCTACGTGAAGCCAAAGAAAATCCGGCCCGGGCCGGGCGCGCTGTCAACCTTTATTATCCAGCAAAGGTATTTAATAGATGAGGGCGATTTGGCTCTGGCCTCGCTCTCACTCTTGCCGTCTGAGGAGGCCGCATGCTTAAAAATTACCTAAAAGTCGCCCTGAGGAACCTGCTCAAGCACAAAGTCTACTCGTTCATCAATATCCTGGGGCTCGCCGTCGGAATCGCTGCGAGCGTCCTGATCGCCCTCTATATCTTTGACGAATTGAGCTACGACCGGTTCCATGTCAATGCCGACCGGACCTACCGGGTGGTCGCCGACTGGTCGAACAAGGGCGACTCCAGGATCCATCAGCTCGGGACGCCCTCTGTCCTGGCCAGGACGATCCGGGGCATGTATCCGCAGGTTGAGTCGCTCGTCCAGGTCACGGGACCCATCGGGGATTGCGTTATAAGATACGGAGAAAGGGCTATGAAGGAACCGGACGTCTTCGCGGCCGAGCCGTCCTTTTTTAGGGTGTTTACGTTTCCTCTCGTTAAGGGCGACCCTGGAACCGCCCTCCGCGATCCTTACTCCATAGTTATTACCCAATCCTTGGCCGCCAAGTGTTTCGGGGAAGAAGATCCCCTAGACAAGACCGTCGAGATCCCCGCCCTGAGCCAGCAGAACCCTTTCCGGGTCACGGGTGTCGCCCGGGACGTGCCCCGCAATTCCCATTTCCGCTTCGAAATGCTCCTTTCTTTGGTCACCCTCTTCCCGCAGGAAAATCCGGGCTGGACGTCGAATAACCACATAACCTACCTCCTCCTTCGTGAAGGCGTGACCCAGGAGCTAATGGAGGAAAAGCTCGTCGAGATCGACAAGGTCTACTATGAAGGAGGACGACCCCATATTCCCTGGCTTTGGACCCTGGAGCCGATCAAAAGCATCCATCTTCACTCTGACCTGGTCACGGGCGGCCAGCCTAACGGAAGCATTGCTTACGTCAAGCTCTTCTCCGTTGTCGTCCTGCTCATCCTCCTTATCGCCGGCATCAACTTCGTCAACCTGGCGACGGCCCGTTCCGCCAGGAGGGCGCGGGAGGTGGGCATCCGCAAGATCGTCGGCTCTCTCAAACGGCAGCTCGTCGGTCAGTTCCTGGGCGAGTCGATCCTGCTGAGCTTGATTGCCCTGCTGCTGGCGGTCTTGCTTATCCAAGCGGCGCTTCCCTTCTACAGGAACATGACAGGCCGGGCTCTCGACCTTCCTTACTTCAGCAGCCCGTTTGTCATCCCGGGGCTCGTCGGCTTGGCCTTGCTCGTCGGCCTCCTGGCCGGTCTTTATCCCGCCTTTTTTCTCTCGTCTTTCAAGCACACCGACATCCTCAAAGGCTCGCCCCTGGCCGGCAAGGGAAGCCGCTCCCTCGTCTTGCGGAGCGGTCTTGTCGTCTTCCAGTTCGCCATGTCTATTCTGTTGATCATCGGATCGTTAGTCATCTTCCGGCAGCTAGACTACATCAAGAGTCAAAGGCTCGGGTTTGACAAGGACCATGTCGTAGTCATTCACAACGCGGATAACCTGTTCACCCAGTACGATGCCTTCAAGGAGCGTTTGAAGCAGCACTCCGGCATCTCCGGAGTGTCGGCGGTCAGGTCGATCCCGGGGTTGGGCACTCCGAATTGGGGTATCAGAGTTGAAGGGATAGCCGATGACCGACCCTTGAACATGAATTTTCTGACCTGTGACCATGATTTCGCCCAGGTCCTGAACATCCGGATGGCCGAGGGGCGGTTCTTTTCCCGGGAATTTCCCTCCGACATCAACGCCGTCGTCATCAATAAAAAGGCCGCGGAGTACTTCGGGATTCCCGAGCCCGTGGGGAAAAAACTGCAACTCTGGTTGGCAAAAGGGGGCCTGACGATCATCGGGGTCATGGACAACGTCCACTTCGAATCGCTCCACCGGGATGTCCGGAGCATGGGCTATGTCCTGCCGGAAGCCATCGGCTCAACGAGGAGGCCCTTCATGCTCGTCAAAGTCGACTCCTCGAGGGCCTACGAGGTTCTTTCCTTTATCCGGGAGACCTGGGAAACGGTCTCGGCCGGGCTGCCTTTCGAATTCTCCTTCATGGACGAGAGGATCAACGGGCTCTACCAGAACGACAACCAGGCCGGGAGGATCGTCACCCTCTTTTCCGGCCTGGCGATCTTCGTCTCCTGTCTCGGGCTCTTCGGGCTGGCGGCCTTTATCACCGAGCAGAGGACCAAGGAGATCGGCGTGCGCAAGGTCCTGGGGGCGCGTCTGCCCCAGATCGTCTGGCTCCTGACCGGGCAGTTCGTCAAGTGGGTGGTCATCGCCAACCTGATCGCCTGGCCGGTGGGGTATTGGGTCATGAGCCGCTGGCTCCAGGGTTTCGCTTTCCGGACGAGCATGTCCGCAACGATTTT
>CAYOZW010000265.1:0-4483 GCA_964408495.1 uncultured Eubacteriales bacterium
TCGTCCCGTCCGAGACTTCAATGGCCGTGAACCCTAGCTGTCCAGCCCTTTCCAAATATGGGCCAACGGTCTTTTGCCAGACGGCGACCTCGAGAAAGGTTCCTCCGGGCATGACCTCGGCTCCGGCGGCGCTGATAAGTTCATTCTTTTTCTTGAGTGCATCCCGGTCATAAAAGGCCGAGGTCCCGAAAGTGAGCTTGATGATGTCGATATAATCGCCGGCAGTCGAGAGCAAATCCCTGAGTGAGTAATCGCCAAGGCCCTTATCAATGACCATGGTCAAACCCGACTGACGCGGCTTTGCGCTTCTCCCCGGACAAGGGATCTCAAAGGCTCCGTCCCATGCTTTGATCGCCATCTCTATCTCCTTTTCTGAAACCTTGCATTCAAGAAGTCTCCCCAGCAACGCCGCGGACCGGAGAAGACGGCGCCGCAGAAAACCGCAGTCGGGTGCCGGGCAAGGTTCTGGCAGACTGTCCGGCGAGCCTCCGCCAGCTCGACATCGTCCATCCCCGGCAGAATGATCCTATCATAAAGAAGAACGGTCTCGCCGATCTTCTCAGAAATGTTAGCAAAAAGAGATTTTGCGGTTTCCCGATCAGCAGAAAAGGGGTGGACGACAAATGAGGGACATCCTTCCTCGACCCGGGGAAAGAGAATGATGAGCTCAGGATCGACCAAACTCTCCTCCTGCCAACGATAGGAAGAAAGGTTGATCGCCCACTTTGTCCGCCATTCTTCCTCTCTGGGGACTCTCATATCCGGTCTCAAGAACTTTGGAAAATGATGTCGCAGCGTTCCCACTCTGACATTGTCAACGAGAGAACCCATGGACCAACGGATGTGTCGGGCTTCCTGCCGGAAATGGACGGTCTCGGTAGAAAAAAGGGCTAACCCTTGTTCCAGGCCGCTAAGGAGGTAGACCGTCTTGCCGCTTCCCGGCCCCCCGGCGATGACGAAGAGCCGATGTCTTCCGGGCTGATAAAGTGCACAGGCATGAAGGTTATAAATACGGTGTTTTTTTTCCAGGAGGAAAAGGATGAAACGGCTGAGAAAGCCCAGGTTTCCCCAGAGGCTGAAACGCGGGTCCAAAGCGCGTCGGCTGAGTCTGGTGAGGGGCCCTTCTATGACCGCCCTTGTCCCGGAAATCCGGCACCTGGGAGGGGCTGTGGAATTCTCGACGACTTTGATCGAACCGTCCGCTCTCGCCGGGAAGGGGATTCGCTCGACCTCTCGAAAATCGGTGTGCAGCGATCTGACCTCGAGGGGAGGAGGCAAGTCCGGAAGCAGAGAACTGCGGTTGGCAACGATGCCCACCGTCGCCTCGAGAATACGGACGCCCAGCCGATGTTCGCTCTGTTTCAAATCCCGTCTCCGCTTCGCATCTTACTCGAAAGCGGCGTGCTCCTCAAGACAGGCAGGTGTTCGTTTTTCCTGGATGCCTAGAAACGAGAGGACGGAGGTCGTTCAATCCGGGACCTGACCGGCGCGGCCGATATGGTCTGGAGGGACAAAGACCAGGACGGACAGGCCAAAGGCCACCGTCCCTAATAGTCCCAGGACCAGAAATGGTGAAGAAATGCCGAAATGGTCAGACACGAACCCGGCCAGGAGCGATATCAAGGCTCCCGAGACCATCGAGAGGTTGGCGGCGAAGCTGAAGGCCTGGGATTGATTGTGAGCCGGGACCGCATTGCCGACAAAAGACTGCAGGGCCGGATAGATCAGGAACAGGAACATCCCGAATGAGCAAAGACCGACCACGGCGAGCTCAGCCCGCCCCGCAGCGCCTATCAGGAACAGAGAAAGTGCCGCTCCGCTGAAACTGATCCTGTAGATCCGAAGCCGGCCGAAACGGCGGCTCAGGGGGCCGAAGAGATAGGTCATGAATGTCCCGATCCCGATCCAAAGGGCCAGGAAGAAGCCTGTCTTGCCCATCGGAATGTCGAACTTATGATGAAGAAGGGAAGGGGCGAAATAGACGGTCATCCCCCAAGACGCTCCGCCGAACAAGAACCCGATGATGACATGGCGGATCCGCCGGATCGTCTGCAACCACGAAGCGAGGTCCAGGCGGTTGTCGATGTCCCGGTCAAAAGGCATATTCCTGACCAAAAGGAAGCTGATCAAGCCAAGAACGAAGCAGACCGCAGCCCAGGTTCGAAGCGAAGTCTGCCAGTCAAAGCTCTGGGCCAGGGCGCCGACCGAGAGGAAGGCCAGGACAACGCCCAGGTTTCCCGAGCCGCTCTGTATTCCCATGGCGAAGTCGATCCCCTGCTGCGGATGGGTTCGGGCCACCCAGGCCATGCCGAGGGTATGGTAGAAACTGACAAAGACCCTGAAGAGAAGCCAGAGGCTAAAAAGCAGGAGGTAGGTGGAGGAGAGCGGGATCAGCAGAAGAGAAAGGGAAATCCCGAGAAAGCTCCAAGCATGGACCCACCGGTAATCCAACCGTCGAGCCGCGTGGACGATCATGATTTGGAAAACCAAGGTCGTCAACAGGCCGAAATTGGAGAGCAGGCCGATCTGGGAATATCGGTGGATAATGGTCTGCTGGCCGTAAAGGATCGGGAAGGCCATAGGAATCGCAACGGTAGCCGCATCATTGAGGCCGTGGAATAGAGAAGCCGAAACGAGCAGGCGTCTGGGGGCGGTCGTCATGGTCCCAGATTTTGTCGCAAAGGACTAGGGTTGTCAAACGGGTTTCGGCCCTTGAGGATTGTCCTGCCGGGATAGCAGTTGCAACTTGACGGCGAGTCGAGTAATGTATTCCCGTTTATCTGGAAGAGGAGGTCAGAGCATGTCACGTTTATCACGAAGAAAGTTCATCGGCACAGGCCTGGGTCTGACGGCCGCTTCCTGGCTATCTCGGACAAGGAAGGTGTTCGCCGAACCCCGGGTGCCCCGCACAGAAAACGTCTTCCGCGTCATCGCCAGCGGAAACGGTATCCGGGCGGCAGACAAAGCCATGGAACTCATGCGCCAGGGAAGCGACCCCCTTGATGCTATCATCGCCGGCGTCAACATCGTCGAGGAAGACCCGAACGACACCTCGGTCGGATTCGGCGGCCTGCCCAACGAGGATGGTGTTGTCGAGCTCGACGCCTCGGTCATGTACGGTCCAACCCACATGGCCGGCGCTGTCGCCTCGCTGCAGAATATCAAGACCCCGAGCCAAGTGGCCAAGCTGGTCATGGAACGGACCGGCCACGTTCTGCTGGCGGGGACAGGCGCCCTCCGGTTCGCCAAGGCTCACGGGTTTAAAGAAGAAGAACTCCTCACCGATAAAGCACGGGAGGTCTGGCTGAAGTGGAAGGAGACCTTGTCGGAACGGGACTTCTGGCTCTCACCCGACGAGAAAAAGGTCATGGCGGAATTGAAGCCATACATCGACCATTTCGGCACAATCAACTGCCTCGCCATCAATGACAAGGGAGTGCTCGCCGGCGTCACGACAACGAGCGGATATGCTTTCAAGATTCCGGGACGGGTGGGAGATTCCCCGATCATCGGAGCAGGTCTCTACGTCGATAATGCTGTCGGAGCGGCCGGGTCGACGGGATATGGCGAAGCCAACCTGCGGACCTGTGGAAGCTTTCTGGTCGTCCAGTTCATGAGTCAGGGCCTATCGCCCGAAGAAGCCTGCCTCAAAGCCATGCGGGTCGTTGCCGAGAAGGCCATGCTTCAACCGCGCTTGCTCGATCCCGATGGCCGGCCCAGTTTCGGACACAGTTTCTATGCCGTGAACAAGAAGGGGGAGTCAGGATCGGCGAGCATGTGGAGCGGCCACGGGTATGTCGTTCACGACGGCAGCGAGAACAGGCGGATAGAATCGGCCTACCTCTTTAAGAGGAAATAGGCCGCTACTGGTCTTCAATGATGATTGCGGTGTGGCCGAGGACAGAAAGCCTGCGGGCAACGCTTTCGGCCGCTTCTCTTGAATCCGCCCTGATGCGGACACGGTAATAGACCTGGTGGGAGGTCCTGAAACTCGTCACGGCGACGGACGAAAAATCGCCTGACAATTCCAACCGCAATGCTTCGGCATTCTCCCGCTCAATAAAGGACCCGGCCTGAACATAAAACCGGAGTGCGGTCATGGGCGGGGAAAAATCGCTCAGCACCTCGATCCGCACCGGAGCCGTTCCGCTGCCGATCATGTCGAGCGCCTTGGCGGCCGCATAGGAGAGGTCGATGACCCGGTTCTTGACGAACGGACCGCGGTCATTGATGCGGACGACGACCGACTTGCCGTTGTTCAGGTTGGTCACCATGACCGTGGACCCGAACGGCAGCGTATTATGGGCGGCGGTGAGGTCGTTCATATCATAGACCTCCCGACTCGATGTCTTTTTGCCATGGAAATCCTCGCCGTACCACGAGGCCACACCCGTCTGGACAGTCCCCCCAGGAAAATAATCAACCTTGGGCCGGCAGCCGGAAAGGACGAGGAGACCCAACACGAAGATCAGGCAATAATTCT
>CAYOZW010000266.1:0-4474 GCA_964408495.1 uncultured Eubacteriales bacterium
ACACCCTTTATTTCTTCTCCTTTTCGAGATTTCTTTTTCCCTCTCTCCTTCATCCTCCCCCGCCAGGGGGGAGGATAGGGAGAAATAAGGTGAAATAAGGTGACACTAACCTTAATTCGAATGAATTAAGGTTAGTGTCACCTTATTTCCAACCCATCATTCCAACCTTATTTCCTGAGTGTAGCGAGGATCGCAAGTTCCGGCGCGCGATTCTTGTTCTCCCTCCCCCTGTGATGGGGGAGGGTCGGGGAGAGGGTGGGGAAATTGAAAAGACGGAACATATGTGCTATAGAATATGTTTTTCTGGAGCCGGATATGACGACAAAAGAGAAACACAAGCGGCGCATCAAGATCGCTTCCACGGGATTCTATACGCCGGAAAAGATCCTGACCAACGCCGACCTTGAGAAGATGGTCGATACCACCGACGAATGGATCGTCAGCCGCTCGGGGATTAAGGAGCGGCGGATCGCCTCGCCGGAGCAGGCCACATCCGACCTCTGCATCGAAGCGGCCCGCCGGGCCCTCCGGAACGGGCATTTCAAGGTCGAGGACATCGACCTGATCATCGTGGCCACGGCCACACCCGATATGCTCTTTCCCTCCACCGCCTGCTGGGTCCAGAACGGGCTCCGGGCCGATCATGTGGCCGCTTTCGACATCGGAGCCGGCTGCACGGGTTTCCTCTATGGCCTGATCATCGCCGAGAGCCTGGTCCTGAGCGGCGTCTCGAAGCGGATCCTGCTCGTCGGGGGAGAGATCCTGTCAAAGATCACCAACTGGAAGGACCGGGCGACCTGTGTGCTCTTCGGCGACGCGGCCGGAGCCGCGGTGCTCGAAGAAAGCGGGGATGAGTCCGGGATCCTGTCCCATTACTGGAAGGCCGACGGCTCGCTGGCCGGCCTGCTTTACTTGCCGGCCGGGGGGACCCGGATGCCCGCCTCGGCCAAGACCGTCGCCGAGAACCTCCACACCCTCCGGATGAAGGGGAACGAGGTCTTCAAGCATGCCGTGAAGAGGATGGGGGAATCGGCCATCGAGGCTCTCAAGAGGGCGGGCCTGGACAAAGAAGACATCCGCTGGTTCATCCCCCACCAGGCCAACATCCGGATTATCGCCGCCGCCGCCGAGCGCCTGGGAATCCCTCCGGAAAAGGTCTACGTCAATATCCAGAAATACGGGAACGTCTCTGTCGCCTGCATTCCCATCAGCCTGCACGAGCTCTATGAGGCCGGAAACCTGAAGAAGGGAGATATCGTCCTGATGGACGCCTTCGGGGCCGGGTTCACCTGGGCCGCCGTTGCCTATCGCTGGTGACGGATTGGATTCCGACTATTCGGCGATTAATTTCTGGAAGTGCTTGAGCAGCGTTTCCTTATCGATCACGCCGACTTCCTTATGCCGGATGCGGCCCAGCTTGTCGATGATGATGGTCGCCGGGATGTACTGGCCGGGCTCATAGTCGTTGATGATCTTTTCGGTCGCCTGCCTTGATTCCAGGACCACCGGATAATTGATCTTGTATTTATCGACGAAGGAAACAACGGTCTCTTTCCCCTTGGTGTCGAGCGAAATCCCCAGGATCTCCAGTCCGTTGGCCTTCTGTTCGGCATAGGCCTCGACGAAGTCGGGTATCTCGGCCCGGCAGGGGGGGCACCAGGTCGCCCAGAAATTCAGGATGAGGACCTTGCCTTTATAATCGGCCAGTGAAATCTTCTGTCCGTTGAGGTCGGTTAGCTTGAAATTGGGGGCGGATGCGTAGTCGTCTTGGGCCGAAGTTGCGGGGACGAACGATGTCCCTATCAGCATCAGAGCGGCTGCCGTTATCGTCGCTAAACGCAGAGCTTTCATTTCGATCTCCTTGATATGCAATCCCGATTGATATTATAGGTTTAATCGAGATTAATTGCAACCTCCCCCTCTCCTTAATCCTCCCCCGCCAGGGGGGAGGAAAGATTACACGAAATAAGGTGACACTCGAAATAAGGTGACACTAACCTTAATTCGAATGAATTAAGGTTAGTGTCACCTTATTTCCACCTTATTTCTCCCAGTGTCACCTTATTTACCTTAGGAGAAGGTTGAGGGAGAGGGTAACTAGTTCGCTTCGCACTTCTTGAGGAGCCGCTCCCAGTTGTGGTCCACCTCTTCCTGGATGTGTTTCAGGTCCTCTTCCTTGAGATGGCGGAACCGGCCCTGGAGCCGGATATAATCGTCGACCGGCTTCTTCTCACGCGGCTTGATGTTGAGCTTGTATTTTTCGCCATCCTCGACCTCGTAAAGCGGGAAGATGCAGTTCTGGACGACCATACGCCCCAGCCGGATCGAGTCCTCCGGCCGGCTCTTCCAGCCCGTCGGGCAGGGCGCGTAGATGTGCAGGAAGCGCGTTCCCTTGATCTCCTTGGCTTTTTTCGCTTTCTTGAAGAGGTCCTCGGGATAGCTGGTGTTGGCCGTCGCCTGGTAGGGGATGCGGTGGGCGGCTATAATAGCGTCGAGGTCCTTTTTAGGCCTGTTCTTGAAATGCTTGACCGGCGTCGTCGTCGTCCAGGCGCCGTAGGGAGTGGCCGAGCTTCGCTGGATGCCGGTGTTCATGTAGGCTTCGTTGTCATAGCAGATATAGATGATATCTTCGTTGCGCTCGGCAGCCCCGGAGAGCGCCTGGATGCCGATGTCGTAGGTGCCGCCGTCCCCCGCCCAGGCGACGACCGTCGTCTCCGTGTCGCCGACCATCTCCAGCCCGGCCTTGAGCCCGGAAGCCGATGAGGCCGCCGTTTCGAAGGCACAGTGGAAGATGGGGACACCGAGCGAGGAATGGGGGAAGGGACCGTCGATGACCGACCAGCAGCAGGCTGGAATGCACAGCGCGGTCTTCTGTCCCAACGCCTTGAGGACATACCGCATGGCCAGGGTCGCCGCGCATCCCTGACAGGCCAGGTGCCCGGAGCCCATCAGCTCTTCGGTGGGGAGGCTCAGCTTCATCGTCTTTTCTTTTTTCATTTCTTCACTCCGATCCAGGTGATGTCCTCTTCCGGTTTATCCTTAGCGAGGGACAAGTGTGCGATCTCTTTAAAGGTGTCGGGGGGGATGTCCCGGCCCCCGAGGCCGGTAATGTAGCCGAAAATCGGCAGGTTATGGTCCTGGCCATAGAGCGCCGATTTCACTTCCTGGTAGAAAACGCCATGGTGGCCGTAGGAGATGTTCCGGTCGACGACGGCGACCTTGGCGGCCTTGGGCAGGATCTCACGCACCTTGGCGAACGGGAATGGCCGGAACATCTTGATGCGCAGGTTGCCGGCCTTGATGCCGTCCTGCCGCAACTGGTCAACGCCCACCCGGGCCGTGTATCCGGCCGTGCCCGAGGTGACGAAGATGAGCTCGGCGTCGTCGCAGCGATAATCCTCGACCTGGCCGAGGTAGCGGCCGAACATCTTTTCGTATTCGCGGCCGGTCTGTTCGACCAGGTCCGGCACCTTCTCCATGTCCTTCTGGAGCTTGTAACGCAGCTCGAAGTAGTGCTCCGGCGAGGTTAAGCCGCCGAAGGCGTGGGGAGCGGAGGGGGTCAGTCGGATGGGCGGGTTGAAGGGAGGAAGAAAGGCGTCGACCTTTTCCTGGTCGGGGATATCGACCACCTCATAGGTATGGGAGAGCGCGAAGGCGTCGAGGATGACCATGCTCGGGATCATCAGCGCCTCCGACACCCGGAAGGCCTGGACGACCGTGTCCACCACCTCCTGGTTCGAGGAGCAATAGAACTGGATCCAGCCCGTGTCCCGCTGGGAGATACTGTCGTTCTGGTCGGTCCAGATCGACCAGCCGGGCGCCATGGCCCGGTTGATGTTGCCCATGACCACCGGGTTCCGGCCTCCCGAGGCCCAGTGGAGAAGCTCGTGCATCAACGCCAGACCCTGGGCGGAGGTAGCGGTGAAGGTGCGTGCCCCGGCGATTGAGGCGGCGATGCAGGCGGCCATGGCCGAGTGCTCGGACTCGACCTTGATGAACTTGGCGTCGAGGGTCTTGTTGGCGCACATCTCCGAGAGGAGCTCGACCACCTGGGTCTGCGGGGTGATGGGGTAGGCGGCGATGACCTGGGCGCGGCCGAGCTGGGCGCCCCAGGAGAGGGCGTGGTTCCCCATGATGACTTTCTTCATTTCTCTTCCTCCACCATGGCGATGCACTTGGTGGGGCATTCCTCGGCGCAGATGCCGCAGCCCTTGCAGTAGTCGTAGTCGACGACCGGGAACTCGTTCTCGATGTAAATGGCCACATCGGGGCAGAACTTCCAGCAGATGCCGCACTGGATGCAGTTGCTGTTGTCGATGACGGGCCGGATGTTGCGCCAGGCGCCGGTCTTGTTGTAAAGCATCGAGCCGAGCGACATCGGCATCATCGGAACATCTTTTTCCGAAGCGAAGGTAATCTTTTCAGCTTTCTTCTTTTGTTTCATTGCGCTTCCTTTTCCCCTCTCCCCTTAAAC
>CAYOZW010000267.1:0-268 GCA_964408495.1 uncultured Eubacteriales bacterium
CGGGCTTCGACAGATAACATCTTCGACTTCAAGACAATCTCGCCGCGGCTCGGATTGACCTACCTTCTGACCCCGGACGGGAAGACGGTCTTCCGGGCGAGCTACGGCCGCTATTACATGCCGCTTGCCGTGGAATTCCTCCGCCGCTTCGGCCCGGATATGCAGATGACGAACCTGTACTATCAGATCTACATGATCCCCTGGGATATCGCCGACGCCAACGGCAACGGTTATATCGAAATCTACCCCTTTGATGGCAATCCCAGTG
>CAYOZW010000267.1:278-4461 GCA_964408495.1 uncultured Eubacteriales bacterium
AGGCGGTCAGACAGATCTATGGCCGGGATCCTATTGAAGAGAGACTGTCACAGGTAGACGGTTCTTGGACGCTCAATGTCGCGCCCGGTGTCAAGGATATGTACACGGACCAGATCTCGTTGAACATTGAGAGAGAGATCGCTAAGGACTTCTCCGTCAGCGGAACCTACATCTACAAGCACGCGGCCAACTTATTCGTCAATGTTCCCATAAACAGAGAGACCGGGGAAGAGTGGGAGTACGAGAGGATTCCGTTCGAGATAGAGCCCGGAAACACTGTCAATCTCTACAGCATCATCAATAAAGACTACAATGGGGACGGTGTTGTAGATGGCTTGGATATCGCCTGGATCGGAGAGAACAATACTTTTCGTGTCGAGAACCAGCAGGCGTATGACGGGAAGAAGGCGCAGAGGACCTATCAGGCCTTGCAGCTGGTTTTCAACAAGAGATATTCCAACCGCTGGCAGGGCTTGGCCTCGATCGTCTACTCCTGGTCCAACGGCACGGCCCAGAGGACGATGCGGCAGAACGACAACATGATGGGCCCGATGGTCACGGACGACACCTGGATGGGCAACCTCAACTACACCATCAACAACATGGACGGGCCGTTGCCGTTCGTCCCCAAGCTGGAGGTCAAAGCCTCGGGGTCCTACACCGTTCCCTACGTCGAGCTCGACCTCGGTCTCCGTTTCAGGATGCATACCGGCCGTCCTGTTTGGGAGTGGCTAGGCTATCCCACGCTCACCCAGTGGGGCGGGCCTGAAGGCGCAGCCATCAACCCCGGCGGGCTCGTCAGGGTCATCACAAACACAGAGCCCACTTATTTACCGACCCTCGCTCTCTTCGACTTCAGGATCGAAAAAGCGTTCCGGATCAAGAGCTACGGAGCGGTCCACGTCGTCCTCGATATCCTCAACGCTTTCAATGCGGCGAACGTGACGAACATCGATATTGGAAACTGGGGACGGATCACGGGTCTGTCCGACGCGCGCCGGTTCCGTCTCAGCTTCATGTACCAGTTCTGAGCTGAAACACCTATTCGACCTCAAGAGCCTGGAGGGTGGAAGCCCTCCAGGCTCTTTTCTTATGCGGGCTGTTGACAAGTCTTCGGGGTTTGAGTTATCCCGTTGAAATGAGGTGAGGAATGGTCCATTTCGCCTTCCTCGATTGGTTCTGGGTCGTCACCTTCATCCTCCTGATGACCGTCTGCGGGGTGCTTTTCTACCGGCTGGGGAAGCGCTCCATGGCCGATTTCTTCCTGGCCGGCCGCGGCCTTCCCTGGTGGCTGCCCGCCACCTCGGTATATGCCACTCACACGGCTACGGACACGCCCATCTGGGTCAGCGGGGTGATCTATAAGTATGGGCTGAGGGGGATCTGGTATACCTTTTTTTCGGCCTGGTGCGCCATCTCCGCCTTCGCCTCGACCCGGATCTTCCGGCGCTCGCTCGCCTACACCCAGGCCGAGTGGCAGACTCTCCGCTTTTCCGGGATGGGGGCGGAGTTGCTGCGCGGCTGGATCGCCGGTTGGCAGGTCTTCATGAATATGTTCGTCCTGGGCTGGGTCGGCATGGCCATGGGCAAGCTCTGCCACTATCTCTTCAACTGGCCGGAATGGTTGGGACTCGTTCTTTTCTCGAGTATCTGCGCCATCTACGTCCTGGCGGCCGGCTACTGGGGCGTGGTCATGTCGGACTTCCAGCAGGGCGTCATCGCCTTCCTGGTCATCGTCATCGTTTCTTTCTGGGGGATCGCCGTGGCCGGAGGGCCCCGGGGGATCATCACTAAGCTTGACGCTATGGGGCAGAGCTGGCGTCTTAATCCCTTTGCATTTTCCGGTTTCTCGACGGGTGATTTCCCGTTTGTCTGGTTCCTGACCATGCTGGTCATCGCCGTCATCGGCGGGTTCGGGATGGGCACGGCCATCGACTGGTACCCGGAGGCCCAACGCATCCAGTCGGCCAAGACCGTCCGCGACGCCAGCTATTCCATCTGGTCGGGGACGGCCCTGATCGTCGTCCGGAACTCCCTCTGGGCCGTGGCCATCCTGGGTTTCTTCGTCCTCTATCCGAACATCCAGGAGACAGCCCAGTATGAGATGGCCTGGTACAGGATCGGGTTCGAGTACCTGCCGGTGGGCATGGTCGGCCTGTTCTTCGCCGCCGTCGTGGCCATCCACCTGTCCACCATCTCCGCGCATCTCAACCTCGGGGCCTCTTACGCCACCCGCGACCTCTACAATCATTACTTCAAGCCCAAGGCCACGGAGAAAGAGCTGGTCTGGGTGGGGAGGATCTCGACGCTCATCCTGCTCCTCGGGTCGTTTCTCTACGGCGCGATGATGAAGGAGATCACCCAGTGGCTCATCTTCGCCCTCTGGATCATGGCCGCCGGGATCTGGCTGCCCTCCATCCTCCAGGTCGTCTGGTGGCGGTTCAACTCCTGGGGATACCTATCCTCCTGGATCGCCAACCTGGGGCTGAGCTGGCTGGTCGTTTGGGTGCTTCCGGAATTCCGGATCATCCCTGTCCTTCCGGATTATCTCCAGTTCTGGTTGATGATGATCCTGGGAGCGTTGATCTACATCCCGATCACTTTCTTGACCAAGCCCGAGGACATGGAACGGCTGGTCAAATACTATGTCATGTCACGGCCGCTGGGCTGGTGGAAGCCGGTCCAACTGGAGGCGGAGAGACGCGGGCTTCTGGTTGCGGCCGCCACGCCGACGGAAGGAGGGAACTGAGATGTTCGGGATCAAACGCCGTTGGACGGCGGCCGAGGCCGACCGCTGGACGAAAGAGGATTATCTCGTCTTTGTCATCTCCCCTCTGGTCTATGTCCTGCTGGCCGTGGGCACGGCGCTCAGCCTATTGCTGGTTTGGTATGGCTGGGTCCTTCTGGCCCTTGGGATCGCCCTCATGCTGATTATGATCTGGATCATCGACCCCAAGCTCAAGGCGATTTCCGAGGATTACGAGGTCAAGCAGAAAAAGTACCTCGAGGAACTGGAAAAAATCGTTCGTTGGGAGGAATGAGATGAAACAGAGCCTGGCCGTGGTCATCGGGATGAGCATCGCCTATTTCTTCTCTTTCCTGGGGCTTCTGCTCGCCTATTATTCCTACCGGAAGAAGCGGCGGGAGAAAAAGGATTAGCCATGGTGGGGATCATCGTTCCGGCCTTGATCTTTCTCGTCTCCTTTGTCCTGACCTACTACCTCTACCGCCATTTTTCCCGTCATCACTAACGGCAACGTTAGCGAATCGGGAAGAGTTTTATGCATCTCCGTTTATGTGATGGAGGGCTTCCAAGTGGGAATGGGACCTGTCATGGTGCGTCCCCTCCGTCCTCGCTCAAGACCCGCCCACCCACCACCATCCCGCTCGGACGCTCGGGGACTAACACCATGCCACCCATTCCCATCAGGGAGTTGGCTGCGGAGGCGTTTGAAGAAATGAGGGAAATCCGATAGATTAATACGTATGAGCCTTCGCCATCGGTTAACCTGCGTTCTCCTGGCTGCGGGGTTATGCCTGCCCGTTATCGCCGGTCAGAAAAAGCCCGAATCCAAGGTTCCGGAGCGCTACCGCCTTTGGCTGGAGGAGGAAGTCGTCTACATCATCACTCCCACTGAACGGGACGTCTTCCAGAAGCTCGAGACAGACCGGGAAAGGGATATCTTTATCGAAGCCTTTTGGAAGCACAGAGACCCGACCCCGGGCACGCCCCGCAATGAATTCAAGGATGAGCATTATCAACGGAGGAAGTACGCCAACGAATACTACGGCCGGGGAACTCCGCGGCCGGGTTGGATGACCGACCGGGGAAGGATCCATATCATCCTCGGGCCTCCCAGGAATATCGAGGACTTTGACACCATCAACGGCGTTTATCCGGTCCAGATTTGGTCTTACGACGGCGACCCGGATTATGGATTGCCCACCGGGTTCAACATCATCTTCTTTAAGAAGCACGGAATGGGAGAATATGTCCTTTATTCACCCGTCGACGACGGGCCGGAAAGCCTGCTCGCCGATTGGGGGACCGGACTGACAGCCGATTATATGCAGGAAAGCAGCAGAAGACTGTCCGCCGTCCAGCAGCTGGCCAAGCTGGCCCCCAACCTGGCCTATCAGACTCTTTCGCTCATCCCCGGGGAAAGGCCCGTGTCCGGCTCCG
>CAYOZW010000268.1:0-4375 GCA_964408495.1 uncultured Eubacteriales bacterium
GATAGATAAATAAGAACTTAGCCTAAATCAGTCCCGTTTTTTGGGGGATGTCCTGAAGAATTAAGGTTGGTTAGCATCTCTTTCCGTGTGATGGACATTTTGGAAAACTTGGGGAATTAAGGTGACAGTTACCTTAATTCACTGCCTGCTAGTTTTAGCGCGCGGCTTGAATTAAGGTAACTGTCACCTTAATTCCCCTCCCCCCTGGCGGGGGAGGATGCAGGAGAGGGGGAACAATAAGGTCAGTGTCACCCTGGCTTAATCCACCGGCGCGTCCGGCCGGCGCGCTTGATCTTCTTCAGCAGCGCTTCGAGTTCCCTGACAACTTCGGGATGCTCGCCGGCAATGTTATGCTTCTCGGCGATGTCGTCGACGATGTCATAGAGCTGCGGCCGGGGGTCGTTGCCGAGCTCGATATTCGTCGGGACGTTCATCCGCGGACCGTCACTGGGCTCGATATATTTGTAGCGTCCCCGGATGATCGAGAGTGTGCCGGCCTGCTCGATGATGTGGTCTCGGCCGAGGTGGCTCTTCCCAAGGAGTGTATCCAGCATTTCGAGGCTGTCTGGTGCGTCCTCGTCGTCGAGCGGCTGACCGGCCAGCGTCGCCAGAGAGGCGAAGAGGTCGACCTGGCTGAACCGGGCATCGGACAGGCCGGGCTTGACCCGGTCCGGCCAGCGGACGATGAACGGCTCGCGCGTCCCGGCGTCGAAGGCGCTGTACTTTCCGCCGCGGAGCGGGCCCGACGGCCGGAGGTCGCCGACTTTCTCCGCGGCGCCGTCCTTGTAGCCGTCGTCGAGCACCGGACCGTTGTCGCTCGTCAGAATGACCAACGTATTCGCGGCTAACCCCAACCGGTCGAGGGTCTCGAGGAGGCGGCCGACAGACCAGTCAAACTCGACGATCGCATCCCCGCGCGGGCCCATCTTGGTCTTGCCGACGAAGCGCGGATGGGGCACACGAGGGACGTGGATGTCGTGGGTCGCGAAGTAGAGGAAGAAAGGCCGTTCCTTGTTTTTCTCGATGAATGAGACCGCCCGGGCCGTGAACTCGCCGGCCATCTCCTCGTCCTTCCACAGCGCCGAGGTCCCTCCCGACATGTAGCCGATGCGGCCGATGCCGTTTATGACAGCCATGTTGTGCCCGTGGCTCCAGTCCATCTTGAGCTTGTCGCGATGGCTGACGCCGGTCGGCAGGCCGGGGATCGGGTCCTTGTAGCTCACGGTTATCGGGTCGGCCGGGTCGAGGTTGACGACGCGGTGATTCTCCACGTAGACGCAGGGGACGCGGTCGCCGGTGGCGGGCATGAGGAATGCATAGTCGAACCCGATCTCGAGCGGGCCGGGCCGGATGTCGCCATTCCAGTCGAGCTTTCCTGGACCCCCGCCCAGGCCGAGGTGCCACTTGCCGACCACCCCGGTCATATAGCCGGCCTGGCGCAACACCGCCGGGAGGGTTTTGCGGCCGGGCTCGATGAGCAGTCCAGCGTCCCCGGCGAGGATGCGGACTTTCTCATCGCGAAAGGCGTAACGGCCGGTCAGCAGGGAGTATCGAGACGGCGTGCAGGTGGCCGAGGTCGCGTAGGCGGAAGTGAACCGAATACCCTCGGCGGCCAGGCGGTCGACGTGCGGTGTCCGGACCCCGGAGGCGCCGTAGCAACCCAGGTCACCGTAGCCGATGTCGTCAGCGTAGATCAGGAGAATGTTGGGAGGCGGATCGGAACCGACCGAACCGGAGCTGAAAAGCGAAACCAATGCCTTTCGACGGATTAGAACGGCCGGCGCCAGGGTCGCGCCGAGGAGAGACGTCCTGACAAACTCGCGGCGCTTCATCCTGTTCCCACTCATAACACCCGACGCGGAACGATGTCAACCAAAAGGGGACGGCCGGTGAATTAAGGTGACAGTTACCTTAATTCGGCCTCCTCTCCCCTCGTGGGGGAGGATTGAGGAGAGGGGGGACTAAATTTGGTTTCTCCCTACCTTGGCGCCGCTTGACAAAACTAGTCAACAAAGATGAATTAAGACAATTGTTCCCTTAATTATGTTAATTATTATGGAGGTGTTGAATGAGGCTTAAAAATTTCCTGGTCATCACTGCCGTAATCATGCTCTGCCAAGGGGCCTATGCTATGCTGTTGCCGGCGACAGTTTTGTCGCAATATGGCGTTTCATCCGGTCCTGTGGCGAGTTTTATGGCGCGGTATGCCGGTATGGGGACCTTTATTATGGGGCTTCTGGCCTTTTTTTCGAGGGGCATTGAAGATAACAGGGCGAAAAGAGCTGTCACCCTCACCTTATTGATCGCCAATGCGGTCGGTGTCGTCATTTCTGCGGCGGGCATGATTTCCGGTGTTATTGGCACTTCCGGTTGGGTTGTTATCGGTTTCTATTTATTTTTTGCTATCGGCTATTCGTATTTTCACTTCACAAGGCCCAAGGATTCATAAACAAGATCGTTTACAGAGGTTTGTAATTGAGTTAACTGTTAGCTTAATTCGTAGAGCTTAACGTTACTTCAATTCTGCCGATAAGAATAAGAGGACCGCATTTTTTTGAGAAAAAGGAGTCACCGATGAAAAAGTTCATCAACAGCCGCCGTTTTCTGGCCATTTATGCTGGCGTCCTCACGCTGGTCTTTGCGCTGACCGTGCTCACGGGAGCGAGGCAAAGCCGCAAGGCGCGCTTCGAGGAGATCGACGTCGAGCGGATCAACGTCATCGAGCCGGACGGGACGGTCCGGCTTGTCCTCTCCAGCAAGGCTCTCTTCCCCGGCATCATATTCAAAGGCAAGGAATACCCTCATCCCAACCGGCAGACGGCGGGGATCCTCTTCTATAACGATGAGGGAACCGAGAACGGCGGCCTGACCTTCGGCGGCAAGAAGGATAAAGATGGGAACGTCAGTGCTTACGGCCATATGAGCTTCGACCAATATAACCAGGACCAGGTCTTTACCCTCGACGCTTCGGAGGATGGCGGGAACCGCAAGGCGGGGCTGGCCGTATGGGACCGGCCGGACTACTCGATCGAGGAACTCTTGCTTCTCCAAGCGCACGTGAATAAGCTTCCTGAAGATGAGAAGAAGGCGGAGTTTTCGAAATTCTTCTCCGAACGGGAATCCGCGCATCCGCGCCTTTATCTCGGGAAAAGCCATGACGGCGCGGTCTCGCTCCGGCTGAACGACAGGCAAGGCCGCGACCGCCTGGTCATCGAAGTGACGCCCGACGGGACCCCGGCCGTCCGTTTCTTCGACGAGGGTGGAAAGGAGACCGGCCGATTTCCAGAGGATAAGGACGAACATTGAGTCTGAATTAAGGTAACTGTCACCTTAATTCGCTTCATCTTCTCCCATCTCACCTTAATTTCGCTCCGCGAGAAAGAGCCGGCTCCCCGGCCGTCTATGGATATGTGACCAGACGAGCCGACAGCCTTGACAAGCCCCTTGGTGTGACATATCGTAATACCGAGAGGTTCGCCATGCCAAAAGCCAAGGTCGCCATCTCGCTCGATCAACAAACGCTCGAACACCTGGATCGGCTTGTTAGGAACAAGACGTTTGCCAACCGGAGTCAGGCGATCGAAGCCGCCGTCGAAGAAAAACTCCAACGCCTCAACCGCGTCCGCCTGGCCCAAGAATGCAAGAAGTTGGATCCCGCCTATGAGAAGAAACTCGCGGAGGATGGTTTTTCAGAGGAGCTTTCCGGATGGCCCGAATACTGAGAGGAGAGGTCCGCTGGGCCGACCTCAGCCCGGGACGTGGCCATGAACAGCGCGGCCGGCGTCCGGTGCTTGTCCTGAGTCACGAGGTTTTCAACGACCGTTCGGGAACGGTCATCGCTATGGCGATCACGAGCCAGCTGCAAAAGGCCGGATTTCCATTGACCCTAGGGATAAAGACAGAGAGCCTTCCCAAGCGCTCCTGGGTAAAGATCAGCCAGCTTCGAACCCTGGCCACAGAGCGCATCGGCAAGAAAATCACACAGCTTAGCCCCGAGGAACTGGTGCAAGTCTTGGAAGGGCTCGAGGAGATCATCGGGGATTAAGATTCCCCCTCTCCTCAATCCTCCCCCACCAGGGGGGAGGAAGTTTAAGTGGACAGCCAATATTGTTTGCTAGGAGACAATCTCGTTTCTCGGGACCAATTAGACTGGCTGTCACTTTAATAAGCGCACTTTTCTCTCATGACAGGCAATTAAGTTCAAAATCCCTCGCCCTAGATGGGAAAAGGAAGAGGGAGAGCGTGGAAAAAATTGGACTGTCCCCATTTTCTAAAATAGGAGCCCCAGCATTTTTCAGAAAGTGTAGATTTTTTCAGAACTTGCCCGTGGAGCCGAAGCCGCCCTCGCCGCGTGAGGTTTCATCGAGATCGTCCT
>CAYOZW010000269.1:0-4363 GCA_964408495.1 uncultured Eubacteriales bacterium
AGATCGTCCTCGCCGACGTCAATAACCTCGACAGACTGGACCGGCTGGATGAGCATCTGGGCGACCTTCTGGCCTATCTCGAAGACGTATGGCTTCTTTCCCAGGTTGACCATGACGACCTTGACCTCGCCCCGGTAGCCGGCATCGACCACCCCCGCCAGCCTGTGCACGCCCTGAAGCGAGATCCCGCTCTTGTCCCAGATAAGTCCAACGTAACCTTCGGGGATGGCCATCTTGACGCCGGTCGGGACGGCCTTCACTTCTCCGGCGCCAAGGGCCACTTCCTCGGCCGCGAATAAATCCATGCCGGCGTCCCCCGGGTGACTGTAGGCCGGCAGTCTGGCCCCGGGGCTGATTCTCTTGATTCTCAACTTCATCGCACGTCTCACGAATTTAGGTGACGAATTAAGGTGACACTAACCTTAATTCAAAATTAGCACTTGGCTCTCGGTTTGAATTAAGGTTAGTGTCACCTTAATTAACCAATTCGCCCTCACCTTAATTCTGCCCGCCTCAAATCCCCTCAACCCGGACCTCGTCGAAATACGGCTTGACCAGTTCGGCCAGGCGGTTAATGGTCTCCTCCGGGTAGGGGTCGACTTGGGCGAAGATCTTGTCCACGGTGTTGCGCCTCGAGAACTGCTGGAGCTGGAAGCGCTTAGCCCGGTGGAGCATCTGGGCGATCTCCAGCAGGTCCTTCTCCCCTACCAGCCCGGGAACGACCGTCGTCCGGAATGTGTAGGGCAGCTCGCACTTCCGGACGATCTCGACGCTGCGGGCGATGTCTTCCTCGGACACGTCGGACCGGGTGACCTGCTTATACTTGTGGAGGGGCGCCTTGACGTCCATGGCGATATAGTCGACCAACTGGGAGCCGATGAGATCGGCCAGTCGGTCCGGCCGCGACCCGTTGGTGTCCAGCTTGACCAACATATCCCTGTCCTTGATGAGCCGGAGCAGCACCTCCAGGTCATCCCAGATAAGCGGCTCGCCGCCGCTGACGCAGATCCCCTCCAGCCAGTCCCGCCGGCTCTCGAGAAAGGTGATGAAATAGTCCAGCGGAATGGTGTCGAGCGCCTCCGGCCTGAGGACGAGGTCGGCGTTATGGCAGAAGGGACAACGGAAATTGCACCCCCCCAAAAAAACGGTCGCCGAGATGAACCCCGGGAAATCAAGCGGGGCGAATTTCTCTAGGCCCTTGATCTCAACCAACCGTCGAGCTCCGCCTGGTCGTTAAAGACGCCCAGCAACCGACCCTCCTCGCGCAGCACGAAGACGGGAAGAATGATCGCTCCTTTCTCGTCCCGTTTAATCTGACTGAGGAACTCGCGAACCCTGAGTTTCCCTTCCTTCTGGACCAGGCTTAATTCTTCCCCCTGAAGCGGTCCTCCCGCCGCAGCCGCAGGCGCCGTCTTCAGATAATCCTTCATGGCCTCGCACTTGTCACAATTGGGATAGGTGAAAAGCAGGTAGTCCATGGCCGCCTATTGGATTTTCTGGTAGGGCGTCCGGTCCTTCCACTCCTGCTGTTTGCCGTCGTTCCATGTCTTGATCGGCCGGAGGTAGCCGACGATCCGGGAGAAGACCTCGGTGTCGGAGCCGCACTTCGGGCACTTCGGGTGGCCGCCTCTCAGGTAGCCGTGATTGTAGCAGATGCTGAAGGTCGGGGTGATACTGAAATAGGGGATCTTGGTCTGGGCGATCTTCCGGACCAGCTTGCGGCAGGTCTCGGGGTCGATGCTCTCGGGCAGGAAAGTGTGAAAGATGGTGCCGCCGGTATAGAGGGACTGGACGTCCTGCTGGTGTTGGATCGCCTCGAAGACGTCGCGCGTGGCGTCGACATTGAGCTGGGTGGAGTTGGTGAGATAAGGGTGTTTCTCGGTCCCCGAGGTGATGATGTTATGGTATTTCGCCCTGTCTTTCCGGGCCAGCCGGTAGGAGGTGGATTCGGCCGGGGTGGCCTCGAGGTTGTAGAGGTTCCCGGTTTCCTCCTGGAACTGTTTGAGGATACCGCGCATGAAGGTCAGCGTTTCGACGGCGAATTCCTTGCCCTCGGGCGTTCCGATCCCCCGGTCCAGGAGGTTCAGACAGGCTTCGTGCATCCCGAGGATGCCGATGGTCGAGAAATGGTTGTCGAAGTGACCGAGATAGACGAGGGTGTAGGGCATCAGCCCCTTCTGGAGCATGTTGTTGACGACTTCGCGCTTGGTTTCGAGCGCCTCCTTGGCCAGGACCATGAGGTCGGTGAGCTTGACGTAGAACTCCTCCTTGGTCTTGGCTTCGTAGCCGATCCGGTTGAGGTTGAGGGTGACCACCCCGATCGAGCCGGTCGAGTCGCCCGGCCCCCAGATGTTCCCGGGGCGGCGGAGGAGCTCCCGCTGGTCGAGGTTGAGGCGGCAGCACATCGCCCGGATATCGCCAGGATTTAAGTTGGTGCCGATGTAGTTTTGGAAGTACGGGATCCCGTACTTGGCGGTGGCCTCGAAGAGAAGGTCGGCGATCGGCGTGTCCCAGGCGAACTCGCGGCTGAGGTTGTAGGTCGGGATGGGGAAGGTGAAGACGCTGCCCTTCTTGTCGCCCTCGATCATGAGCTCGAGGAAGGCCCGGTTGATCATATCCATCTCTTCCTGGTAGTCGCCGTAGACCGAGTCCTGCTCTTCGCCGCCGACAATGACCTTTTTGTCCTTCATGTCTTCAGGGACGGTGAGGTCGAAGGTGAGGTTGGAGAAGGGCGTCTGCCAGCCCCAGCGCGAAGGCACATTAAGGCCGAAAATGAGCTTCTGGATGTCCTGCTTGACCCGGTCATAGT
Source organism: uncultured Eubacteriales bacterium (assembly GCA_964408495.1). Lineage (GTDB taxonomy): Bacteria > Acidobacteriota > Aminicenantia > Aminicenantales > UBA8522 > UBA8522. The sequence continues at coordinate 2,810 of CAYOZW010000269.1, forward strand.
CAAGCTTATCGGAGCGGACGAAAGGAGCGAGCAGGGTATCGACCGAGGAGAAGGCCTGGGCGCCGGCGAACTCGCCCTGCATCGTCCCGATGAAGTTGACCATGTGGAGCGTGGCCGTCTCCAGGTGCCTGGCCGGGTGGGAGTGGACCTGGTTGGGGACGTGCCCGAAGCCCTTGCGGAGGAGCTTATCGAGCGACCAGCCGGCGCAGTAGCCGACGATGGGATAGGAGAGGTCGTGGAGATGGAACTCGCCTTCCTGGTGGGCCTTCTTGACGCGCTCGCTGTAGAGGTGGTTGAGGGCAAAGTTGGAGAGGACCTCGCCGGAGACGCGGGCGTTAAGCCCGGAGAAGCTGACGGTGCCCTCGTTGCTGTTCTCCCGGATTTTCCAGTCGACATCGCTGATATAGTCCTTGATCAGCCGCTCCAGGTTGAGACCGGTCCGCTTGGCCTCGCGGATGGACTTGTGGCGCTCTCGATAGAGGATGTAGGACTTGGCGACTTCGTGATAGCCCTGTTTCATCAGGACCATTTCGACGATGTCCTGGATTTGTTCCACAGCGGGGATGGTGTAGCCGCCGAACTTGTCCTCGACCATATAGGTGGCTATGTCGGAGACGGTCTTGGCGGCCGCGCGGTCATTGATCCCGTTAGCCTCCATGGCCTTAAAAACGGCGTTGGTGATCTTGTCCTGGACGAAATCAACGACGGATCCATCCCTTTTTTTGATCCTGGAAATGCCGCGGGTCATCGTGCGCCTCCTTCCTCTCTATAAACGGCGGAAACCGGTCAAGCGGCCAACCTCATAAGGGCCATATTTAGTGTGTTTTGCCGGCTAAATCTACAAAATATTGTAGTTTTCTGTCTGAATCTACTCCTCTGAAGGGAGCTTGTCAAGAGGGTTTCGGCAATTTTTTTCTTTTTTTTAAAAATAAATTCATATATGCTAGATTTGAGCCGGAGAGCGATTCGAAACGAGGTCAAAAAATGCCCAAGATGCAAAAATTCGACGTTCAGACACCGACAAAGGAAGCCTTTGTCGATATCACTAGGCCGGTCGAGGACGAAGTCCGGAAGTCGAGGGTCCAATCGGGGATTTGTGTCGTCTACGTACCGCATACGACCGCGGCCGTGACGATCAACGAAAACGCCGACCCAACGGTGAAGCAGGACCTCCTTATGACCCTGAGAAAGGCGGTCCCTGACTCGCTCCCTTACCTGCACTCGGAGGGAAACTCGCCGGGCCATGTCAAGAGCAGCCTGGTGGGAGCGTCGGTCGTAATCTTCGTGGAGGACGGCGAGCTCGTCCTGGGAACGTGGCAGGGGATCTTTTTCTGCGAGTTCGACGGCCCTCGCCGCCGTCAGGTCTATGTCAAGGTTATCCCGTCTTAAAAAAAGCTGTAAAATATTCTTCTTCTATTTCTTCACTTCTATCGGCTTCAGAGTTGATTTTACATCGACATTCTTCACGTCCACCGGCAGAAGAGAATTTTTTACTTCTACCGGAATCGCCGCCGCATTCACTACTTCAACGGGCAATTTATCAATAATGCCAAT
>CAYOZW010000270.1:0-1005 GCA_964408495.1 uncultured Eubacteriales bacterium
TAGCCTAAATCAGTCCCGTTTTTTGGGGGATGTCCTGGAGATCTGGAGAGGGGGAGACCAGCCAAACTATTTTTCTCCTTGAAATTGGCGCTGGGCATGAAGATAATACTGGGGAAATGAGGAATGATTTCGCGGATTATTTTCAGTTTTTGTGTCGACTCTCGCCCGGAACAAAGCGCTCCCTATGGAAATGGGCGTATCAATACATGGCCAAAAAGGATAAGGATGCCGAACTTCTCTTCATGAACTACGGCTTCGCCCCCATCAATTCCGATGGCGAAAAACTGCCCCTTGGGGAGAATGATGAGAAGCACCGATTGCAGATTCAGCTCTATAATCACGTCGTCAAAGCGGTGGGTCTGAAAGAAAAGGATGTTCTCGAGATCGGCTGCGGAAGGGGCGGAGGAGCCTCTTACCTCATGAGATATCTCGAGCCCAGGTCCGTGACGGCCGTCGACTTTGCGGAAACCGCCATCGCCTTCTGCAACAGCTACCACTCCGTCGAAGGGCTCTCTTTTCTTAGCGGTGATGCGGAATCGCTGCCTTTCGATGGAGCAAAATTTGACGTTGTCATCAACGTTGAATCCTCTCGTTGCTACTTTTCCCTGACCCAGTTTTTTGCTGAAGTCAGCAAGGTTCTCAGGGCGGGGGGGTATTTCTTGTTCTCCGATTTCCGGGCCGGAGAGGAGATCCCTGAAGTTCGCCGGCAGATCGAGGATTCCGGACTGAAACTGATAAAAGAGGAATTTATCACTCCCCACATCCTCAGGGCCATGGATCTTGACCATCCGCGCAAATCCCGGCTCATTCAGCAGAAGGCTCCCCGGGTTTGGCGCCGGGCCCTGGAATCTTTTACCGGAACCAGAGGATCAAAAATCTACAATTCATTTGCGTCTGGCTATAACAAGTACTTTTTCTATGTTCTGCAGAAAGCGGGCGCCTAAGCGATCATCCTTTTTGTTTCTATCCAGATCGATGGCCTTAAAGACCCCAACAATCAGCGAT
>CAYOZW010000270.1:1015-4353 GCA_964408495.1 uncultured Eubacteriales bacterium
GTGTCCTTCTTCAGCTCGCCCAGGAGCTCCCGCCACAGCTTGGCCGTGTGGGCGATATCGACAAGGCGCTCCTGTCAACAAAAGAGCCAGAAATCAGTCGGACCTCTTCTCTCCGGCGAAGAGAAGATCGCGGGCCGGAATCTGTAGCACAAACAATAGGAAGAAATCCCCTCGTCTTTTTTAAGTCCGGCCGGGCTTTTTCTTCCGGGCGTAGACGATGGCGTACATAGCCGGGACGACGACCAGGGTCAGGACGGTGGCGAAGGACAACCCGAAGATGATGGTCATGGCCAAGGGGTTCCAGAAGGCGGCGCTGTCGCCTCCAAAATAAATCTGGGGGTTCAGGCGCGTTAAGAGCGAGGCGAAGTTGAAGTTCAGGCCGATCGCCAGCGGAACCAGCCCCAAGATCGTGGATAGGGCCGTGAGCAGGACGGGGGTCAGACGCGTCGCCCCGGCCTGGACGATGGCCTCCATCTTGTCCATCCCGGAGGCGATCCGGTTGTCGGTGTAATCGATGATCAGGATGCCGTTTTTTACGACGACACCGGCCACGGCGATGATCCCCATTCCCGTCATCATGACGGAAATCTCGAGGTTGAAGACAACGAAGCCCAGAAAGACGCCGATGAAGCTGAAGAAAAACTGGGAGATGATGATCAACGGCTTGGCCACGGAATTGAACTGGGCCACCAGGATAACGAAGATCAAACCCAGGGCGACGACCATGGCCTTCATCATGAACTGACCCGTTTCCTTCTGCATGTCCTGCTCGCCCGTGAACTGGATCGTGGTGCCTTCCGGGTGAGGAAACCGGGGCAGCGCTCGGCCGATCCGGAAGATGATCTCATTGGCGTTATACCCGGAGAGCACGTTGGAGGTGATGGTGATGACCCTCCGGTTGTCGATCCGCTGGATACCGGCATAGCTGGTTTCGTAGGATACTCTGGCCACGGCAGACAGGGGAACCTTGAACGGCGGCGCGTTCCCTTCACGTGAAGGGACCGTCATCTCCTGGCTGAGTAACAGGCCGATGTCACGGCGGTACTTTTCGGCGAGCCGGAGCTGAATGGGATATTCTTCGTCCCCTTCCCTGAAATCCGATATCTGGGTCCCGTAGATGGCCGTTCGCAGGGCCATCCCGACCTGGGCGGTGTTGACGCCCAGCTGGTTGGCCTTGTCCCGGTCGATGAGGAGCACCAACTCGGGTTTATTGACCTCCATGCTGGATTTGAGCTTCTCGATACCGGGGATGTTGAGGGATTCGACGAACTCCATGAACTTCAGCGAAACGGCGATCAACTGGTCGATATTATCACCCGAGATCTCGATATTGATCGGCATCCCAGTCGGAGGCCCCATCGCTTCACGGTCGACCCGGATCAGGGCCCCCGCCACTCCGGTCATTTCCGTACGGAGCCTGTCGAGGTAGGTCCGCGTGCGGGGTCCGGTCCGGAACTTATACTCCACAAAGGTAACGGCCACCCTGGCCAGCTTGTCCTGGGCGAAACGTTCGAACAGGCTGGCCCCGGCGTTGACCGCCACATTGGAGACCACCGACTCCACGTCGGGATTATCCCTCCCCAGCACCTTGAAGACCCGTTCCTCCACCTGTTTGCAGACCGCATTGGTCGTGTCGATGTGGGTGCCTTCCGGCATGGTGATGTAGACGTAAATGGAGTTCGGGTCGCCACTGGGGAAAAAAACCACCCGGGGAGGCCGGACGCCCATAAGCATAAAAGTGGCGAACAAGAGCGCGACCACTGAAACCACGACCAGATAAGGACGTTTCCCCTTAATGGAGAAGGCCAGGGTTTTCTTGTACATGTTGATGAAGTGAGGCAGGACACAGCACTGGAACCGGTCGACAAAGAAGTGGAGGATATATTTGGTGATATAGTAGGCGGCCAGCCCGAAGGTCAGCAGGTTGGCGGGCACCATCGCGCCGCCGGCATAGAGGGCGACGGCCAAGCCCAACGCCGCCAGCGAGAAGATAACAACCTTTCGAGGGGGCCTGCGGAAGCGGCTTCCGGAAGTCGCCGGAGCCGGGCGTTTCATGAAGCTCACGGCGAAGATCGGGTTCATGATCAGGGCCACCAGGAGAGAAGCTGTCAGGGTGATGATGATGGTGATGGGTAGGAAGGACATGAACTTTCCGGGGATTCCGGGCGTGAAGATAAGAGGGAAAAACGGTGCGATGGTGGTCAGCGTGCCCGTAAAGACCGCCACTGCAACTTCGCCGACGCCCCGCTTGGCGGCGGAGATGATGGACAAACCCTCGGTGGTGGTGAAATGGCGGTAGATGTTTTCCACGACCACGATAGAATTGTCGACCACGATTCCCAGCACCAGGATGAAAGACATCAGCACCACCATGTTCAGGGTGAAGCCCACCGCCGGGATCAGGATGAAGGCGATGATCATCGAGAGGGGGATGGACACACCCACGAAGATGGCGTTGGTCTCGCCCATGAAAAACATGAGCACGAAAACGACGACGAAGAAACCCAGGATCACGGTGTTGAAGAGGTCATTGACGGAGTTCCGGGTCTGGGTGCTGCTGTCGCCGGTCAGGCTGATGATCAGGTTCTCGGCCGCGGTTTTCTTGAACTCGGCCACGATGGCCTTGATCTTGTCCACGGCGATGATCAGGTTCTTTCCGCTCTTCTTAATGACGTTGAGGGTGACGACATCTTGGCCGTTGAGCCGGGCGTAGCTTTCCCTGTCCTTGTAGCCGTCCTTGACCTCGGCGATATCCTTGAGGTAGATCCCCTCCTGGAGGAGGATGTTGGCGACCTCCTCGACCTTCCGGAACTCTCCCACGACCCGAAGGTTTCGCCTCATTCCGTCGGTATCGACCTGTCCGGCGGAGATCGTCAGGTTCTCCGCCGCCACGGCGTTACGGATAGAGTTGAAAGACAGTCCTGCCGCCTGCATCCTGTAGAGGTCCACGTTGATCTGGATCTCCCGGTCCAGCGCCCCGGCGATATCCACCCGGGTGATCTCCTCCAGGGCCTCAATCTCGTCCTGGAGCCTGTCGGCATAATCCTTGAGCTTGACCAACCCAATGTCGCCGGACAGGTTCAAGAAAAGGATGGGGATCTCGGAGAGGTCGATGCGCGAGATCTGCGGCTCCTGGAAGAGGTCCAGGGGAAGTTCGGAACGGGCATCGTCGAGCGCCTGCTTGACATCCAGATAAGCCTGGGTTTCGTCGGCCGATATTTCGAACTCGATGAAGATGGAGGAATAGTCCTGGATGGAGTTACTGGAGATTTCCTTGACCCCGTTGATCCCCTTGAGCTGCTTCTGGAGGCGGTTGATCCTGTCCCTGACACGCCTCC
>CAYOZW010000271.1:0-4341 GCA_964408495.1 uncultured Eubacteriales bacterium
GGAGTGAGATGGGCAGCCTATCGGCGTGGGGCTTGTATCCCGGCCGGGCCTTATGGGCCGTCGGCCCGGTCAGTTCAACGTTGTCATGCACCAGAATTCCGTTGTGAAAGACGGTCATCCGCGCCGGCTGTAGAACCTTCCCCGCGGCGTCAAAATGCGGCCGGCGGAAGACAATATCGTAGCTCTGCCATTCGCCCGGCTTCCGGCAGGCATTGACCAGCGGCGGGTACTGGCCGTAGATCGCCGCCGTCGTGCCGTCGGGGTACGTGGGATTGCCGAAGCAGTCGAGCACCTGGACTTCGTATATGTCCATCAGGAAAACTCCGCTGTTTCCGCGCTCCTGGCTCTCTCCTTTCACCTCGACGGGTGCGGCCCATTCGATGTGGAGCTGGCAATCCCCGAATCCTTTCTTGGTCCGCATGGACCCCGTCTTGGCCACGACCTCGGCATAGCCGTTCTCGACCTTCCATCCCGCCGGTCCGCCCTTTCCATCCTCCCATTGGCTGAGGTTTTTCCCGTCAAAAAGGACGATGGCGTCGGCGGGCGCGGGCAGGGGCGGCCCCGCCGGTCCCGGGTCGACAACCGGCGGCACCGGCCGGTTCAGGTCATGGATGGGCCACTTCTCCAGGTCCGCCTTTTGAGCGGCTGTCTGCGGCGTTTCCTTGGCGGCCAAGGCCGCCACCAGCCCCGGCATAACCAGCAGGACGACGGCAAATCCCAGGATCTCTTTCATCGGCTTCTCCTCCCGTCACTACAGCGACCAGCCCGGCCGGTATTCCTTGTGGAGATACTGGTTGGCTTCGGGCAGGTTAGAGAATTCCATCTTGACCGGGTCCCACTCCAAAACGGTTTTGGCCTCGGCCATCCGGATGGCGATATTCCCGAGCAGCATGACTTCGGTCAGGGTCCCCGAATAAGAAAAATCTGTGGTCGATTTCTGGCCCGCTTTTATGGCGGCGATCCACTCCTCGTGGATCCCCGGAGAACGGGGGATGGTCGGTTCCGGACGCTTGTAGTCCGTCATCAACTTCTCCGGAACAAGCCGCGGATTCTCCCCGTAAGTGCCGCACATCAGCATCCCCTTCTTCCCGACGAACAAGCAGCCCCCTCCATCGTCGCCCATCATCCGGCCGCTCTCCAGCTCCTGGGGCCGCCGCGGCATCAGCCCGCCGTCGTACCAGGTCAGCTTGACCGGCGGCATGTTGCCTCGGGCAGGGAATTCATAAGTGACCACTTCGGCCACCGGGTAAGAATCCTCGGTGAATTTAGTCGAGCTGGCCTGGATCGTCTTCGGATGGCCTAGCTTGAGCGCCCAGAAGGGCTGGTCCATGAGGTGCGCGCCCATGTCGCCCAGCGCGCCCGTCCCGAAATCCCACCAGCCGCGCCAGGCGAAAGGATGATAGGCCGGATGGTAGTAGCGCCACGGTGCCGGACCGATCCAAAGGTTCCAGTCCAAGGTGGGCGGGCAGGACGGCGTCTCCTTGGGCGCATCGATGCCCTGGGGCCAAATCGGCCGGTTGGTCCAGACATGGACCTCGTGAACCGGGCCAATCGCTCCGTCCCAGATCCACTCGTTGATCAAGCGCGCTCCTTCTTTAGAATGTCCCTGGTTGCCCATCTGAGAAACGATCCCGGCCTTCTTGGCTTCCTCGGCCAGCATCCGGGCCTCTTTGACCGTATGGGTCAGGGGCTTTTGGACGAAAACATGTTTTCCCATCTTGATGGCCATCATAGCGATCACAGCGTGGTTATGGTCGGGTGTGCTGACCGTGACGGCATCGATATCCTTCTCTTTTTCCAGCATCTCGCGGAAATCGCGGTACTTGCCGGCCCGGTAGTATTTTTCCTGCTGCTCGGGAGTGTTGTACTCGCTCTTCAGGAACTTGGCCATCATCTCATCATCGACATCACAGACAGCTACGATGTTCTCGGTGCTGCAGCTGGCGATGTCGGACTGGCCCTTCCCCATGACCCCGACACAGCCGATGTTCAGGGTGTCGCTCGGTGCCTTAAAACCTTTGCCGCCGAGGACGTGCCGGGGGACAATCATCAGCCCGGCCGCGGCAACGGCGGACTTTCCCATGAATTCCCGTCGCGTTATGTTTTTCATCTTGCCTCCTGGAGGGACGTTCCCCAAGGTGCCACCCGTTGAGTCAAGCGCCTCCGGGGACATCCGGTAAATAGAATCAGTTTAAGATTTATACGGACTCGGGCATTTTGTCAATAAAGCCGATTGCCGGTCAAAGATGTTCGGACAGGATCCTGATCCCGATGAGGATCAGGACTGCGCCGCCGAGAAGCCCGGCTCTCCGGCCGATGACTTTCCCCACGGCCGGCCCGATCTTCATCCCCAGCATCGTCATGATAAAAGCCACGATTCCGACCACGACGGCCGGGAAGACGATGGCCGCCCGCAGCGTCCCCAGGCTCAGCCCGATGGCCAGGGAATCGAGGCTAGTCGCCACCGAGAGAACGAAAAGCGATAGTCCGCGCGTCGGGTCGGCACGCTGAGCCTGCGCATCCTCCTCCGGCTTCAGCGACTCGAAGATCATCTTCCCCCCAACGCCAAGGAGGAGAGCAAAGGCCACCCAGTGGTCGAACCTGGAGATATAATGGACGATTCTCTCACCGGCCGCCCAGCCGAGGACCAGCATCACAAACTGGGAAAGACCGAAGGAAAAGGCCAGACGGAGAGTCTGGCCTCCCGTCGCCGGCCTCAGGCTCAACCCGAGGCCCAGGGAGACCGCAAAGGCATCCATCGCCAGGGCCAGGGCGATCCCTAGGATTAAAAAAAAACTCACTCTATCAATCCTTATGCTCGTACGTGCAAGAAACTGTCATTTTAGGCTAAACAGGCTAGGTTCACAATCCATTTGACCAGGACTGGATTTCACGAGAATGCCTTTTCTCGCCCGAAATTGCATCGAGGATATTTGGCAACCACCAATTGCCCCTGAAGCGACATGTCAAAAGCTGCCAAGGAATGCGGAAGGAGTCATATTGAAGCGCGATCAATCAGGGGATGATCTAATGGACAGAATCTCTCAGGATAACTCAGTAAAGATCTTACTTTTGAAGCGGAAAAACAGCGAGTTATTTCTCCAGACCAATTTTTTCGAGCAAGGCATTGAACCTTGGTTCGTCTGGAACATCATATCGCTTAATCGGAAAATCCAAGCACCACATGAAAAAACTGTCCCTTTGATCAAAGGCTTTCTTGAACCATTCATACGCCTGGTCCAGCTCGCCACTGAATAAATGAACTAGATAAAAGCCCATAGGAGGGAGATATTCATGCTTTGATCTTGCCTTCAAGGACTCGAGCAAACTCTCACCCTGTTCTTTCTTTCCCACTTCAAGATAAGTCGCGGCAAGGTGCATGGCCGGAAAGGGCGCTCCAGCGGAAAACTGGACCGCTTTTTCATTTTCCTGGATGGCTTCCTCCATTCTAGATTTTGCCTTTAAGCATAAACAGAGATAATAATGGGAAAGATAAAAGCTGGGAGTGATGGAGAGAGCCGCCGTCAGTTCTTCGATTGCCTCATCAAACTTCCTCGCCCAAAACAGGGCAAATCCCACGTGTGCGTTTATGAGGGGAGAAAGAGGATCCAGTGTCTGGGCGGTTTTTGCCGCGGCGACGGCTTCCCCATGGCGCCTTGTCAGTGTCAAATACCACGAATAGCTCATCTGCGCGATGGAGGAGTTTGGGTTCAACGCCAGAGCACGTTTCAACGCCCTCTCAGCCTTCTGCCAGTTCCATTCATAAAATGTGTAGACGAGGCCTAAAGCGGCATGGGCTTCGCTGACGGCATCATCCTTTTCCAGAGCTTTTTCGGCATATTCCTTGGTTTTTGGATAAGCCTCCCGAGGAGGCACATTTCCCCAAAAAGCAGCGGGATAAAAGACTTCAGCTAATCCAGCGTATGCCAGGGCGTAATCCGGGTCCTTCTGGAGCGCCGCTTGGAAAAATTCAACCGCCTTCTGGAATCCATCGACCGTGTACATCCGCAGGAAATAGATGCCTTTGAGATAAAGGCTGTAGGCTTCTATGTCTTCCGTGTAACGTTTGAAGACCGCGTCCCTTTCTCCCTTCAAGAGCTTCACCTTCAGATGCTCAACAATGGCCCCGGAAATTTCATCCTGGATGGCGAACACATCCTTGAGATTGCGGTCGAACTTCTCTGACCAGATGTGACAGCCGTCAGCCACATTGATGACCTGAGCTGTGATACGAAGCTTGTCTCCAGACTTTCTGACGCTGCCCTCGAGGACTGTTCCGGCGTTCAGCCTTCCGCCGATCTCCCGGACATCCAGTTTTTCTCCCTTAAAAGCAAACGCGGA
>CAYOZW010000272.1:0-4339 GCA_964408495.1 uncultured Eubacteriales bacterium
GGCCGCGCCGAGCCAGAGACGGCCGTCTCTCGGGTTGGATTCGGACAGGTATGGGAGCGGGTCCTGGGTGTACTTGACGGCCTCGATGATCTCATCGGCGAAAAGCGTCGCCATCCCGGCATCGAGCGTACTCCCAAGATAGGGAAGCCAGAGGTTATCCGTGGGGAGCGAAGGCAGCAACTCTTGAGCTTCGGTCAGAAGCTCCCGCAGGCCGCCCAGAGTCTCTATTTTCAGCCCGAGAATTCCGTGCGATATGGGAAGATAGTAGCCGGTGTTGGGGAATTCGACCCGGGCGTCCGGTCCCTTTTCTTCGATGGCCCGGAGGAGCTCCCGCTCGGCCCTCGCGACCAGCTTGTGGGCGCCCCGGATGGCTCTTGTGGCGATAGTCTTCGACATGATCACACTTCCAGTTGACGCCGCATCTCCATATCGAACAACACCCTCTCCTTGCCCTTGCTGATCCCCAGCTTCTCCCTCTTCTGGTTGATATGGTCGATGATCATTCCGGCCATCTTGGTCTCATCGCGTTCGACCGCCCAGTGGCCGCCGAAGAGATCCTCGTACTCATCAAAGATGTGGCGGCAGAAGGGCTCGCTTCCCGTGATCGGGAGGCCGATGCCGAAGATCGTAAAAACGCCCGAGGCGACAAAATACTGGCCGATAGCGATGGCCTTCTCGCTCATCCACTCCGGAGCCGCCCCGGCCACGGGAAGGTCGCTGATGTCCTGCCCCAACCCCCCGACTCTGACCATCTCGGTCAAGGCGATCAGGATGCGGCTGTTGTCGACGCACGACCCGGAGTGGAGGACCGGGGGCATCCCGACCGCCCGGCAGACCTCGGCCAGCCCTTTGCCGGCGTGCTTGATAGCCGATTCCGGAGTCAGCAGCCCGGCCTTGGCGCAGGCGATGGCGGAACAGCCGGTCTGGACGACGAGGATGTCGTTGGCGATGAGCTCTCCGACCAGGCCGACGTGCCCCTTGTCGTGGGTTGTCTTGGGGTTGGAGCAGCCGACCACTCCGGCGACTCCCTTGATCCGGCCGTTGATGATATTATCGTTAAGGGGGACATAGGAGCCGCGGAAGGAGCCGCCGAGCATGTAGGTGATGGCTTCATGGCTGAAGCCGGCGACGAGGTCCATCTTCTCCGTGGGGATATCGACCTGACCCCGTTTGGCGAAATTGGCGATGGCTTCCCGGACGATCATCTTAGCCCCCTGGAGGGCCTTCTCGGCCTGGATATCCACAACCCTGGCTCCCTCTATCTTGGCCTTGGGTGAGGTGGTGATGAGCAGGGTGTGGAAATTCTTACAGACTTGGGGGAGCGAGGGCATAATGCACTGGACATCGACGATCATGGCGTCCACCGCGCCCGTGGCCACAGCCAGTTCCTGCTGGAGAACGTTCCCGGCGATCGGCAGACCGTGCCGGATGAGGACCTCGTTGGCCGTGCAACAGATCCCGGCCAGGTTGATTCCCGTCGCTCCCGACGACCGGGCGAGCCCCAGGAGGTCTTCGTCCCTCGCCGCCAGGACGAGCATCTCGGAAAGCACGGGCTCATGCCCGTGGACCACGATATTGACGTCGGTTTTCGAGAGGACGCCGAGGTTGACCTGCCCGCGGACGGGGGAAGGGGTTCCGAAGAGGATGTCCTGGAATTCGGTGGCGACCATCGAGCCGCCCCAGCCGTCGGCCAGGGCCGTCCGGGCGCCCTGGAGCATGATGTTGCGGTGATCCTGGTCGACTCCCATGGTCGTGCGGTGGACCATCTCCACGACTTCGCGGTCGATCCCGCGGGGCACGACGTCGAGTTTGCGCCAGAGAGCCTGCCGTTTCTCCGGGGCCGCTTTGATAAAGGAAATCTCACCCTCCTGCCGGCCGAAATCGGCCAGAGCCCGCTCGGCCACTTCGAGGGCGATCCTTTCCTTGGGTTTGTCCTGGACGGAGACGCCGAAGACGTGGGCGACCCTTTTGAGCTTCCGGACATCCCGAATAGAATACCCGGAATCGGGATTCGTGGCCGCCAGAAGCAGCGTCTTGGCCACCTCCCGTCCGTGATCGGAATGAGCGGACGTACCGCCGGCGATCATCCTGGCGAAGTTGCGGGCAACGATCACTTCGGCGCTCGCGCCGCAAACGCCCTTCTGCGGCTTCTTCCCGGTCGGGTTGATCCGGCAAGGCCCCATGTAGCAGGCGCGGCAGCAGAGGCCTCGCTCCCCATATCCGCAGTGAAGCTTCTGCTCCTCGGCCCTGTCCCAGATCGTCTCCAGGCCTCGCTTCTTGGTGTGTTCGAGCATCTCGTTGACCGCATTGTCAATACTTTTCGTTTTCGACATTGTCTGCTGTCCTTACGATTTCTCCCGGTTGACTGCCATGGCGTTTAGGCCCGCAACCGGCGGCTCACCTCGGCCAGCCGGACAAAAATTTTCTCCGCCAAATCAACGGAAAGCGACCCGGTCCCGCAGCTCGGCGTAACCAAGCACTTCTCCCAGATCAGGCTCTCCGGGATCCCCTTGCCGGCCAGGTTCCCGACAGCCGAACGAAGCCGTGCAACCAGGGATTCCGCAGTCTCCGCGTTTATTTTGGCCGACGTCGGGATGATCCCCCAGGCCAGCACTCCTCCACTCTCAAGATATTCCTTGATAGGACCTGGATAATAGGCGATGGTCTCCCCGTAGTCGAAGGCATCAAAGCTGATGACATCGGTGCCGGCGTCGATGAGCATCGTCCATTCGGTGTTCCCGCAGCAGTGGATCCCGGCCAAGCCGCCTTCCTTGTGGACGGCCGCGATGACGTCCCGGAGGTATTGGACGACGTCGGGACGCTGGAGGCTGACGTAGGTCGAGGATCCGAAGGCCGAGAGGATCGGCTCGTCGATGAAGCAGAGCTGCGGCACTTCGAGCTTCCGGAACCGGCTCAACAGCCAGCGGGCCTTCATCTCGGCGCCCTTGACCACCACATCCCGCATCATCTCGTTGTAATAGATGGAGCGCTTGTTTTCGTCCGTGCGGCCGAGGCCGATGGTGATCGGACCGGTCACCTGGTTTTTGAAATAGAGAAGACCCGATGGCCGCTGCGCCGCCAGCATTCTCTCCATCTCGTAGATGCCCCGGCTGAAATCCGGAGAGATCCGGAAGCAATCAAGGTTTTCAGCCAGATAGTTCTCATAGAATTTTTCCAACCCCGGGGTGATATCCCCGCCGGTATCAAAGTGCATCCTTCGCCCGACGGGATCGAGGACGACACCGGGGAGCCCCTCGGAGTATTGAATCTCCATGCCTTCCCGGAAATCCACGGCCGGAAGCTGGGGCCAGATCGGGATTTCCGGGATGCTTTCCAGGATGACCCGGCAGGCCGCCTCGGGACTCAGGTGGGGCAGGCTGCCGATAGCCGTGGCCAAGCCTTGAGGGGTAAAGCTCATGATAGACCTCGCTCTGTTCTGGTCACAGAATAGCTCTGTTGGCCGGCTCAGGATAGGAAAGGAAAGCCTGGAATTGGTACAATTATGCTGTTTTTTCCGAAAAATGCCATCCCCCCTCAGGCCCGAGAAGATCGACTTGAACACTTCCCGAAGCCGGTCATCCAAGATGTCGATGAGCGCCTGTTCATTCCGGTCGGCGTCCCGGATGGACTCGCTGTAGGGAATCATGCCTAATATCAGGGCGGGGGGAAAACGAGAGCGAATCCAGCGCTCCTGGTCATCGTTCTGGACCTTGTTCCCGATAATCCGGAACTTCTTGAGGCCGATGTCCCGGGACAGCTTCATGATGGTCAGAGCCGTCTCGATGCTTCGGGTGCCCGGCTCGACGACGATGATCATTTCCTGGATGGCCGACGCCGTGGCCCGGCCCAGATGTTCGATCCCTGCCTCCATGTCGACGATAACGGCCTCATCCCGGCGGAGGATGATCTCGGAGAGCAGACTCTTGAGCAGGACATTCTCGGGGCAGGCACATCCTTCCCCGCCCTTGCGAACGGCCCCCATGACCAGCAGTTTGATGCCCCGAAAAGTGAATGAGTACTCCTCGGGGATATCGTCGACCCTGGGGTTGAGCTTAAAAAGCTGGCCGAATTGCCGGGGAGAAGCGCCCGTCCTTTCCTTGACCAGTGCCCTCTGCTCAGAGATAGGCACGATCCTTTCCGCTTCTGACTTCGGTATCCCGAGAGCCGAGGCCAGGTTGGCGTCGGGATCGGCGTCGACGGCCAGGACCCGGTATCCGGACCGGGCGAAATAATGAGCCAGAACCCCGGCGATCGTCGATTTGCCGACTCCCCCCTTTCCGGACACCGCTATCTTCATTCCGCTTCCCTCATTTCCTGGCCGCCAGTCTCTTGATCAGGC
>CAYOZW010000273.1:0-612 GCA_964408495.1 uncultured Eubacteriales bacterium
CATACCGAAACGGCATCGGGTGGATCTCTTTAGCCTGCAGGGCCGCGACGGTATCGGTCACCTGAGCCGGAGGCTCCAGTTGGCCCCGATAGAGAACCTCGACGGTCGCCTCGGCGTCCTGGACGATCGGTTCCAGGAAATAGACATAGAAGACGCTCCCGACCGGGTCCTGGGTGAAGAAAAGCTCGCGGTGTTTGGCATCGTAGATACGCAGGATCTCCAGCTCGGGGTGGAGTTTGAATTTGACGGCGTCGAGCCGGCCCACCTGGCTGAGCAGAGTGATCCTGGCTTTCGCCGAAAGTTCAAAGCTTCGCGGTTCAAAATTCACCTCGATCTCGTAGTGCTGGATGTCATACTTCTGGCCGAAGGTGATGACCAGACGGCTTCTGCCTTCGTCCGCGCCCGGCGAATAAAGAGAGATAAATCGTTGCTTGGAGAATTCGTAAAGGCTGACCTCTTCCTCGGCAAAAGAGGAATAAACATAGGAAAACTCGCCCCTTTTTCTGCCCTGGAAATAAATCGCCGCGTCCTCTCCTTGGGGAAGAAAAGACAGCGGTTCAGGACAAAGCGAAGCCTCTGTAGTGAAATGGCGGTGGCGATATTTCTTGAATA